>CALMTT010000219.1 GCA_937872615.1 uncultured Verrucomicrobiaceae bacterium | reverse complement strand
GGGGATATGGGGGGCTTCGCCGGGGGCGGCTGGGGCTATGAGATGAGGCCTGCCACCACGCTTTTCGAGCGGCGCGCCGAGGTTGGCGAGGGCTGGTGGGACCTGGGCGGGCTCGAGTGGACTGGCGGGACTGTTTTGGACCTCGACGGGCTGGGCTGGGCGGACGGTTTCGGTGAGCTGCGGGGTGCTCAACACGGGTTGCGGGGATGGGCTGGCAGGGGCGGGATGGGGCGAGTCGGCAATGAGCGGGCGTTTGCGATCGGCTTCGAGGGTTTGCTGGATGGCGGGGCGGGCGGTGTCGGGGACACCGGCGAAGGTGTCGGCGAGTTGAGGCCGGTCGATGCGTTCGGCGGGCTTGATGTCGGGGAGGGAAGGACGGCTGGAGAGGGTCGGCAAATCGATGACGGGGAGCAGGTGCGGTTTGCCGGGCTTCCGGCCGCCTTCGGGGAGGTCGCCAGCGGTGAGATGGGTGTGCTCGACGGGGCGGAGTTGGGTCTGCGGGATGGTTTGGCGGCACTGCTGCTCGATTTGATGCCGTGGCGGGCCGCCGTGATGCATGAAGAGGGGTGTGCCGCCCTGGGCAGGACCGCCGCAGGGGACGATCTGGGTGCTGTTGACGGTGTGATGGAAGATGGTGCTGTTGTAGCTGACGGGCCGGCAGATGGTGGTGTAGGTGGGGCGGACGAAATTCGTGACGCTGATGAAGGTGTAGCTAGCTGGGCCGAGGTTGTAGCGGGTGTCGCAGTCCCGCTGGATGCTGGTGCAGGGGCCGGGCTCAGGCGGCAGCGGTGCCCAGCCGATGTAGTCACGGCTTTGACGCCAGGCGACCCAGGCGGGTGCCCATTCGCAGCCAGGAACCCAAAGCCAGCCGTGGCGGGTGAGATGGATCCAGCGGCCGTAGTGGTAGGTGGCCCAGCCAAAGGGTTCGTTTGACTGCCAGGTCCAGCCAAGGGTGGACCAGCTCCAGCAGCCATCGACGTATGGCCTCCAGGTGGTGGTGCGGGAGAGCCGGGGCTGGAAGCAGAGGCCGTAACCGCTGACATCGAGCCAGCGGCCATGCGGGGCGAGGCGGTCGTAAAAGAGGCTGTAGTCCCGCTGGGGGCTCTGCGGGGGTAAAACGGGCGGCGGAGGGGGCGTGGTGGCGACGAGGCGGCGGCTGAGCTGATCACTCTGCTGGCGGGCGGTGTCGGCCTGAGCACGGAGCTGCTCGTTTTGCTGCTTCATGGCATCGAGCTGGCCTCGGAGGGCGTCGTTTTCACTCTGGCGGAGCTTTTGCTCCATGTCGGCGAGCTGCTTGTCGAGGAGGGCGCTGCGGGTCTCGATCTCGAGGGCCTGGCGGGCGAGGGCGTCACGGGCGGCGATGAGCTGCGCATCGTCCTGCACGGTGGCGGGTGGTGTCTGCACGACGGGCGGCGGAGTGGCTTTTTCGCAACTGGCGAGGCCGAGGACCAGAACGAAGGCGGGGAGCAGCGTGGGAGTGTGCATGGCGAAACTGTGACGCTGCATGGATCATGCTATTCAGGGGAATGTTCAGCCGAAATGCCCCCGGTGACAAAAAAGAAGGGACGCCTCGCGGCGTCCCCTCCGGGTGAAGTGATGGGATGGTGCGTGCGGTCGATTACGAGCCGCCCGGACGCCATTCTTCGGTGGCGAACTTGAAGGCCTGCTCCAGGCCGACGAGGTCGGTGCTGGGCTTGAGGGCTTCGAACGCGGCGCTTTCCTTCTGGATGTCGGCGTCGCTGTAGGACATGGCCTTGATGGAGAGGCCGATGCGGCGCTCCACCTTGTCCACCTTGATGACGCGGGCTTCGACCTGGTCGCCGACATTGAGCTTGTCTTTGACCTTCTCGATGCGCTCCTCGCTGATCTGCGAGATGTGCACGAGCCCGTCGATGTCGTCTTCGAGCTCCACGAAGGCGCCAAAGCTGGCGATCTTCGAGACGCTGCCCTTGACGACGTCGCCCACCTTGAAGCGGGTGTCGATCTCGCTCCACGGATCGGTTTCGAGCTGCTTCATGCCGAGGCTGATGCGCTGGTTGGCCTTGTCGATGCCGAGAACGACGGCTTCGACTTCCTGGCCCTTCTTGAGCATCTCGGACGGGTGGTTGATCTTGCGTGTCCAGCTGAGGTCGGACACGTGGATCATGCCGTCGATGCCTTCTTCGAGTTCGACGAAGGCGCCGTAGGCGGTGAGGTTGCGCACCGGGCGGGTCATCTTCGTGCCCACCGGATAGCGGGTGTCGATGTCGTCCCACGGATTCGGCTCGAGCTGGCGGACGCCAAGGCTGATCTTGCGCTCGTCCTTGTTGATGCCAAGAACGACGGACTCGATGACCTGGCCGACAGCGAGCACATCGCTCGGACGGGCAATGCGCTTCGTCCAGGAGAGCTCGGAGACGTGGATGAGGCCTTCGACGCCTTCTTCCACTTCCACGAAGGCACCGTAAGCGACGAGCTTGGTGACCTTGCCGCGGACCTTGTGGCCCACGGGGTAGCGACCTTCGATGTTTTCCCAAGGATTGTTTTGAAGCTGCTTGAGGCCGAGGGAGACACGCTCCTTCTCGCGGTTCACCTCGAGGATGACCACGTCCACGCTCTGACCGATGCCGACCATCTCGGAAGGATGGTTGAGGCGGCCCCAGGACATGTCGGTGATGTGAAGCAGACCGTCCATGCCGTTGAGGTCCACGAACACACCGAAGTCGGTGATGTTCTTGACCACGCCGGTGACCTTGTCGCCCGGGGTGACGGAGTCGAGGAACTTCTGGCGCTGCTCGGAACGCTCAGCCTCGATGACCTCGCGACGGGAGAGCACGATGTTTTTGCGCTCGTCGTTGATCTTGACGATCTTGAACTCGAACACCTTGCCGACGTATTCGTTGAGGTCCTTCGGCGGGATGATGTCGATCTGGCTGCCGGGGAGGAAGGCCTCCACGCCCACGTTGACCATGAGGCCGCCTTTGACGACGCTCTTGATCTTGCCTTTGACGAGACCGCCGTCTTTGAAGACGTGGTAAATTTTCTCCCAATTCTGGCGATGAGCGGCCTTCTCCTTGGAGAGGACGACCATGCCTTCGTCATTTTCGAGGCGCTCGAGCAGGACTTCGACTTCGTCGCCGACCTGGATGTCCTCGTCTTCGAATTCGTTGGAGGGGATGGCGCCTTCGGACTTGTAGCCGATGTCCACAAGGACGACCTGGGGTTTGATTTCGAGGATGCGACCCTTGACGATGGATCCCTCGGAGAGCTCGCGGAAAGAACCTGCGATCAGGTCGGCGAGCGTTGCGTTTGCACTCATTACTGTTGTTTACGGGTTGGGAGCGTTGGGTGATGAAACCGCTCAGGCACTTCCGCTCCGGAGGCGTCTGGCGGGCTTTCGTCCCGCGGCACCAGAGGGCGCCCGGACAAGAGGGCCGCCATACTCGGGGTGAACGCCTTTTTGGCAAGGGCGAAATTCGGGGCCTTTGCGGGGGTTTTTCAGGCCCCGAACGGCCTCCCAACGATCAATGATTGACGAAAATGGCCGCGGCGGAGTTGAATCGCCGGATGCAGTCCACCACCCGCGTCGTCCTCGCGAGCTTCATCGGCACCACCATCGAGTGGTATGACTTTTTCCTCTATGGCACGGCCTCGGCGCTGGTGTTTGGGAAGCTGTTTTTCACCACGCTGGACCCTTTCGCGGCCACGATGGCGTCGTTTGGCACCTACGCGGTAGGCTTTTTTGCCCGGCCGCTCGGCGGGGTCGTCTTCGGGCACTTTGGTGACAAGCTGGGCCGCAAGTCGATGCTGGTGACGACGCTGATGATGATGGGCTTGGCCACCTTTGCCATCGGACTGCTGCCGACTTACCAGCAGGCGGGCATCATCGCCCCGACGTTGCTCGTGCTGCTGCGTTTCGTGCAGGGCTTTGGCGTGGGCGGTGAGTGGGGCGGTGCGGTTTTGATGGCCGTGGAGCATGGTGAGGCCGGACGGCGCGGCTTTCTCGCCAGTTGGGTGCAGGCGGGCGTGCCGGTGGGCCTGCTGCTGGCCACGGGCGTGTTTCGCGTGATGTCATCGGCGCTGTCCGAAGAGGCTTTCATGAGCTGGGGATGGCGCGTGCCCTTCCTGATCGGCATCCTGCTGCTCGGTGTCGGCATGTTCATCCGCCTGCATGTGTTGGAGAGCCCGGTCTTTGCGGCGGCGCAGAAGCAAACATCCGAGCCGCAGGGCATGCCGGTGATGGAAGTGCTGCGGCGCCATCCTCGCAATGTGGTGCTCTCGATGGGTGCTCGCTTCGCCGAGAACGCGTTTTTCTATGTCATCACCATCTTCGTGCTCACCTACGCCACCAAGCAGGCCGGCTTCACGCAGGAGCAGGTGCTGCAAGCCGTGCTGATCGGCTCCGCGGTTCAATTTGGGGCCATTCCGCTGTTTGGCATTTGGTCGGACAAAATCGGCCGCAGGCCCGTTTACCTCGCCGGAGCCGTTTTGGTGGTCGTTTTCGCCTTTCCCTTCTTCTGGCTCGTCGATCAAAAAACCATGCCCGCCCTCGTCGCGGCCGTCACGCTGGGTCTCATCATCCATTCGGCGATGTATGGACCGCAGGCGGCCTTCTTTTCGGAGCTGTTCGGCACTCGCGTGCGCTACAGCGGTGCCTCGCTGGGCTACCAACTCGCCTCTCCGCTCGCCGGCGGCCTCGCACCGCTGATCGCCACCGCCTTGCTGGCTCGCACGGAGGGCAAACCCTGGCCCGTGGCGCTCTACCTCATCGCCATGGCCGCGATCACGATCGTGGCGGTGTGGAAGGCGGAGGAAACGAACCGCAAATCCCTCGAAGAAAGCTGAGCCGCAGAATCTTTTCTCGACATCCGGATGGCGAGTGATGTAATATCCCGCCATGCCATCGCTGTTCCAAGAAACGGTGTTTTACAAGAACCTGTATGCCACGCCTGCCGACTGGCAGCGCGATTTGTTTTATTCGGTGGTGAGGGCGGGACACCTCAAAGCAGGCATTGATCACCGCATCGAGCGCGAGACCTATCCCGGCCACGAATTCATCCTCTGCCTCAGTGGCAAGGGCTGGCTCCGCGTGGCGGGCAAGAAGCATGACGTAAACCCCGGCTCGCTCGTGTGGGTGAACTGCCACCATCCGCATGCCTATGGCGCAGTGACGCGGGAGCCGTGGGAGCTTTACTGGATTCGCGTGGAAGGACGGCCGCTCGATCGCATCTCCGAGCTGCTGCAGATCCGCTCGCAACCGGTGTTTGAGAATGTGGATGCCAAGGCGCTGGCACTCGAGTTTGAGCGTGCCTTTGACCGCATGATGGGCCAGCGGCCGAGCGATGGAGCGCTGACGAGTGCCGCCGTGGCGGCGATCATCGGCATTCTCTTCGATGCGCGACTTTCCGAACCCGGTGCCATCCAGCCGGAACTGCCGCTGGCGGTGCAAAAAGCCGTCGAGCGCATGCGCCTCTACTTTCACATGCCCACGCGGGTCGTGGAACTCGCTCAACTCAGCGGCATGAGCGAGAGCCACTTCAGCCGGCAGTTCAAAGCCGCGCTTGGCACGAGTCCGATCGACTGGCTGCGCCGCGAGCGCATTCATCAAGCCAAGCGCCGCCTCATCGAAAGCGATGATCCAGTGAAGGAAATCGCCCGTCAGGTGGGCTACCACGACCAGTTCTTCTTCTCGAAGGACTTCAAAAAGATGACCAAGCTCACGCCGACGCAATTCCGCGAGCAGGAGAGGCAGGGATAAACGCATCGACACGGCCAGATGACCCAGTCCAGCCTCACCCGTCTCATGATTCGCGTGCAAATCGGCTCGCTCGTCACCTTCATCCTGGCCGCCGCGGTCGCGCTGGCCCCCGCGCAGGAGGAGACGCTATGTGCGCTCGCGCGTGAAATCCTGGATTGGCGTCTGGCGGACGCGCTGAGCCGCGAGATCCGCGGGGACGGCGCCGCGGGGACCGCTGTCCCCTGCAAGGTCGTCCACAACACCCGCGGCGCGTTCATCAAGCTGCCCGACCGCGACCGCCCGCCGTCCTTCCCGAGGCCCGACGAACCCGGCGAGCTGCTGGTGGCGCTGGAGGACGGCGAGCTCTGGGTGTTCAGGTTCGCGAAGATCGCGGTCAACGTGGCCTGGCCCTACGGGAGCCCTGACGGCAAGAACCAGCTTACCGCGCTCCTGCGCCGCTGGTTCGGTGCCACAGCGGGCGAACCCCAGGCCGAGCAGCGCGTCCTCTTCGAGCACACCCCCCTCGGCTGGAGCGCCCGCCCCGAGCGCCGCATGCTGGAGCCCGGCGCCCTGCCCGAGTCGCACCCACAGGAGATCTGCGCCTACCCCACCCTGCGCGTCCTCGCCGGGCTCGCATCGCACACAGACGAAGGCGAGCCAGCGCCTTCGTCGATCGAGCTGGACCTGCCCTTCGCGGTCACGCCCGACCACTTCGCCGTCCGCGCGGAGGGCGACTCCATGGACGGCGGGCGGCGGCCCATCAAGAACGGTGACTGGATGGTGATGCGCCGCCTCGACGGGGTGAAGCTCGGCGCCGTGCGCGAGCGCGTGGCGCTGGTGCTGACCCGCGATGGCGACGGCTACCGCTGCCAGGTCAAGCGGGTGCGCAAGACCAGCGAAGGCTGGTCGCTCTGCTCCGACAACCTCGAAGTCCCGCCCATCCCCGCCAGCGAAGAGACGACCACCCCCATCGCCGTCCTCGTCGGCTAGCCCTCCAGCGCCCCGACAGTGCTGGCAAGTTGGCACGACGACAAGCGGGACGACAAGCGGGACGGTGCTGGCAAGTTGGCACGACAAGCGGGACGGTGCTGGCAAGTTGGCACCACAAGCGGGACGGTGCTGGCAAGTGGCCCCGCCGACCGCGCTGGCACCTCCCACCCGACCCGGTGGGAGGTGTCCGGGCCAGGGCGTCGAGACGGGTCAGGTGCCCTGGCCAGCCTTCACGCGCGCGAGCTCGGCCTCGCGCGGCCTGGCCAAAAGCAGACGACGAACGGGACGGTCCTGGCAGGCTGGCATGTCCGCGCTTGCGGTGACCGCGACGGGGTCTGTCGTCAGGGCCCGCGGTCGCCACTCTTGTGACGACCAGCGACTTCTTGACAGGGATCTCGATATCATCTATGCAGTCCCGATGCCTAGAACGTTGAGAATCACTTCGCTCCCGTCGCGATATGAGCCGCTCATTCAAGCATTTGGTGACAAGGCCAAGACGACCTTCATCGCCGCCGATGACGATCTGACATTGATCAAGCGATTGCTCGCTCGCGCTGAGAGCGCAGGGCAGGGAAAAATTCTCTTCATCTCGGCGCCCAGCGGCTCCGGGAAGAGCACGCTGGTGCAGAGCGTCGAAATTTTTCTACCCGATGAGGTGGCCAGAGTGGTGCGCCTTGCTCCGCCTCACGAAATGCCGGTCGATAGGATCCCTTCCTTTCTGTCGCAATTGCCGGTTGAGGGTAAGAAATTCACCATCGTCAACTTTGACGGTCGAGAAGCTCCCAGTTTCAATGAACCTGAATATAAGAACTTCCTCGGGCAGTTGAATGGGATCCTTCGCATCAGGCGCGACCTGATCATCCTCTGGCCTGTTACTGACTACAACTTCGCTGAAAGGATCGTCAATCTTCTCTCGGGCATCGGTGGACAGAGCGCATTCGGCAATCAAAAAATTCATCGACTGAACGGACTTCGTCCATCGCAGTTCAAGGTCGTGATGGAGAGAATTTTGAACATTGCCAATTGGAAGCTTGAAGATGCCGCGATCACCGCTACCGATGTAGATGCAATTTTGACAAGATCTACAACGATTGGGAACTTCTTAGATCAAATTCAAGACCTGATCGCGCAGAGATTCGACGTCGAGGATATAGGAATAAGCTTCCCAAGGCTCATCATCGCCATATCTTCCGGCGCCGATATTCGCGAAATATGTCGTTCCCTACGGCGGGCGGATAGCTTCTACATAGAGGCGTCTCGCCTGCTCATGTATACCAAGAAGTCCAACGTCGCTGAATGGTGGCAGAATCGGGCAACCGATCTCCGCTCGGCCCTTCCGCATGTGGTCGCTCTCTTTGATGCGCAGCTTGTTTCGCTCTCCGCCGCATCGGTGGTGCATTCTGTCCTCCTGCACGGCACTGCGGAGCTCAAGCAGATCGCCGCAGATGTCCAGAGCAACCGAGGCGCGGCAGTAAACGTCATCTCTTCGGCAGAATTGTTTAAGCTTCTAAACGGCGATAGCGTTGACAACCGCGCGGCCAGTTCAGGCGGACCCAAGAAAGAAACAATTGAAGCGTATCATCGACTACAAGGCGTGTCTGATACGCATCATAAGGCGATCAACAAGGCTATTCTCGAGACGATTCAAGACGCAGGGGCCGCGCTTGACGCTCCTGAGTTTGAAAAAACCATACGCCCCGGTCTGATGGCTGACGTCGTCCTGGGAAAGAACGTCGCGATCTCAATTGAGTTTCATCACAAGCAAGCCGATGAGTCTGTCCATAACAAGATTTCGATCTACATCCTTGAGAAGCTCAAGGAGTACGCCATCAACTATGGCCTCGCGCAGCGCTAGCCGACCACTACGCGTGTCGGTCTGGTCAGCGCGGTGAGCTGAGGCGCCCCCGGGCGCGCTCGGCCAGCTCGTGGAGCACCGCCAGATCCCTGTCAGCCACGCCGAGCCGCTGACAGGTCGAGGCGGCGATGGCGCAGAAGGGCGGCAAGAGCCCGCGCAGCGAGGTCCGCCCGAAGGGCGTCTCCAGCCCGCGCTCGGGGAGCTGCGCGCGGGCCGCGAGGTATCCCTC
>CALMTT010000218.1 GCA_937872615.1 uncultured Verrucomicrobiaceae bacterium | reverse complement strand
GAAGCAGCTCAGGTTGATGGCATTGGTGACGTCCAAAGAGGCGTTATTCCAGAGCGAACCTTGGGCTCCACGAACCCGCAACTCGCCGTAAACTTCCACCGCACCCGAGCCTAGCGGCGTCTCACCGGTAGCACGACCACCCGTTTCAATGTAAACACTGGAACCAGACGTGATCTGCGTGCCTCCGGAGAAGTTGTTCGAGTTGCGAATGACAAGGATATTGCCCCCGTTGGTCACTGTTCCCACGACCATGTTGCGACGATTGCCCACCTGAAGGTAATTGTTCCCAGTCAGGACGTTGTCCACCCCTTGGAAAGCGAAGCTGCTGGTGGCAGGCGCGATGCGATACACACCAGTGACGCCAGCGGGAGTCCAGGCGTCTGTGAGACCGGCACCGAGGGTAGCGGGCATGTAGGCCACTTCGGCATTCAGGCCGCCGCCAAGATACGCACGACCATCCCCGATGGTGGCCATGTTCAGCGTCTGCGTGAAATAAGGCTGCCCAAGCTGCAGCACCGTGTTGTATACGCTGCTGAAGTTCGTGCCGTTGAGAACGGTCGGATTGAAGTTGTCGTCCAGCATGACCGCTCCCATCGCGCTAACACGACTCATCGTGGTCAGGTTGGCACCATTGACGCTGCCATTCCCAGCGAGACGGAGTGTGCCGTCCGGGAAGACACGAACCGGGCCCATCCCAAGTGGCGTCCCGGAGGTAGCGGTGACTTGGACGTCACCTGCGACAATGTTGGTCCCACCGGAGTAGGTGTTGGCCGTGTTGTTGATTACGATGCCAAAGAGTGTGCCGTCACCGAGTTTGGTAAGGGCTCCAGAACCCGAAATCACTCCAAAAAGCTCCAACGCACCACCAGTGGTGCCAGCCTGATTGGTCTGAATGGCGGCTTGAGAACCCAGGATGGAGATCGCACCTTCGGCCCGGAAGCGGTAAAGATTGCCACCAGTCAGCGTAAGGGTGGTGTTGGTGAGGTTCATGGCCCCCACGGTCATGATGTTGCCCACGCCAAAGGCAGCATTGTTGCTGGGGGTAGCCTGGTTGACATTGATGAGCGCCGGACCAAACACGTTCAAGGTCAACGGCGTGCCGTCGCCACCGTAGCGCACGACCTGGTTGTTGAACTGCTGCCCCTGGGTACCGTTGACTCCCGTGGTGCCATTGCTGAAGAGCAGGCCGAGCTGCCCGCTGTAAAGATTGACCACCGGCGTGCCGCCAGCGGCCCCGCCGAGACCGGTTGTGGTGTTGTTGAGAATGATGCCGCCCGTGGTGTTGTAGCCAAAGATGTCAGTGCCGCCGGTGTAGGTGTTGCGACCACCATCCGGCGTGGACGCGGAGTAGCCGTTGATGGTCAAGGTGCCCGTCCCAGCCTTCGACAGCTTCAGGTTGAGGTTAAGCGTGCCGTTGAAGACCGAGTTGACGGGACCCGCCACCATCAGCGTGCTGGCCGTGCCGGAGGTATTGGTGACCGAGCCGCCCACATTGGCGCCAGCCACCTGGCGGTTGTTAGAGCCGATGGTTTCGAACGCCACGTTCTGTCCGTTGAGGTCGAGTGTGGCTCCCGAGTTCACATTCAGTTCCGTGTTCAGCCGGCTCAGGGCAGTCGAGCTGCCAACCCGAAGGGTTCCGTCCTGAATGCTCAGGTCACCTGCCACCATGTTGCCAGCGCCGGACAGAGTCAGGGTGCCAGCACCAAACTTCGTGAAGGCGTTGGAGGTGACATTGCCGCTGATCGTGGCGTTTTCGCCCGTTTTGACGTAAACAAGACCTTCTGACGGGATGCCGGTGCCCGGAGCCGTGGCGGAGGTGGGGTCAAAAATCAGATTGGTGGAAATCGTGTTCGAGCCATTGATGAGCACACCGCCCGAACGCACGTTGTCGATCGCCGTGACCCGCAGGGTACCACCGCTCACATCGGATGAGGTGCGGAAGGCGTAGATGCTGTTGCCCGTGCCCGTCAGCGCCGGGTCCACACTGATGTTGGCGATGCCATTTGGATTGGCCCCGCTCAGGGTGCTCGCTGCCACACCCGAATAGGCCTTGAAGCCCGTTGCGGCATCATTTTCGAGGAAGAAGGCGCTGCCCGCCGCATCCGCGCCGACCAGGTGCGCCGGGAAGATGCCGTTATTGACGGCCGAGGCACGTGCCACGGCGTTAACGGCATTAGTGACAACTACGCGAGCCGCATTACTGCCACCAGCACCGCCGAGCAGTGTTGCGCCCTCCGTTTCGAACACCAACGTGCCTTGGTTCGAGCGGATCAGGTTGTCCGCGGCGAACTCGACGCTGAACCCGGCACCGCTGCCCATCCGCAGGTGCATGCCCCCGCCGTAAGTGTAGGTGGTGGTGCTGGCCGCATTGGTGAGGGCGATGTTTGCCCCGGTGTTGATGGCGCGGATGGTGCCGCCGATCATCTCAATGAAGGTGTTGTCCGCTGCCGTGCCAGTGCTGTTGGCCCAAGGGGCGCTGTTGGCGAACTGCAGCGTGCCATTGGTCATGGCCACACCACGCCACGTGTTCGTTCCGGTGGTGATCAGGGTGCCTGTGCCGGTTTTGAAGCCGAAATCGAGCTCAGTCCCCTGGCTGATCACACCGGCGATGGTGAAGGCATTTCCCGAAGTAACATCAATGCCACCGCTGAAGTTGGTGTTGCTGTTGTTGTTGAAGACGACGCCGCGATTGGTGGTGCCGGTGAAATCCAGGCGCAGCGTGCCGCCCGTGTAGCGAGTGCCAGCTGTTGCTCCTCCCAGAGTTTGGTCATTGCCAAACTGGATCGCACTTGCGCCGCCTTCTGCCGGATTCCCCAGAGATGCCTGACCGTTGACCTGCAGCACACCGTCAGCCAGATAAATTCCGGTCTGTGAATTGTTGCCATTGAGGACCAAGGTGCCCAGGCCGCGCTTCATCAGGAAGCTGGTGCCATCCAGCGTGCTAGTGGCATCCTGGGTGAGTGTAAGACCGCCCGCCACATCGAAGAAGCCGTTGCCGCCGTGCATGGAATAGTTCCGGCTGGTGGTGAACGAGTTCTCCCAGATCGCGATGCCGCCGCCCGGCATGTTGATGCTCCCTGTGGTCATGCCCCAGTCACTGTCAGCATTGACGCCAATCAAGCCCTGCTGGATGGTTGTTGTTCCGGTGTAAGTATTGGTTCCCGTGAAGAAGAGGGTGCCCGGACCATTCTTGATAAAATGGTTGCCGCTGCCACCGGGGCCGTCGGAGATGCCACCATCCAGATAGACCATGCCCGCGTTGTTTTGCGCACCACCCGGCTGGTCTGTGCCAATCGCAAGAGTCCGAACGATGCCTGTGGAGCCTGGGGCGAGCTGGATATTGCCCCCAATGCGGAAGTCATAGGCACTGTTTTCCATTTGGATCGTCGTGTCCGCCGTCATCACGACCGTGTTAGTCAGTGTAATAGGCGCAATCATGCGGTTTTGTCCGCTGGCCGGATCAGCACGAAGCTGGCCGCCGGCCAAAACAACGTTTCCGGTGCCAGTGAGAGCGTTTTTGGCGCTGATGCGGAGAATAGGACCAGGATTCAGAATCGTGTTGCCACTATATGTCATGGCGGTGTCATACTGGACGACACCACCGCTATTGTTCACAAATTGATCAGCCCGACTACCAGTTCCGGTCATTGAAAGACCGATGATGGCGTTCGAGGCGCCCGTCAGGGGTTTGGCGACGCGCAAGGTGCCTTGCGAGGCACCAAGAAGATAACCGGCAGTGGCGGGAGTCAGTTCACCAGTATAAATGCCAGTGTATCCTAAAGCCCCGCCAAGGTAGGCATTGCCACCGAACAAGGTGCTCTGATCGATGTCCTGGCTGTAACCTACCGCGCCGATGCCGAGTCCGGCACTCCACGATGATGCCGTCGAATTGACAGTGATGGCGGGAAGCGCGGCAGGGTCCCCCACATAAAGCTGTCCGATGGTCGAGATACCACCGTAGTCAGAGTTCACGGTCACCTGGCCCGCGTTGATATTCGATGGCGCAGTGAGGACAATGTGTGCCCCTGGATTGATCGTGATCGTGTTGGTAGAACCAAAGGGTTTCGCGGTCGAGGAGGAGGTGTAGCTTTGCAGGACACCCGCGTAGGCGGTGATGTTGCCCGTGTAGCTGGAGGAATCTCCAGCAATGACGAGACGTTCGTTCATGAACTTGTCGAGATTGCCAGATCCGGTAAGGCCGCCGTTCACCTGAAGGGGGTGTACCACCGAGAACTGAGCCGCGCCCGCGAGATTCAACACGCCATTAGCAGTGGTAAAGTTACCGCCTGCGGTGTTTTGAACCCAAACTACCACTGGGGCCGTGCTGCCGACACGGGGCTGCACGGTGATGTTGTTAAACATGGTGCTGGCCACGTTGTCATTGCCGAAACGGGCATCGTTGTAGAAATTGACATTATTGTTAAAGCGCTGGCTGGTGCCGGAATAGAGCGCTCCACCCCAGATGTTGATCTCAGTGGGTGTTCCCGTCACCGGACCAGCTGCGGCGACACTGGCAAGACGGACTTGCCCCGCATTGATGGTCAGAGGGCCGCCAAAGTTGTTCGTGCCACCCAAGCGAAGGGCACCATCGCCAAAGGTGGTCAGACCGTTGGTGCCAGTGATGTTGCCATTCAGACGCACGATGCTGCTGCCGCCCGTGGTTGAGGTGTAGATGAGACCTTCTTGGCCGGTGGCAAAGGTGATCGGCGTGGTGTGTGTAACCTCATTGTCTGCAGTGTGGACGAGGAAGAGACCCGCCCCTTGGCCTGCACCTGCCGCCGCGCCAAGCGTGAGTGATCCACCCGTCAGGGTGTGAGTGTTGGCCGTGGAACGGAAGCGCAGTGCCTGGACACTCTGTGTGCCCGCCGTGACAGCAGCACCGTTCAAATCGACAATCGAAGCAGTGGTAGTGCTGGCAAATGATGTCTGGGTGAAAGCAGCAGCCTGAACGCCATGGGTGGCGTCATAGGTAGCGAAGAGCGGCAGCGTGCCATCATTGGCATTCGCGCCACCCCAGAGAGCGATGTTGGCACCGATCATGCCGCTGGTGACAGTCGGGGCTGGGGTGATGATCAACTTCTGGGTGCCTGCTGAAGTTCCAAAGGTGGTCGCGGTGTTCGCGATGTTTCTGATGTTCAGTGTGCCGCGGTCTGTGCGGTTCAGAGAGCCTGTTGTCAGGGTGGTGAGACGGGAAGCCGTGGCACCATCCGTATCAACACTGAGGGTGCTGCCCCCGTTATAGTCGATCGAATTGACAGCCTGAGAGGAGACAGTGTCAGCGCCACCATCACCAAGTAGTCGCAGGGTGGAACTCGTGAGGTTGATGTCAGTTGTATTGAGAAGACGGCGATCTGCATTCGCAACAGTGACTGCTGAGTTGTCCAAAAGGAGAGTGCTGCCACCGTAGAGGCGGAAGTCAGTGTTCCCAAACTTTGCATCGGTGGCGTTATCCGTGGAGATGGTGCCACCCAAAGCGGTGATCACACCCGTGCCGACGGGAGTGGTGATTCCAGCGCCGTTGATGTTAAGCGTGACGCCGCGGTTCACGGTCACGGTGCCAAGGGTGCTGGCGTTATTCACACGGACAGAGACGGTGCCCGTGCTGGCCTGGACGATATTGTTTCCAGTAAAGCCAATGGCATTCTGATGGTCGAAACCAAAGATGAGATTGTTGGCCGCCCCTGCGCCACCGAGGATGTTGGCGTTGGTATCAAGAATGAGGTTGTTTCCACCAGAGGTGAGACGCAGGTCGCCAGAAGCGCCGTTTGTGAGGGTTCCACGGTAAGTGCGGTCGAAACCAATCACGTTACCAAACCAGATGCGATTGCTGCCACCTGCCACATTGGCCATGTCAATGTTGGCCGTGTTGACACTGGAAGTGCCGGACACGCCATCGACGCCAAGAATGGCCCCTGAGACCGGAGTAGTGAAATTAAGCGGATTCGTCCCGTCAATCGCGGCGGTGCCGCTGTATCCAACCACCGGGAGGATATAACGGCTCGTGCCCAACTGCCCGACGAGCACAAGTCCAGCACCGGTCGTCAAATTCCCCGCGGTGACCACATCGGCGACAGAAAGAGCACCTCCATTAACAAAGGTGGCTCCACCGCCCAAATTTGCTCCAGCCCCCAACTGAAGCACTCCGTTCTTTACCACGGTGACACCATCATAAGTATTTGATGAGCCATTGATGGTCATGCGACCGGTTCCCTCCTTGATCAGATTGCGTGATGCCGCACCATCTGTGATCACCCCGTTCAGGGTCAGGTTTGCCAAGGTGGCGGTAGTGTTCCCAAGCACATCGAAGACATTTGTCTGTCCACTAAGGGTGGTGGTTCCCTCAAATTGAAGCCTGTGGCCGTTGCCGGAGGTGACGCGAAAGACACCGCCATTGAAGGTCAGATTGTTCAGAATGTGCGTCACCCGGTCATTGGCACCGCCGATATAATTACGGTCCACATTGATGCCCGCGGCCCCCTGGACGATTACATTGTTGTTGCCGGCATAAGTGGCCGTGGTGTCCGATGCTGTGCTGTTGTTGTTCAGGCTGAAGACACCCAGATCTTGGCGTCCATTGCCATTCAAGATGATACCGCCCGTGCCTGTGCCCAAACTGGTGGGCGTGGCGCTGTTCGCGCCGCCGATGTTCAAAGTGCCAAAGTTCACCACGAAGTTGCCGGTGTAGGGAGTGGTGACCGCATCAATGTTCAGACGCAGGGCACCCGCGCCGTTCTTGATCGTATTGCCCGCACCCGAGTAGGAAACCTGGGCGTTCGACGCGCCGTTCACATCCAACGTGCCCGTGAAGATGTTCCAGTCCACGTTGTCCGTCAGGACCAAGGGAGCCTGCCACACATCCGTCGCACTGCCGAATTTTTTCACGAAGGCGTTACCCGAAGTGTTGTCCAATGTCAGCGCATTGGTTCCGGCAAAGGTGAACACGCTTCCGCCCAGCAAGTCGCCCATGGACAATCCGCCAAGAGTAACCGCCGAGTTCAACGTGATCGTGCGGGCAGCGGTGATGTCATTGCGGAAGTTGGCAATATCACCAACGGCATTCGGAATGGTGCCTCCCTGCCAGTTGGCAGGCGTGCCCGTCCAGTTGCCGGCGTTATTGAGGATCCAAAATCCTTCGGCTGAAAGAGCAACAGGTCCTGGAAGCCAGACAGCCATCAGGCCTGTCATGAACCAACCGAGGAAGATGCGGTGTTGACGGAGTGTTTTCATGTTTGGAGTCGTGCCGGGTGTTTAATAAATACAAAACCATCAATTCAGGCATGCGTGGTGCTTATCACCACACGAAGGAACGAAACGATGCGGAACTCCGCCCTTGTCATGGGCTGAGACGCTTGTTGCTGCCTTGAGAATACGATGGTTGAACATTTCTGGAATTAACCCGGCATATAATCACAGGGGGAACGCGTGCGACAAACCTTTTTTTCGATTCGGGCAAAAAAAATAAATCATGTCTTTATCCATGAATAAACTCTGACAAACCAACCCATTCGCCATTGGCAAAACCTCACCTAATCGGTTAGCGGGTGAACACCTCTCATTTGCTCACCAATGAAAGGCCTAACGCGTTACTTAAGCTCATTTCAAAGCTCTCTAAGCACAAAGAGGTCTAGCCATTTTACTGGCTAGACCTCCGCACAAATTAACAAAACCTAATTATCAGCTCTCAAACCAAAGTAAAACCCGGCAATTTGACGATTTTCCCGCCCGCCATGGCCGATTCGTGGGCGCAAAGGCCCACACAGGTCCAGTTGGCCGATTGAACAGCATTCGGGAACGGTTGGCGCTTGCTGGCTAGAGCGGAGGCAAACTCATTGGCTAGGTGCGGGTGGCTTCCACCATGGCCGGAACCTTGGGTGAAGCTTAAATGTGTCTTTTTGGCCAAATCATAGACCCCTTTGGTGGTGAATCGCTGGATCGGCTTGGGGAGCAATTTGGCAAAATCAGGTGTTTTGACCAGTTTGGGGATCTTGTGCTCCGGCAGCTTGGCCCGGTGCATGACCAAGGGCTCGTGCTCGACCAGCGGCCATTCGATGGATGCCTTGTCGCCATAGACATCGATACTTTCGCGATACTGGCGGGCGGTATCGAAAAGGCTGCGGATGATCCGGGCATTCACGTCGGTGCCCTTGAACTTGATATGGGCCGTTTCGACCGCGAAGGGGCTGCCGTAGTGCTTTTGGAGTTCCTTCCGGACCGTCCCGGACCCGAAGCAGCTCACATACTCCGCCGGTTTGCCGATCAGGCCGGCCACGGGTCCGACGCAGTGGGTGGCATACCACATAGGGGGGAGGCCCGGCCAGTAGTTCGGCCAGCCGTCCATGTCCTGCTGATGGGAGGCCTGGACGAACTGGAGCTTGCCCAGCTTACCCTCGTCGAGCTGCTGCTTCATGAAGAGATACTCGCGGGCATAGACCACGGTCTCCATCATCATATAGGAAAGACCGGTCTTTTTGACCAGTTCGACGATCTTTTTGCAATCGGCGATGCTGGTGGCCATCGGCACGGTGCAGGCGACGTGCTTGCCGGCCTTCAGGGCCTCGATGCTCATCCAGCCGTGGTCTGGGATGGGGGAGTTGATGTGCACGGCGTCCACATTCGGGTCCTTGAGCAGCTCTTTGAAGTCAGCGTAGCGCACGTCCACGCCGAAGGCATCGCCCACCGCATTCAGCTTCTTCGGGTCACGCTGGCAGATCGCGTAACAATTCGTCAGCGGGTGACGCTGCCAGATGGGGATGAATTCCGCCCCGAAACCGAGGCCGACGACGGCGATGTTGATCTTTTTCGACATAAGAGAGTGTCTCTTTGCCAAATCGAGTCTCCTTTGGGAAGGACAAACTTTGGGCCAAATCAGCCGCTTCATGCTCACCGCCGACTTCGATTACCATCTCCCGCCGGAACTCATCGCCAGCGAACCGCTCGCCGACCGCTCCGCGTCCCGCATGATGGTCGTGCACCGTGCCACCGATCAGATCGAGCACCGCCAGTTTCCTGAAATCCCCTCCTTCCTGCTCCCCGGCGACCTTTTGGTGCTCAACAACACCCGTGTCGTCCCGGCCCGCTTCTTCACGGACAAAGGTCACGAGATTCTGCGCCTCAAAGCCCTCTCCGCGACACGGTGGCTGTGCATGGTCAAGCCGGGCAAAAAGTTCCGAATCGGCCACGAACACCGCATCGGAGCCGCGACGGGTCGCGTCGTCGAGATCCTGCCGGAAAATGGCGACCGCATCATCGAGTGGGACCAGATGGTGGACGAGAAAAACCACGGCCACCTGGCCCTGCCACACTACATGGGCCGCGACGACCGCCCCAGCGACCGTGAGCGATACCAGACCGTATTTTCCTCCCTCGAAAAGGAAGGGGCCATCGCCGCTCCGACCGCCGGGCTGCACTTCACCCCGGAAATCCTCGCTCCCCTTCCCCATGCCTTTGTGACCTTGCATGTCGGCGTTGGTACTTTTCAGCCAGTGAAGGCCGAAAAGGTCACCGACCATGTCATGCATCACGAGGAATACGAAGTGAGTGCCGAGACGGCGGCGCGGGTGCAGGCCGCGAAACGCGTCATCTGTGTCGGCACCACCTCGCTGCGCACGCTCGAATCGGTGGCAGCCGCCCACGAAGGACAAATCGTCGCCTCGCAAGGCTCGACGGGCATTTTCATCTACCCCGGCTTTCAGTTTCGCGTCGCCGGAGGCCTGCTGACAAATTTCCACCTGCCCAAATCGAGCCTGATGATGCTCGTGAGCGCCTTCGCGAGCCGCGAACTCATCTTCAAAGCTTACGAGGAAGCCATCCGCGAGCGATACCGCTTCTACAGCTATGGTGACTGCATGCTGATTCTGTAGTTTTCACGTCCAGCGGCGGATGCGGCTGTCGAGCTGGAAGACCTGGCCGCTGACAGCAGGCATGGAGTGAAGCATCACGATGAAGCGGGCGACATCCTGCGGGGTGTTGAGGCGGCCGAGGGTGTGCTGGGAAAGGAGGTGCTCCTTCCACTCGGCGTCTTCGAGGAGGTGGCGGGTCATCTTCGTTTCGAGGAAGCCGGGGAGGATGCAGTTGGCGCGGATGTTTCGAGAGCCGTATTCCTTGGCGGTCGATTGCGTTAGGGCGATCAGGCCGGCTTTGGCGGCGGCGTAGTTGGCTTGGCCAGCGGGACCGCTGAGAGCGGAGTAGGAGCCGATGTTGATGATGTGGCCTTCACGCTGTCGGCTCATGAGCTTGAGAGCGGCTTGGGTGCAAAGGAAGGCACCTTTGAGGTTCACGTCGAGGACGGCATCGAAGTCTTCCTCGGTCATTTTGAGCAGCGAAGCATCGCGGAAGACACCGGCGTTGTTCACGAGGAGGTCGAGGCGTTCGATTTGAGCGAAGAAGGCCTTCGGTTGAAGCACATCGAGCTCTGCGCGGCCGGGAGCGAGCACGTCCCAGCCAGCGGACTCGAGTTCCGCTCGGATGTGACGGGCCAGATCGCCCTCGCCGCCGGTGATGAGTGCTTTCATGCGATGGGATCGGGGCAAACGTCGCGCCGCTGGCATTTCAGACAGTGGTCGCCGAGGTAAAAGGTGTCGAGGAAGTCCATCAGGCCGCGAATCATGACCTTGTCCTCGGTGACGATGCCAGCCTCGAAATTGCGGCGATGCTGGCTTTTGGCCCCGAGACCGGCCCCGGTGAGATTGGCGGAGCCGATGTAGGCCACGCGGCCATCGGCGATGACACACTTCATGTGCATGCGCGGGCACAGGATGCGCTCAAAGCGGTCACTTTCGAGGAATTGCGGAAAACGGTCGAAATCCCCGCGAAACCTCGGCCCGGGCTCCTTGGCATGCACGAGTCGGATCTCGACACCTTCATCGAGTTTTTCCGCCAGGATCTGCAGCAGTGGCACGAAGTTCCCGCCATCGCTGGTGTAGAGGTCCTTCAAATCGGCGGTGACCAGCCAGAGCACCTTTTTGGCCGCCGGAATGATGCCCTGGAGCACGACCTCGTAGGTCTCGTGGTTCAAAACAAGGCGTGTGGTGTCGGCGGGCATCGCGATCACACCTTCGTGAGCTGCCGCTTCAGCGAGAACTGCACGGCGGCGATGATGAGGACGATGTTGAAGAGGATGACGAGGCTGTTGATCCAGAGGGTGTTGAACTTGGTGCCAAAGTACACCTTCTGCGTGCCGAAGAAGACGTTCGGGCTGGCCTTGCGTCGGTAGTCTTCGCGTTCCATCTCAGCCTTGGTGACGAGGTCGAGCACCTTGCGGTTCACATAGATCTCCTCGGCGCTGACGTCGTCGTTCTCACCGCGGAGACTGGAGAGGAAGTTGTCGTCGAGGGAGCCGCTGATGACGGCATCGTGGAGGGAGCCGAGGCGCTTGCGGATCTCACGAGGGTTGCGGGCATAGAGGCCGGAGACGACGGCGAGGGATTGCTTCGTCATGTCGAGCTCGTGACGCTGCGCATCGGTGAGTTCGACGCCTTTGGGAGGCAACAGGGCCTGGATGCGCTCATCGAGGAAGTCCTGGTTCCGCGTCAGCGGATTGAGCTTCGACTGGGAGATGACGACGCCTTCATAGGACCAGCGCAGGGGCATGAACTGGCAGACAAAGGGGACCTTCAACTTGCTGGGGTTTTCCTCGGCGGTGATGGGTTCCTTCCACCAACGGCTCATGGAATAGACGAGGTCGAGGTTCTTGTTCATCTCCTCGTATTTGATCAAGGCTCCGCCGAGGATGATCTGCGGGATGAGGATGAGCGGGATGACATTCACCGCCGTGCGGCTGTCCGTGACGATGCTGGAGATGAAGAGGCCGAGGCAGGCACCGGTCAATGACGTGAGGAACATCCACCAGAGATGCACCCAGAACATGTCGCGGATCTCCAGAATCCAGTTTCCGATGAGCAGATAGATCACGCACTGCACGAGGGCAAAGGCAGCCAGCGTGATGAGCTTGCCGCACAGGTAGTAAAAGGTGCGCAGGTTGTGGTTTCGCTCGCGGTTCAGCGTGAAACGGTCCCGGATGATCTCATCGGCGCTGTTGGTGAGGCCGAGGAACATGGCCACGACGAGGCTCATGAAAAGGTACGTCGGGATGTGGAAGGCAGTGGCGAAGGTGTAATGCTCCTCCTCGCTGTATTTGAGCACGCTGGACATGAGCCAGGCGAGCAGCGGGGCCTCCAGCAGCGTGGTGAGGAGGTTCGTGCGGTTGCGCAGCTTGCTGAGGAAGGCCCGCTTCAGCAGCGTGCCAAACAAAATGCCTTCCTCGCGCACGGTGTGCTTCGGCGGCTTCGGGGCGGCGCGGAAGCGGCTAGCGCTGCCGCTGTCATCGCGAGGCCGCGAGATGAGATTCGTGCTGCCGGGCATGGCCTGCTGCTTGGCCATGCTCTCCATGATGAGATGACGCTGATAGGCATCACGCCAAAAATTCGGCGGGAAACGCCTCGCGGCCACGAGATGGCCATCGGCGCTGCGTTCCTGGATGACATCGCCGCTGATGTCTCGCAGCGGTGTTTCGAGCACGTCGAAAACGAAATCGGCGGTGAGATTCTCCGGTGGCGTGTCGGTGGCTTTTCCCTGCCCGGTCTCGGTTTGATAGACACGCCAGAAATACTCCAGCATGCCCTGCGGCGTGCCGTGGAAGGCCATTTTGCCGCCTTTGTCGAGCATGAGGGCTTTATCGAACATCTTCAAAAGCCGCATGCTGGGCTGGTGGATGGAGATGATGACGATCTTGTTGCGGGCGAGGCTGCGGATGATCTCCAGAACGTGCTCGCTGTCCTTGGATGAGAGACCGCTGGTCGGCTCGTCAAAGAGGTACACATCGGAGATGCCGATCATGTCGAGGCCGGCGTTGAGGCGCTTGCGCTCGCCACCGCTGAGGAATTTCTGCTGCGGCGTGCCAGCGAGGCGCTTGCGCATGTCAGCGAGGCCGAGTTCGGCCAGCTTGGCCTCGACACGCTTGCGGCGCTCCTCGGTCTTTAGATGCGGGCAACGCACCGCGACGCTGAAATCGAGGTTTTCCTGCACCTTGAGCAGCGGATCAAAGGCGTCCTCCTGCGGGATGTAGGCGATGTAGGGCGTGAGGTTCGGCAGGTTCGCGTAAAGCGGCATGCCATTCATGAGCACCTCACCGCCGCGGGGCTTCATCTGACCGCCAAGCACACGCAGCAGCGTGCTTTTGCCACAACCGCTGGGGCCCATGACGCAGATCATCTCACCGCGGCGGGCGAGGAAGCTGATGCCGTCGA
>CALMTT010000217.1 GCA_937872615.1 uncultured Verrucomicrobiaceae bacterium | reverse complement strand
TGTAAAAATTTGTGAGGTCTTTGCCGTTGAACAAGGCGCGAAAACCGGGCGGCGGCTCGGCATGCAGCAGGGCGGCGGAGGAGAGGAAAGCGAGGAGCGTGGTCAGTTTCATGGTGGCCCAGCACTTCGCGACCGCACGCCCCCTTCTTTCACCCGCTCTCTTCCCGCGAAACGAAAAACAGCCCCGCCCGGTTGCCCACGCCTCAAACCCGTGCATCATGCAGCACGCCTCCGCCATGCACCTGTAGCTCAGTGGACTAGAGCAGCGGATTTCTAATCCGTAGGTCGCAGGTTCGATCCCTGCCAGGTGCGCCCTTGTAAGGTGGCTGGAATCAGCTGAAATCATGGCATCCAGCGCACAAGGCCGGGTTGGGTCAAAAGCACCAGAATGAATAAAATGGAATCGACAGCCCAAAAATAAGCGGATTGTAAGCGGATAACGATTGCGGGCACACTCAGTGCACAACCATCGAATCCTCCTCCACATTATCGAAAACCGGAAAGTCCATCGCGATGCATGAGGAATCGGTTGGCACGTTCACCCGCATGGCAGCTTTTGAGCCTGTTTCCAGCCCAAAGGAGCGGCGTGCCAGTAGGTCCAAGGTGTTCAAGCGGCCTACTTGGTCAAAAAGCAGCGCCGGGGAAAGGCTCGCGGCATGGCTCCCCAGCTTCTCCGTGAGTCACTGCATCAGCGCCACATGACGCTGGCCACGCTCCGCAGCCTCGATTGCGACTGATTGCGCGGTCTGCTCTGTGAATGCCTCCTGCGGCCCGTTGACGAGGCTTAAAGCCTGCCGCTTGAGCATTGGACCACCCTTCACGCTTGGCGTGCGCTAAAACCGTTCCTTCCGCAATGCCTGCCCGCATTGCCAGCGAGTGCAAACCAGCCCCGGCAAGGTAAGCGGCGCGAAGTTCAGCCCTTGTTCCTGCTGTGATTGTTCGCATCAGCAATTGTAACCTGCTTTTTCTCAAGTGCCAGAGCAGCACCTGCTTGTTCATGGATGCATCGCAAGCCGCTTCTAACGAGGCGAAAGCATTGGCTCCTCATTCCATGGGTCTTCGTAGTGGGTGGCTCCTGAACCGCCGAAAAACTCCATTAATACTAGTATCACGAAAACAAAAAGAACAATGCCTATTGCTATGCCAACAATGAATCCAAAACCAATTGACGCCTTATCATAAATCTTTTGCAACGGAGTGGGCGCATGCACGCGCATTAGCAGGCGAAGTTTAATTGCAGCTTCTGAATCCCCCTGATCAGCCGCTTTGCGATACCACCTAGCGGCCTCTGCCACATCTTTGGCAACGCCATGTCCCCTTGCATATTGACCACCAAGATTGAACTGTGCGTCAGCATCTCCCTGATCAGCCGCTTTGCGATACCATTTAGCTGCTTCTGCCGCATTTATGCCAATCCCAACTCCATTTTCATAATAAACACCAAGATTGTATTGAGCAGCCGCATGTCCCTGTTCCGCTGCCTTTCGATACCATTTAGCTGCTTCTGCCATGTCCTTGGCCACGCCTTGGCCGTTCGTGTAGCAAAGACCGAGGTTGAACTGCGCAACCGCATGTCCCAGCTCCGCTGCCTTACGATGCCATTTAGCTGCTTCGGCCATGTCCTTGGCCACGCCTTGGCCGTTCGCGTAGAAAACGCCTAGGTTGAACTGCGCACTCGCATAGCCCTGATCCGCTGCCTTGCGATACCACTTAGCTGCTTCGGCCATGTCCTTGGCCACGCCCCGACCCTTCTCGTAGCAATATCCCAGACGGAACTGTGCGTCTGAATCCCCCTGATCCGCTGCCTTGCGATACCAGTTCAACGCCTCGGCCAAATCCTTGGGCACGCCTTGGCCGTTCGCGTAGCAATATCCCAGATGGAACTGTGCGTCTGCATGTCCCTGATCGGCCGCTTTGCGATACCATTTAGCTGCTTCGGCCTGATTTGCTACATCCGTATTCCCCCCACTATAATGGAGTCCAAGGTAGTATTGAGATACGATGTCACCACGTTCAGCGTTAAATTGGAGCTCTTTAACCTTGTTGGGGGAAATTGACATGGGCTTGATATTAAACACCTAGATTACAACGCCATCGTCGCAATCAGGATCATACGCGCAAGCACGAGGGCAAATTCCCTCTTTCGTCAATTGGTCTTCAACCTCGCCCGTCACTCCCAAGGCGCAACCGGCGATGGATCGCTCCAAAGCCCCCGCCTTGCCGCCCTGGCCTCGTTTTGAGCGGCCAGAAGCCCTGCATTCTTGGAATATGCCTCGTAGCGCCAAGCCAGCCCTAGACGCACTAGCTCGCGGTTCACGTTCACGCCTCCGACCATCACCACGGCTGGCGTGCGCTGTCTCAGATAGGAAAGCTTGAGGAGGCCGACACGCTTGATCCTGACTGGCCCTCAAGATCATTGAAGAACCGAGCTAGTCGGGCTTTGGTAGTCTATCGCGCCCGGTTGCTTTAGGAATAGATCACGCCATTTTCTGGATTCATGCGCTTACGTATTGCGATCATTAAAGACCCGCTATCTCTTACAACATGCCATACAACCCTCCTCGACAATACGAGCCAGAAGTTCAAGAGAAGCATTGGACGGAACTTCCGTTTTCTTTTGAGGCAATGCAAACAAAGCCAATCACCATTGGAACTTTGGAAGAGAAAGTTATCACTGGCACAATGTGGATTGATACCCACCCTGAAAGCCGCCAACTTTATTCGCTCTGTGTGATTATTCCGCACGTTCAAACAAACGACTCTCGTCGCCTAGAGCAAGTAAGAGTGCGGCTTCTTCCCGTTGATATAGCTCGGATCTCTCCACATCCGTTAGCATCTGAAAACGGCCATTTTTACCTATCCGGATCTGAAGTTGAGATCTTGGGGACTATACTTCTGCCACAGTCAGCTGACACAGATGGTAAAACCGCCCATCTTTGATTTAGCGGGGCACGGAGAGGAATGAATGTGTTGGCTTGGCATATTCATCAGTTTGGCTCGTAATCTCATCAATCCCGCTTTGACCCGGCACGATGGCTCACTGGCAGCTAAATTATCCGTAGGCCGCAGGTTCGATCCCTGCCAGATGCGCTTTTTGATTCGGCAAAGAGTCCAATCACTCCCACGCCAGCCTCAAAAACTCCGGCGCGGGGCCTTTCCAGAGCGGGGCATCGCTCGCGGTGCTGCCTTTGGCGACGTAATGAGCGCAGAGGCCGAGTTGGTCGAGTTCGGACCAGCTTGTGGGCGGGCCTTCGGGGGAGGTGAAGTCGCTCAGGGCGAGCGTGAGGGTCTGCGGGGCATCGGAGCCGGGGATTTCGCGGCTGCAGACGAAGGTGCGGCGTTGGCCGCGGTAGCTGCGCCATTCGTTTTGCTGGAGGATGATGTGGAAGCGATTCGTCTGCGCCATCTTGAGCGTGAGGACGAGCTTGGAACCGTCCGGGCCGCGCCAGAGCGGATCGGTGACCTTGCGCGTCCACAGTTGCTGATGCGTGAGATTGCCGGCGTTGAGCTGATACCAGTCGCGCAGGCCTTGGGTGAAGTCTTCGATGAGCTTGGAGGGCTTCGCGGTGAGTTTGGGAGCGGCTTGCTTCACTTCGTCGGCAGTGTGTGAGTGAAGAAGCGAGCTGATGCAAAGCTCGGTGACGGGTTTGGAGTTGCCGGGGATTTGCGACAGCGATTCGGGCTTTGGCAGTGTGTAGTAAACGTTCGCGAAGGCGAAGAGCGGCGTGTCGAGCGTGTGCAGCGGCAGATGGGCGATGTAGCCCTCCGCTTCGTGATGCACCTCGGCGCTGCGCCAGAAGCGGGCGCGGGGATCGGGGTCGATGCTGTAGTAGATCGCGACGCGGGCGACGGGCAGCGTTTGAGCATCGGGCCGCACGCGCAGCATGGGCACGTCGTCGTTGGATTTGAGGCGCAGCTCGCTGTGCGGGGTCGTGGGCAGGGCGGGGCCGCCTTTGAGATGATGATCGAGCCACAGCGGCATCGCGATGGCCACCTCCGGCGTGAGGCGGTGATTCATGTGCGGCACCCAACTGTAGCGCGTCGGCTGTTTTTCGATGAGCCCGTTCGTGCGATACACGTCGTCCATCCAGCCGTGGAAGTCGTTCGTGGCGCTGCGATGCAAAACTGGGCAGTGAATGCGCGGCGCATAGCTTTCGAAGCTCAGCGTGCGAGCGAAGACCTCGACGTCACCTTTGATTCGATCCTGCAGATCGGTGCCGCCAAGAAATGGGTGCGGCTGCCAACGCCAGCCAGAGCCGCCCACCGCGGGCACGGCGGCCTTCACGCGATCATCGGTGCCCGCGACATACATCGTGAGATTGCCGCCCATCGAGTAGCCATGCACGCCGAGGCGCTGCGCATCGACTTCCGGCTGCTGTTCGAGAAACGTCAGTCCGCGACGGCAGCCGAGCGTAAGGAGATACCAGTTGTTGTTCTTCGGATGCTCGTGGTCTTCGAAGAACTGCTTCGGACCCGGAAGCATCGACGAGTAGCCCTGCACGTTCAGCTGCGTGGGATCGACCGCACCCCAGTCCGTGTTCGGATCGCCGGGCTTCGCGACATCAGGTGTTTGGATGGTCCCGTTCGCACCACCGCTGCCGCCCCAGTTCAGGGACAGCGTCGCATAGCCACGCGCGACGAGGAGCTTCACCTCATCCAAAGACGCGCGCTGCCCGCCACCGTGGATGTGCATCACGGCAGGCAGTTTTGCCTTCGCGCCCTCGGGGAATCCGTAGATCGCCGCCATGCGTGCCGGTTTGCCTTTGAAGGTGCCGATCAAATACCGCACGAGCCGGAACACACCGCCGCCCTCCTTCCACTCGCGGATGACTTCGACCTCGATCGGGTCTTTGCGCGGATCAAAATCAGCCCACAGCTCCGGCACGGACTGCGGAACCCCTTCGGCGGCGAAGAGTTGACTCAGATCGAAAAGCGAGAACGAAGCGGCGGCGGTTCCGGTTTGAAGAAAGGTGCGGCGGTTGGGTTTCATGGGGTCAGATTGTTCTATCGAACGAGCAAGTCCTCGGCTTTCGCACACTCGCCGGGCTGGAAGAGCTTCGCGAGCGGCTCGATTTCGTTCAGTTTGCGGCCATCGGCATTTTTTGCCGCTGGGAGGGCGTAGCCGAGGAGCTGCCAGCTCTTCGTGCGTGTTTGGTGTGTGAGGTATTGGTGGCGGTTTTGGAACTTGGCGTGCTTCTCGTGCCCGGCGGGGTAAGGATTGGCAAAGGGCAGCTTACGGCATTGCAGCATGGGATCGGTGGTGAGGATGTATTCGCCAGTGGCTCCACCGTCTTGAAGGAGGAAGACGGGCTTCGAATGCCGCACGGGATGCGCGTAGAGCTGGCAGAGTGGTTGCGCATCGGACGCGGGTTTTTCGAGCGTGGGCTGTGGCGGGGCTTTGTCGGCGGTCTTGAGATAAACCGGCACAAGGGGACTGTTTTCGGCCTGATAATCGATGGGCCGCACATAGGTGTGGGCTTCGAGCTTGCGACCGGCTTCGGAGACTTCATTCAGCGTGCCGAGCACCATGTAAGTGCGGCGGATGAAGCAGTCGCCGGGCTTGATGAGGACGCGGTTGTCCATGTTGATGACGGTGTAGTCGCGCTCGCCGCCGCGTGAGTCGCCCGCGCCATAGACGGTGGCGGAGTTCTGCCAGTGCGGCTTGCCCGTCTGCTTGAGTTTGCGCTGATCGAGCCACGTCGGATCGCGGCCAAAGATGAGGCCAAGCGCGAATGCTGAGGGATTGGCCGCGTTCTGCGTGGCTGCGGCCCAACCGCCCGTGTCCATGACGGGGCCGTAAACGCTCTTTGCCTGAAGATTGAAGGGCGTGTGAAAGCGGTAGCTGCCATCAGGATTCGATAGCACCAGCTCCGGGAAAACCGACGTGCGCACGCCGCCCCACATGGTGGCGAAGGTGTGGTAAGTGAAAGTGCCGAAGTTGTAGCACAGGTGGTTCAACTCGATGACGCCCGCGCCGAGATCACGGAACTGGGTGACGAAGATGACGTCGCTGCGATTGATGCTGATGGTGGGGACGAGGCCCCAGTTCATCATCGTGTAGCTGCGGGCCTTTTCATCCCAGTGCGAGGCGAGCAGCGGACAGTAGAACGGCTTGTCCGGTGTGTGCTCCTGCTTGCGCCCGACGTAGAGGCCGGACTGATGCACGAAGGAATTGATCTCATCGCGGATCGCGCCGGGGCCTTTGTCGAGATCGTAGTCCACCGCGTCATTGCTGAAGAGCACCATCTGCCACACCTCGTCATTGAAATGGGACATGGGTCGCTGAGGTGGCATCGCCTCGCCAAAGGAGCTGACGATGGAGTAAATCTGCCCGCCTCTGCCGAGGCGCAGCTCCCAGCTCCGCTCATCAGTGGACTGGTGCATGAGGTAGGCGTGAAACGCGGGCCGCTCCTCCACACCCGGAGCCCAGCGCGATGGGAAATGCTGATTGGGCGCAAACTGCTTCGACACGACGAACTCGCTTGCCTTGGTGAGGAACGCAGGCGCGTTCGACTTGGGGAATAGATCGAGTAGCGGCGCGTCGGCAGAGTGCAGCGCGGCGGATGATGCGACGAAAACAAGTGCGGCGACGATGGATGGACGTTTTTTAGGCATGTCGGAGCTGAGGATTCTTACTTCGTGCGTTCCGAGGAGAACACATCGCCGCTCGGCTTCTCCGGCAGCGTCGCCTTCCACGCTTCGAGCTTGGCGACGATGTCCTTCAAGACCTCAGGCTTTTCATTCGAGAGGTCTTGGGTTTCGAGCGCGTCAGCGGCGATGTCGTAAAGCTCCACACGCTTGGCATCGGCGGTGGTCAGCAGCTTCCATTGCCGATCCACGACGGCATAATTCGCCCAGTGGAACTCGGAGTCCTTGCCGCCGCCCATCTTCCAAAACAACGGCTTGCTGCGCGTCGCGCTCACCTTGCCTTGCAAAACTTCGATCTGGCTGATGCCGTCGGGCTGATAGCCATCCGGAAGCTTCGCGCCGGCGAGTTCACAAAACGTGGGCAGCAAATCGACGGCGGAAATCAGCGAGGCGTTGTCGATCTTGCCCGCTGCGATCTTCCCCGGCCAGCGGGCGATGAAGGGCACGTTGATGCCGCCTTCAAAAAGCGCTGCTTTATAGCCTTTCCGGCCTGCGGTGACGCCTTTGGAGGCGGCGATGCCCCAACCCGCGCCCGTGGCGGTGTCGTAGTGCAGCTCCAGCTTCGCGTTTGCGGAGCCGCGTGCGGGGCCGTTGTCGGAGCTGAAGATGACCAACGTGTTGTCGGTGAGCTTCAGGCGGTCGAGCGCGGCGAGCACGTCGCCGATGCGGTCATCGGCATGCGAGAGCACCGAGGCGTAGATTTGATCCTCACGGCTTTTCATTTCGCGAAAGCGCCACTCGTATTTCGGCACCGTGTGGAAGGGGGTATGCGGCTCGTGCATCCACAGGTTGATGAAGAAGGGCTTCTTCGCCGCCGCGTTCTTTTCGATGAAGGCGATGGCGTGCTGCGCATCCTCGTGCACGGGCATCTGCTCGCCGGAGCAGTTGAAGGCGCCGTATTCGTCGTAGCCATAGGCGGCAGGCGTGGGCGAGTCGGGGATCATGTCATTGCCGAGATGCCATTTGCCGAAGTGCGCCGTGGCGTAACCTGTCGATTGCAGCATCCTCGGCAGTGTCGGCACCTTTGGATCGAGCCAGTCGGGCATGCCGCGCTTGGCGTTGCTCGACACGGCGGCGAAATGGCCGTCAATGTTGTAACGCGCCGGAAAATGGCCCGTCATCACGGCGGTGCGGCTCGGTGAGCAAACACCGCTGGCCACGGTGAAGCGGGTGAAGTCCGTTCCTTCGCGTGCGAGGCGGTCAAGGTTCGGCGTCTTCACATACGGATGCCCGTGGCACGACAAATCACCCCAACCCCAGTCATCGGCGAAGATGAAGAGGATGTTGGGGCGAGTTGCATCGGCGGCTTGAAGAGTGAGCGCCGTGAGCAGGGTGAGGAGGAGCGTGGTGAAGGATTTCATTTCCAGTCAATCCTCCCGGTTTTCGTTTCCAAATCCACAAACACCGACGCGTGCTCGAACTCGCGCTTGTATTTGAAGCCGTCGCGCGTCGCGTCGCCCTTGGGAGCGCCGAGTGGTTTGTCGAATTCGGGATACCAGTCGAAGGTGCCGTTGTCGGAACTCCAGCCCCAGGTGTATTGGAAATAGCAGTTCGGCCCGGCGGCGATGAGGAAACTCGCGAGCGGGAAAGTGATGTTCTTGGCAGCGATCTTCATCAGTTCCTCGTGCGGGCGCTTCATGAGTTCCTTGTCCTTCTGATGAAATCCGGGCCAGGCTTTGAAGATGATGATCTTGCCCGCCTTCGACGCCTTGATCATCGCCTCGATGTCCCCGGCCATCATGTCGAGATCCTTCGCGCCGGGTTCCTTGTCAGCGTCCTTGAGAAACATCGTGCGGTCAAAATTGTCGATCATCGCTCCGTCGGTCACCGGCAGATACTCGGAGTTCTCCTCGCCGTGGAGCGGGTTGAAGATGAGCAGCCCCTTCGGCCCCATTTTTTCCTTCGCGAGTTTGCTCATCGTCTTGATGCCCTCGCGTATGGCTGCCTCCTTTTCGGGCGTGACCAGATTGTGTCCAAAACTTGCGAGCCCGTCCGCGAAAATGCCGTCGCAGCCATATTCCTTGACCGCTTTCTCCGCGACACCCGCCCACCACTCGCGCGTGACGGGCTTCGACTTGTCAAAATAGTGTCTGACCTGCTCGGTCTGCCTGCCCGTTTTGGGATCGGTCAACTTTCTGACAGATGGCTTCTCGATGAATCCATCCTTCGGGAACGACTCATTCGACAAGGTGAATGGCGAGTGCAGGATATCGCCCGCAAAATAGAAGAGGACCTTCACAGATGGATTGCGCTTCTTGATCTCTGCCGCGCCTTTCGCGATTCCCTTCTCGACTTCCTCTCGCATGCTGCCGGCAGCGAAGCTGACGAGCGAGAAGTGCTTGGCGAGGAAGTCGTATTGCTCCGGCTTCAAAGCCGGGTCGTAACCGAAATGCGCATAGACCGGCACACGGTCCCAACTGAATGCCGGATAGCCCTCCTCGGCATGTGCAGACATGCAGGTGGCAAAAAGCAGGGCGAAAAGACGGGCGGCGGCGTGTTTCATGACGGTCGGAGTCTGCCAGTCGGAGGACAAAATAAAATGCCTTGGAACGGCTTCCTTTGTATCCGATCTTGCACTCCATGAAAGGCACCCCTTTAGACATCATACCCTCCCAATCCACGATGCGGCATCGCATCCGTGGAACGCACTACGTGGATGCCGCCGTCGCCGGCGTTGAGGTGCTGATGCATCGTTATGTCGAGTTGGAACACTGGTCGCTCCGCTCCGCTTCGAATGCCTTCTGGCGGCTCTACTGGCCGATGAATGGTGGAGGTGTCATTACGTTAGACGGCACGGAATACGCGCTAGAACCGGGATGGTTGTATCTGATCTCGCCACACACACCGTTCGACAGCCGCTGCGAGCGCTCCTTCGCCAAGTGGTATGTGCATTTCAGCGTCGGCGGGTTATCCGCCAGCATCCGCCCGGCAGTCGTTCGCTTTCGCCCGACCGCGCGTCTGCGATCCGCCCTCGACCGCGCCTGCCCAAAGCCCAAGCGTGAACGTGAATCCATCAAACCACCCGCATCACCGCTGGACGCACTCGAACTAGCCCTTCTGGCTATCCAGCATGCGCTTCCTCAGTTTCGGCTATCGCCGCAGGCAAACTCGCGCCTGCCTGCCTGCGTGGACTACCTGCGCGAGCACTTGCGCGACAAGGTCACACTCGCCGATCTCGCCCGCCATTCCGCATGCAGCTCCCGCGCACTCTCCCACATGTTCGTGACCGAACTCGGCTTTCCGCCCATGCGCTACCTCATCGAACTGCGCATGAATCACGCGATGAAGCTGCTCCGCCACACCGACCACTCCATCGAGCAAATCGCCGAGGAATGCGGTTTCCCAAACCGCTACTACCTCACGCGCATGCTTTCGAAGTATCGCAAGACCACCCCCGCGGCATTTCGCGCTGATGCTACAAGTTAAAAAGGGCCGTTCACGGCTTTTCGACCCACGGAAGGTCAAAACGCGCACATGTGATGGAGTTGCCGCGCTCGTAGAGGCAGAGCACGGTGCCATCGGGGAGCACGGCGAGATCGGAATAGGCGCTCACTTCGGCTTCGAGCGTTTTATTAATGGGCCAGGTCTTTCCATCGTCGCGACTGAGCTTGATGCAGAGGTTCTGCCGTTTGCCTCGGCCACCGGGGGCTTCTTTTCCGTCTTTGCCGAGTGGCAGCGTGTGGGGATTGGAAAACAACAGCACGCCTGCGGGATGCGCCACGATGCTGGCCATGCATTGCGGCTCCCAGAGTTGATCGTGAAACTGCGGAGTGCTCCAGCCCGTCGCGCCATCGGCGCTGGTGCTGACGAGCTTGCGGTTCGCCTTTGACGGGCTGCGCGCCACGAGCATCACGCGTCCGTCGGGCAGTGGAGCCAGCATCGTTTCGTTCGGATGGATGAACTCGCTCGTGTTTGGAAATGCGATGTCGCCCGCCGTCCAGGTCTTGCCGTGGTCATCGCTGAAAATCGTTCCCGCTGCGGAGGGTCCGTGGTCGCCCACACCTCCGAATGCGAGCCAGATCGGCACGACGAGCCGTCCGCTCTTCATCTGAATGCCGTGGCCCGGCCCGGTGGCGATGACCTTCCAGTCATACTGCTTCCGAAACGGCTCAAAGCTCGCGGTGATCTCCACCGGCGTGCTCCACGTGACGCCGTCATCCGTGCTGCGCATGGAAAAGCAACGGGCGTAGTTCACGCAGTAGAGGAACTGGATGGTTCCCGTGTCGCGGTCCACGATGGCGACGGGATTGTTCACCGTCTGCTCGTGCTCGCCGCCTGTTTTTTTGCGCGGATTGCCCTCAATGCGATCCTCCTTGTGCGCGATGTGCTGCGAGGGCTGCCACGACTTGCCGCCATCCGTCGAGCGACGCAGATGCACTTCGATCTCGCCCCAATCGGAGCTGCCGTTCTTCCGCGCCTCGCAGTAGGCCAAAACGGTCCCCTTCGCCGTGACGACGATGCCTGGAATGCGATAGCGTGCGATGCCATTGAGTCCCGGTGGGAAGACTTCGACCTTTTCGAGCAAGGGCTCGGCGGACTGGAGCGCGGTCAGCGATGCCAGCACTAGAGCGGCGAGGATAACGAGGTTGGCTTTCATGGTTTGAGGTGTCCCTTCATAAACTGAGCCGTCTTTGTCATGATTTCTTCAAGTGTCGGATTCAGCGAGCCACCGACCTCGCGCCAGTTGTGCCATGTCTCGAGGCACTGGGAGAGCACTTTCATGTTGTAGTTGAGCTTTGCCTGAATCCCGATCTGGAAGCCGTCAGCTTTGCGGACCAGCAAGATGTCCCACCCGCAGGTCTCAGCGTAGGCTGTCCACGCCTCGCCGCGTTGGGCGTATTCGATGAAGGCGGCGCATAGTTCGGCCTCGGTTTTGAATGGGTGCTTGCTCACGGGCGGACCTCCGAGAACATGTCCGGGTGAGCTGCCCGCGCTCGATCCTTTGGTCGCGTCTTTCGCTTTGCAGGAAGCCCAGCAATGCTGGCCACGCGATCAGGGACAAGGGCGGCGTATTCGGGATTAAGCTCGCAGATCACGGCGTGTCGACCGTGCTTGATGGCGACGCCTGCAGTGGTGCCGGAGCCCCCGAATGGGTCGAGCACGACGCCCTGCTGGCTCTCGAGCCCGACGGCGATGCCGTAGGCCTGGAAGGCGGCGAGGATGACGGTGAGGTAGCGGGTGTACTGGTTGATCTGCTTGCGGCCCTGCTCGCCTTCCTTCTTCAGGGCCTCGAGCTTCGGCGACACCGACGACATCAGCTGCATGATGATCGATGCCGAGATGTACGGCATGATGTTCAGCGCGAAGATCGCCATGCGGTGGATGCCGCCGCCGGCGAACATGTTGAACATGCCGAGAATGCCGCCGGCCTGCGAGCGGAACACCTGCTCCCAGATGTTGGGGTCGATGCCGGGCAGCGGGATGTAGGTGCCGAGCCGATAAACAAGCAGCGCACCCAGCGTGAACCAGATGCGCTTCTTCAGCTCCTCGGCCTTGGCCAGCGCGCCGAAATTGAGATTTGCCGCAAGTTGTTCTGCTGCCGAGACCATATCTTGAGCCTTCTCCCGCGCGCCCCTGCTGTCGCCCCCTTCCGAACCCGGACCTGGAGGCGGCCGCCGGACATTATCTGGTATCCGGCGCCGACAAGTCCATTGTTCCGGAAAGCAAATTGCCCGCGGCTCGCGGGCAATGACGCAGATGTTACGCCGCCTTGCCTTCGTCTTCGGTGGCCGGCGCCAGGATCTTGACCGAACCGCCCGCCTTCTCGACGGCCGCAATGGCCGACTTGGAGGCGCCGTGCACCTCGATATTCAGCTTGGCCTTGAGCTCGCCGCGGCCGAGCAGCCGCACGCCCGCCTTGGAGCGGCGCAGCACGCCGGCCTTGACCAGCGACTCCGCGTTCACGGTGTCCTTGGCATCGATCGCCTTGGCGTCCACCGCCTGCTGCAGCCGGTCGAGATTGATCTCGGCGAACTCGACGCGGAACACGTTGTTGAAACCGCGCTTGGGCAGACGGCGATGCATCGGCATCTGGCCGCCTTCGAAGCCCTTGATGCGCACGCCCGAACGCGCGGTCTGGCCCTTGCCGCCGCGGCCGGACTGCTTGCCCTTGCCGGAACCGATGCCGCGGCCGACGCGCATGCGCTTCTTGCGCGAGCCGGCGTTGTCGGCGATATCGCTGAGCTTCATCGAACGCTCCTTATTTCTGGAGCATGATCTTGACCGAAAACCGGTCCCCACTTTTCGGGATCATGCTCTCTCCTGTCTATTACTTACCGCCGACGACGCGGACGATATGTTGAACCCTGGCGATCATGCCGCGAACTTCCGGGGTGTCCGGCAGTTCGGCTGTGCGGCCGATCTTGTTGAGCTTGAGGCCGATCAGGGTCGAGCGTTGCGAGTGATGGCGGCGGATAGCGCTGCCGGTCTGCTCGATCTTGATCGTCTTTGCGGCCTTGGCCATGACTTGAACTCCGATCGATCCTTAGTCCGCCGCTGCCTCGGCGTCGCCGCCGACGCGGCGCGACTGCAGGGTGGACACCTTGATGTTGCGGCGCGCCGCGACCGAGCGCGGCGAATCCTGATGCTTCAGCGCGTTGAAGGTGGCGCGAACCATGTTGTAGGGGTTCGACGAGCCGATCGACTTCGCCACCACGTCCTGGACGCCGAGTGTCTCGAACACCGCGCGCATCGGGCCGCCGGCGATGATGCCGGTGCCGGCGGGAGCAGCGCGCAGGTAGACGCGACCCGCGCCATGACGGCCGAAGATGTCATGATGCAGCGTGCGGCCCTCGCGAAGGGCAACGCGGGTCAGGTTGCGCTTGGCCGACTCGGTCGCCTTGCGGATCGCTTCCGGCACTTCGCGCGCCTTGCCGTGGCCGAAGCCCGCGCGGCCCTTCTGGTCGCCGATCACGACCAGCGCCGCAAAGCCGAAGCGCTTGCCGCCCTTGACGACCTTCGCCACGCGATTGATGTGGACGAGCTTGTCGACGAACTCGCTGTCGCGCTCCTCGCGCTCCCTGCTCCGTTCGCGTCCGCCGCGTTCGCGTTCACCTGCCATGGTGTTTTCCAATCTCTAGGGGGCCAACGCCCCTGTCCTCGTAAATGTCCAAACCTTAGAAGCTCAGCCCGCTCTCGCGTGCAGCATCCGCAAGCGCCTTGACGCGCCCGTGGTAGAGATAGCTGCCGCGGTCGAACACGACTTCCTTGACGCCCTTCTGCACCGCGCGTTCGGCAAGCAGCTTGCCGACGGCCTTCGCCGCGTCGATGTTGGCGCCCGTCTTGCCGCTCTCGCGCAGGGTCTTCTCCAGCGACGAGGCGGAAGCCACCGTCTCGCCCTTCAGGTCGTCGATGACCTGGGCATAGATGTGCTTCGACGAGCGGAACACGCTCAGACGAGGACGGCCGTTGGCCGAGCGGCGCAGCGCGAGGCGCACGCGCTTCTTGCGCCGGGCATTCGTAACCTTCAATTGCGACATGACCGGCTCCGTTACTTCTTCTTGCCTTCCTTGCGGAAGATGAATTCGCCGACGTATTTCACGCCCTTGCCCTTGTAGGGCTCCGGCGGACGATAGGCGCGGATTTCGGCGGCCACCTGCCCGACCTTCTGCGGGTCGCTGCCCACCACCGTGATCTCGGTCGGCTTCGGCACGGTGACCGTGATGCCTTCCGGGATCGGATAGATGACGTCGTGGCTGTAGCCGAGCGCGAGCTGCAGGTTCTTGCCCTGCATGGCGGCGCGGTAACCGACGCCGACCAGCTCGAGCTTGATCTCGTAGCCGGTGGTGATGCCCTTGACGACGTTCGCCAGGTGCGCGCGGATCGCGCCCGCCTGCATGCGGTTGTTGTCGTCGTACTTGACGCTGATCTGCTCGCCTTCCTGCGCCACGGAGACGCCGCCCGCGAGCGGCACGCTCAGGGTGCCCTTGGCCCCCTTCAGCGTCACGGCCTGCGGCGTGATCGTGGCGGTGACGCCCTTGGGCAGGGGCACCGGCTGCTTGGCAATTCGGCTCATGTTCTGGTCCGGTTGGGTTCGTTTGGCTGCCGCAGCGTCAGGCGACGATGCACAGCACCTCGCCGCCCTGGCCGATCGCGCGCGCGGCGCGGTCGGTCATGACGCCCCTGGGCGTCGACACGATCACCGTGCCCATGCCGCCGAGCACGCGCGGCAGGTCTTCCTTGCCGCGGTAGATGCGCAGGCCCGGGCGGCTGACGCGCTCGAGGCGGTCGATGACCGGCCGGCCCTCGTAGTACTTCAGCGCGATGGTCATCGTGCCCTTGCCGCCCTCGTCGGCAACTCGATAGTCGGAGACGTAGCCTTCGTCCTTCAGGACCTTGACCACGGCCTGCTTCAGCTTGGACGCGCCGATGCTCACTTCCGGCTTT
>CALMTT010000216.1 GCA_937872615.1 uncultured Verrucomicrobiaceae bacterium | reverse complement strand
GTCGTTTGCTCGTACGTCACAGCTACGTGCTGCCATACGCCGACATCCAACAAAGAACTGGTTTGCAGGTCGTGCCGGGCTGGTTCGTGAACGGAATGGCGATGCGGCCGAGTTTTTCATCGACGCTGAATTTGCGACCCTCAAACCATGCGACGGCGTCTTTGACGGGCTGGTTCTTTTCATCGAGCACGAGGATCAAATCGCCTGCGGGGCCGGTTTGCTGCAAAATGTGCCACTGGCCGGTGCGAATGAGGGCGCGGCTGCTGCGGCCGCCGCCGATGAATTCGATGATCCAGGCTCCGCGTTTGCCTTTGAGGTCCGGGAAGGCGAATTTTTGCCGCGTGCGGCCAAACGGGCCGCCTTCGAAGGCGTGCGTCTGCTCGCTATTCGCGACGAGGCCGTCGAGATTGAGATCGGTGTTGAGCTGGCGCTGCTGCGTCTGGAAGAAATTGAGCGTGTTGAGCTCGAAAATCTTCACGATGAGCTTTGGCGTGTTTTTGACGATCACATCGAACGCGATGTCGTCGCCCGGCAGGAACTGCGGCGCGTTCGTGGCGGGGAATTCGATGTCCACGCGGTCTTTGAGCTGCTGAAACTCCGTGGGCGAGATGAGCGAGGCCCAGCGCTCGGGATTGCCGATGCCATTCGTGATCAGCGCCTCGGCGAGGATGGGCTTGAGCCAGTTGTCGCTCACATGCTCGATCCACGGGGCGAGGAGATCGCGCGGATTCGAGTCGGCTTTGGCAGATGCGGCAAAGAGATGCAGGAAGTAGTCGCGGACGAGTTCTTCGTCGTTGTGGATGGGCGGCGAGCTGATGAGCGGATCGCTGAGGTCAGCGTCGAGGTCGCACCAGTCGGAGTTGTAGGTGCGGAGGAACTCCTCATTAATATAAGGCATCCGGCGCGGGAGCTTGAGGTAGCTGAGAAAGCGCTCGCGATCATAAACGCCCTTTTTGCGATCGTGATCGAGACGGAGGTAAAGGATGCGGGCTTTGAGGGTTTTGTGCGATTGGATGCCTCCAGCGAAGGCCCACACACGATCAAGCCAGGCCTCGCGCTCGGCTTCATCGTATTCGAGGCTCACATCGGCGCTTGGGGCCAGTTTGCGCAGGTAAGTGTAGATGAAGCTCGTGCTGCCGATGTTCTGGCCTCTCAGCTCATCGAGCTGCGAGATCAAAAGCTGCCGATGAATCGGCAAATCGCCAAAACCGATGCTTGGCTCGGCTTGGAAGTCCGCTTTCACCGCCTCGATCAGATTCGGCACATCGGGTCGCTGGAGCTTTTGCAGCACGGCGCGGCGCTGATCGGGCGTGAGCGGCACCTGATCGCGAATCAGAGCGGCGAGGGCATCTTGCGAGAGGCTTTGCAGGCCGCGGTCGTTGTTCAGCGCATCGCGCAGGAAGACCTCGCGGCTGATTTTCGCCGGATCGAGGCTCGTGGGCAGGTCAGGCTTCGCATCCGGCACTTGGCGCTGGTGGTCGTGGCGGATGCCGAGGCGCTCGATGAGGTATTTCAGCGTGCCTTGCGGGTCCTTCTCGTAACCGAGGATGGCCTCGCGGTTCAAAATGACGCGGCGGGCCTCATTTTCGTTCGGGGTGCGTTTCCGCCACTCGTTGAGCAGGTTGTTCAGTTTTGCGGTGTCGCGGACGTTTTGGTAATGGAGGGCGTGGAAGAAATAATACTCCTCCGAACCCGGCACGAGCTCGGCGAGGGCCTTTTCACGGTCGGCTGCGAGGGCGAAGCGCTCGATGAAGCCGATTTCGTTTTCGGCGAGAGCCGCGAGCGGCAGGAGGAGGGCAAAGACGAGCGTTTTCATGGCTGGCGTGAGGATAGCAGGCCCGGGCATGACGGGGGAAGAACGATTTTGTTGTGCCTGCCGTCCTTTTTTGTCCTGCGCTGCTCATTTCATTGCGGGTGAGGAGGTGGCTTGGTAAACGAAGCGCATGGCCCTCAAGGCAATCATTCACAAAGCGACCGTTTCTTTCTCCGATCTCGACCGGAACGTGTATCAAGATCATGCGATCACGATCGCGCGGCATCCCTCGGAAACGGAGGAGCGCATGATGATGCGCTTGCTGGCCTGGATCCTGAACGTGCCGGAGAACAACGACCACGGCACGCTGGAGTTCGGCAAGGACATGTGGGAGCCGGAGGAGCCTGCCTTGCTGCAAAATGATCTCACCGGCCTGCGCCTGCATGAGATCGACCTCGGTCAGCCGGAGGAAAAGCGGCTCGTGCGTGCCTGCGGGCGCTCGCGTCGCGTGACGGTGTTCACCTTCAGCAACACGAGCGCGACGTGGTGGGCTGGTGTGGCGGAAAAGATGAGCAAGGTGCGCAATTTGACCGTGTGGCAGTTTGATCCCGCGCAGGTGAAGGCACTCGGCGTGCTCGCCGACAAAGCGATGGAGCTGCAAATCACCGTGCAGGACGGTGTGATCACCATCGATGGCGGTGGCAAGTCCGCGGAGCTCGTGCCGGTGCGCCTGAACGAGCCTGCATCTTAAAAAACAAGGCCGCGTCATGACGACGCGGCCCTGCCTGATTAGACCAACGAGGAAAAAGAGTTATCTCACGGCGTGGCAATGCTGGCGCTGGTCTTCACGTTTCGCGTGGGAGCGTAGGTGTAGCCGGAGAGCGTGATGCCAGTGACGGTGAAGGTGAAGGTGCCGCGCGTTTTGGTGCGGGTGGATGTGAAGGCCGCAGTGCCGCTGCGGCTCGTGGTGCCGGAGACCGCGCCTTTGGTGAGACCGCTCCAAGAGCCGTTTACTTTGGCATTGGACACCAGAGCGCCGGTTTGATTGCGCACGGTGACTGTGGCGGTGGCGGCATAGCCCTGCTTCGTGCTGCTGAGGGTCATGGTGATATTGCCGACATAAACGACTTTATTGCTTTGCACGACGATGACGACGGTGTCTGCCACGGAGGAGAGGCCCGTATTGTCCACCACGACGAGGGAGGCGGTGTAGGTGCCGGGATTGGCGTAGCTCTTCACGGGATTCGCCACCGTGGAGGTGGTGCCATCACCGAAGTCCCAATCGTAGGCCGCGATGGTGCCATCAGGATCATAAGAGCCCGAGCTGGAGAAGCTGACCGCGAGAGGTGCGGCACCGCTGGTGGGCGCGGAGGCATCCGCGACAGCGATGGGGGCTTGACCATTCACTGGCAACACAGTGCCGGTGAGGCTGAACTGGCCGAGGCTGGCGTAGTCATCGTAGGCGGTGAGAGGATCGCCCGTGCCGACGCCATCGACGGCGAGGTAGTAGGTGCCTTGCGCGAGGGTGGTGCTCAGCGTGGCATCGAGCGTGGCCGGATTGGCGGAGGTGACGAGGTTTCCGAGGCCGTCATAAAGAGAGAGCTGGATGTCGAGGTCGGGTGAAGGCGCGGCAGTGGTCGCGGTGAAGCTCACAGCGCCTGCGCCGGTGGCGAAGGAGAAAAGATCCGCATCGGTGCGGCGCTCAATGATACCGCTGGCAGAAAGCGAGGTGCCGGTGAGCGGCGTGGCATTCACGATGCTGTCACCATGGGCATCGGTGCGATACCCGGTGATGCCGGCGATGATGGCGGTGTCGTCCTGCGTGTTGTTGGCATACGGATAGTTGCCTTTGCTCCATTGGACGACGTCCTTGTAGTAGCCCACGCCCATGATCGGGGCCCAGTTGGCATGGCCTTGATAATAGCCGACCGCGGCGGTGGTGCCGTAGGCCACCTGGCCATCGTGACTGAGATTGAAGGTGTGACCTGCCTCGTGGCTGGTGGCCTCGGCGGTGTATTTGGCGTTTCCGTTGCCAAGCTGCGCGGTGAAGACAAAACACGGCGTGTCTGAGTTCCACGTGAAGGAGTTCAGGTAGGCCACGCCACCGGCGCTGGCGCCATACCAGTCGAAGCAACTGCCGCCGATGCACACGCGCACGCCGAACTGCGTGTCGGTGCTGGTCGATTTGATCAGCGCATCGATGGTCGCGGGCTCCTGCGTGGTGACATCGACATCAAAGGGCGCGTAGTCTTCCGCCACGCGCTGCCAGATGGAGTAGATATTGTCGAGCTCTGTTTGGGAGAACGCGGTGGTCACCGTGCTGTCCGTGCTATACGGCGGCGTCACAAAGCTGGCACCGGCGGTGAAGCTGCTGTTCCACGATGTGCCAGAGGTGGTGTGGCCGTTGAAGTCGAGGTAGATGATCTTCGATGCGCCAGGCTTGCTGTGCAGCGCAAAGGCATCCGTGGCAGTGATCGCGGCCGCGGTGCCCGTGCCGGAGGTCGTGGCAGCCTTCACGACGGCGTTTTGCAACGGCAGCAGCCCCTCGCACACAAAGTGCAGGCGGCCTTGCTTGTCGGAGCGCAGGGTTTTTTCCTGCGTGCAGAGCTTCACGAGGTCGGCGGAGCTGCGGTCATACCAGGCGGCGACCTGATTGAGCTTGGCTCCGAGCAGGGCGGGAATTTCTTGGGAGCGTCCGTGGCGGGGGAGATTCTGCTGCGGGAAGGCTTCCCCGCGGCGGTTGGTCTGTGCCTGAAGGCTGGAAGTGGCGAGCAGGGTGGCCGCCAAGCCTATCGAGTGGGTGAGAGTGATAAGGCGCATGGTGTTGAAGAGCCGGATTGAGCTCCATTTGATTATAATTACCATAAAATGAGCATCTTCGTCAATGCTTTCGACGCTGACCTCCCGAATGAGGGGAGATGCTTCGCATGCCTTGATTTTCCTTGGCAGCCAAGTCCTTCCGCGCCAGGTCAGCCGCATGCCGGATGTCTTCAGCAAAGCCAAGCGCAGCGAGGTGATGAGCCGCATCCGCTCGCATGGAAACAAGGACACCGAGCAGAGGCTCGCGGCCATTTTTCGGGCGCATGGCATCACCGGCTGGCGCAGGCAGGTGGTGATCAAGTTTCGAGTTTCAGGTTTCAAGTCCCGAGTTTCAGGGCGGAAGGACTCCAAACTTGAAACGTGGAACCAGAAACACCCCAAGTCCGTGCGGCCCGACTTCATCTTTCGGGCACAAAAGCTCGCCATCTTCGTCGATGGCTGCTTCTGGCATGGCTGTCCCGAGCACTTTCGCCGGCCGCAGACCCGCCAGAAGTTCTGGGATGCCAAAATCACTCGGAATCAGGCTCGCGATGCTGCCGTGACGAAAGCCCTGCGCAAGGTCGGCTGGCGGGTGCTGCGCCTCTGGGAGCATGAACTGGCCGTAAGACACGAGAAACGCCTCGTGGCACGCTTGCGGCGATGGCTTGTGTGAAAGCGGCACTGCGTCCAGCATCCCCGCCTATGACTTGGAAAGTCCTTTTCTTCGATGCGGCCGGCACGCTCATCCGTCCGGTGGAGCCCGTCGGCGCGGTGTATGCGCGGTTGGGGGAGCGACATGGGCTCGTAGCCGGTGCGGAGGCTATGAACGCTGCCTTCCGCGCCGCGTGGAAGGCCACACAGTCTCCCCTGCATCCTGAGGACAAGCCGCCCGTCGATGACGATCGTGCTTGGTGGCGGCAGGTGGCTGCGAAGAGCTTTCAGATCGCCCTCGGCAAAGCCGTGCCGGACGAAATCATGGAGCCGCTCTTTGCCGAGCTCTACGCTCACTACGCCCTGCCGGAGGCGTGGCATGTCTTTGACGATGTGCGGCCCGTGCTCGAGGACCTCGCGGCCGATCATGCGCTGCATGTGCTGTCGAATTTCGACCGCCGCCTGCTCGCCATCCTCGACGGACATGGCCTGCGGCCCTTGTTTCGGAAAATCATCCTCTCCAGCGAGGTCGGCGCGTCCAAACCGCATGCCCGCATGTTTGCCGCCGCGCTGCGAGCCGCGCAGGCCGACCCCGCCGAGTGCCTCCACGTCGGCGATGAACCCACCGCCGATGCCGCCGGTGCCACCGCCGCTGGCATGCGCTGCTTTATTGTCGATCGACCCGCTACCGACTTCCACACTCTTAAAGCTCTTGTCCGCTCACTGTGAATTCGACTTCCTGCTGGCGTTTTCCCGCCTTTCCTGAGACACTTTACGCATGCACTCATTCCTAACCAGCCGGTCTTTCAGCCGTCGTGACATCCTGCGCGCTATCGGTTCCTCCGCCGCCTTCGCCGCATTTCCATCCCTGCAGGCCGGTGCCGCGGGGAGTGACTCGCTCGCCATGCAGTTCTACAAAAGCCTCACCGAGGAGCAGCATGCGAAGATCGTCCTGCCGCGCGACCACGCCAAACGCGGCTACGTGAGCAACTGGTGGTACATCTGCCCCGAGCAGCGCCTCCACACCTTCTACACCAAAGAGCAGCAGGACCTCGTGCGGCAGATCTTTGAGTCCCTCCACCATCCTGAGCATCGCGAGAAGATGAACTGGCAGGTGCAAAAGGACCTCATGGGCCAGATCAAAAACACCCCCTCCGTCGGCTTCTTCGGCACGCCGAAGGATGATGACTTCGAGTTCATCTACACCGGCCACCACGTCACCCGCCGCACCTTTGTGCATCCGGCACACGCCGCCGGCTTTGGCGGCCGCCCCATCTTCTACGGGAACTTCGCCAAAGCCTTCCGCGAGGAGAAAGACCACGCCGGGAATCCCTTCTGGTATCAGGGCCTCGTCTTCAACGAGTTCGTCAGCGCCCTCGATGGCAAGCAGCGTGAAAAGATCCTCGTCGCCCGCGAACCACGCTCCGAAAAGCCCGCCGAGGTCATCGCCCGTCGCGCCAATGACCTGCCGGGCCTCGCCACGGCCGATCTCACCAAGGACCAGCAGGCACGCCTGCTCGAAACCATGCGCCGCATGCTCGTCTGCTTCCGCCCGGCGGATGTCGAGGCCACCATGAAGACCCTCTCGCAGCCCTCGATCCTCGACCGCCTCTTCGTCTCCTGCTACGGCGGTGAGTTCGACATCGGTGGCGACAAGGTGTGGGACACTTGGCAGATCGAAGGACCGGACCTCGTTTGGTACTTCCGCGGCTTCCCGCACATCCACGGCTACTTCCACCTCGCCGCCGCGTGAGGGTAAAGGGTATCTTCAGGGCAAGATTTTGGTCACGAGCTTGGTCTCCAGTCTCGGAGTCGTTGTCACGACGATGCGGCGCTCCACTTTCCGCACGCCATTGATTTCATAGTAGCGTTCGCTGATCACTTTTCCTTCGTCCGCGGGTGTTAACGGACGATTGGGATCGACACGTGAAGTGGTGCATTGAACGAGGCAGAGGCTGCTGAAGATGAAAAGAAGCTTGATCATGGTTTCAGGCATTGGTTGGGGCCTTTTTCGATGTCAGAGGGCCGTGAACCGTTCACATTTTGAAGCTCCAGAAAAGCATTCGCGGAACCATCGACCGTGCGTAGCATCCGCCCGCCGATGTCAGCCTCCGCATTTCTCCGAGAATTCGCCCGCAACTGGAAAACAGTAGGTGCCATCGCGCCTTCGAGTCCTGCGCTGGCGGAGAAAATGATGGTGGCTTCCGGTGCGGCGCATGCGCGGCACATTTTGGAACTAGGCCCCGGCACCGGAGCTTTCACCGAGGCGCTCGCACGTGTGATGCCGGATAGTGCCGACTACTTGGGTCTGGAGCTCAACGAGGCCTTTGTGCACCGTCTGCATGCGCAGTTCCCCGGCATGCGCTTTGAGTGTTGCTGTGCCCAGAAGTTCGATTTGAAGCAGCCGGACTTCCGCGAGGGATTTGATGTGATCATCAGCGGCCTGCCGTGGACGGCTTTTCCGGAGGAACTGCAGAAGGCGATCCTCGGGAATGTGCTGCCGCATCTGGCTCCCGGAGGCCGGTTTGTGACCTTTGCCTACTTTGGCTTTCACAAATTGCCGGCTGGCCAGCACTTCCGCGACCTGCTGGGCACGCTGCTGCCGAATGTGACCACCACGGAGGTCGTGTGGGCGAATCTGCCGCCTGCTTTTGTGTATGTGGGAAGCAATGAGCCGCTCACGAGTGCGGACATCGAATCGGATGAGTAAAAAAGAAAAGGCGTGGTGAGCTAACACCACGCCTTTGTGAACTTCGTGCACGTTGAGCCTTATGCTGCGGCTCCAGCGAGGCTGGGGGCAAGGCCACCGGCGTCCTCGTCATCCACTTGGGCTGGACGCTGGCCTTGGGCTTTCGGAAGCGGGGGCGGGGGAGGGGGCTTGCTGCGGGTCTCCGGCGGATTTTGCATGAAGCCGAGGTTCACAATGTCCTTCACCTGATCGCCATCGAGGGTTTCATATTCGAGGAGGGCCTGGGCGATGAGCTCGATCTTGTCGCGATGCGCCATGATGAGCTGCTTGGCACGCTCGTAACCATCATCGACGAGGCGGCGGACTTCGCGGTCGATTTCCTGGGCGGTGGCCTCGCTGTAATCGCGGGAGCGGTTGATGTCGCGGCCGAGGAAGACCTGATCTTCATGCGAGCCGTAGCCGACCATGCCGAGCTTGTCGCTCATGCCCCATTCGCAGACCATGTTGCGGGCGAGGCGGGTCATCTGCTTGATGTCGTTCGACGCACCGGTGGAGATGTCGTGGGTGAAAAGCTCTTCCGCGATGCGGCCCGCGGCAGTCATGGCGAGGCGGTCGAGGGCTTCTTTGCGGGCAAAGGAGAGCTGGTCGTGCTCCGGCAGGCTCATCGTGACGCCGAGCGCACGGCCGCGGGGGATGATGGTGACCTTGTGCAGCGGGTCGGTGTGCTCGAGGAGCACGTTCACGAGGGCGTGACCGGCTTCGTGCCAGGCAGTGGATTGCTTTTCCTGCTCCGTCATGGCCATGCTGCGGCGTTCGCGGCCCCAGCGGACCTTGTCGCGAGCTTCTTCAAGCTCGGCGCTGGTGATGGCCTTCAAGTTCTGGCGGGCGGCGAGCAGGGCGGCCTCGTTGAGGAGGTTGGCCAGTTCAGCACCGGAGAAGCCGGGAGTGCCACGGGCGATCTTCGAAAGGTCGGCGGCTTCGGAGAGCTTCACCTTCTTGGCATGCACGCGGAGGATTTCTTCGCGGCCCTTCACATCGGGCAGGGAAACGGTCACCTGGCGGTCAAAGCGGCCGGGGCGGAGCAGCGCGGGGTCGAGCACGTCCGGACGATTCGTGGCGGCGATGATGATGATGCCTTCCTGCGTGTCGAAGCCGTCCATCTCGACGAGCATCGCGTTGAGCGTTTGCTCGCGTTCGTCGTGTCCGCCGCCGAGGCCGTGGCCGCGATGACGGCCCACGGCGTCGATTTCATCGATGAAGATGATGCAGGGCGCGTTCTTCTTGGCCTGCTCGAACATGTCGCGCA
>CALMTT010000215.1 GCA_937872615.1 uncultured Verrucomicrobiaceae bacterium | reverse complement strand
ATTTCATGGAGGCCCGGAGACTTGCGTTGGCAGTCCGGGGCGTCAACGGACTTCAACGTTGATGCCGCGGCTCCGGGATGCCCAGCAGGATGAAGGTCGAGACAAGGGCGAAACAACCCGCGAGCGCCGCCACGAAGGTGTAAGACTGCGTTTCACGAAAAACGAGGCCGCTCAAGGTCGTCGCGAGCAGCAGGGCCCACACATTGCAGAAGCCCAAAATGGCCTGGTAGGTCGAGCGACGCTCCGCCGGGCAGAGTTCAGCCGTCAGCGTCAGGTCTCCCACGCGGTCGAGGAAGAGACCAAAGCCAAAAATGAAATACACGACCGTGAAGCCAATGAACGATTCCGTGAAGCAAGACCACACGCACAAGCCCATGCAGATCAGGCGGGACACCATCAGCAGCACTTTGCCACCGCTGTGATAGCCCAGCCAGGCCGCCAGCATGCTGCCGAGGATGGTGCCCACGTTTTGCAGCGATACAAACCGACCCACATCGGCCTCCGCACGACCTGTCACCTTGAGCGCATGCAGCGTCAAAAACGACACCAGCATCAGATAACCCATTCCCGTGAACCGAGACGCGATCAACCGCAGCAGGTGCGGATGCGCGGCCAGCATGCCCGGCAGCGAGCGGAGATAGGTCAAGTAGGACACGGGCTGCGTGCGTGGCACATGCACCGGATGCTCGGCCTCTTTCATCGGGATTTGCGAGAGCCACGAGAGGAACAAGAAGCCAAACGCGATGAGATGCAGCACCGCGTAGCCGCGATGCCCCGGCAGATGCGTCAGCACCTGATGGATCACCGCACCGGCTCCCATGCCAATCACCGCCTGCATGATGTAGCGGGCCGCCCAACCGGCCGCACGGATGCGTTCCGGCACCATGCGAGTGACCATTTCCATCCACGCCACGACGCCCACGCCTCCGACGAGACCGCTCATGACCGGAGTGAGCACCACCACTGGCAGAATCCATCCCTCCAGATGCTCGGCGAACCACAGCACCAGCCCGGCGATGAGATACGGAAGCCTTTGCAGCAGCCCGAAGCACAGCACCCAGCCCTTGAAATGCGTCAGACGCTCCACCTTGGGAGACACAAACAATCCCGCGAAGGCAAACGTGGCCGCCAGCACCGCGGGCATGATCGAGATGATCAAAGGACTGCCATGAAGCGATTCGACCATCTTTGGCATCACCGTCTCCGGCTGCAAAAAAGCCACACCACCCATGTAGAGTCCGCCCTCGAGGCAATGGCAGACGAAATTCCGCCTCACATGCTGGTCATGATGAGAGTGCGTCGTGGCGGACATTGCGGGAGGAGCGGGGCAGGGGAGAGGGGGCGAATCCTGCCCCAAGATGGCCGGAAGGAAAGCGATTCATCCGCCTTGCGCGGGAGTTGCCGACGATGTTTCATCCGCGCACCTTTCCACACCCCATGACGCTCTCCCCAAAGCTCGCCAAGCTCTTCAATGAGCAGATCAACAACGAAATGTCCTCCAGCTATGTTTACCTCGCCATGGCGGCCTGGTTTGAGCAGACGCCCTACAGCGGCTTCGCGAGCTGGATGTTCAATCAAAGCCGCGAGGAGACCATGCACGCGCTGAAGTTTTACCAGTATCTCGTCGATCGCGATGCCAAGGTGGAGCTGCAGCCCATCCCGAAGCCGAAAGCGGTGTTCAAATCGCCCATCGATGTGTTCGAGCACAGCCTCAAACAGGAGCAACTCGTCACGCAGCAGATCAACGAACTCTTCGAAGTGGCCGAACAAGTGAAGGACCATGCCTCGAAGAACCTCCTGCTCTGGTTCCTCAACGAGCAGATGGAGGAGGAAAAGACCGTTCGTGACATGCTCGACCGCCTCAAGTTCGCCGGTGATGATCGCGCCAGCCTTCTCGTGCTGGATCGCGAGGCCGCGCAGCGTCCGGCAGCCGCAGCGGATGGCGGTGCGGATGCTGGCGCCTGATGAGTGCCTTCAAGGCATCCCCAGATGCTTCACGAGGAAGGCCCACTCGTCGGCAGTTTTCTCGATCATCTTGTTCAAGGCCGTGCCTGCGCCATGTCCGGCACTCGTTTCGATGCGGATGAGAACGGGCGGGCCGTCTTTGGATTGGCATTCCTGGAGTCGGGCACCGAATTTGAAGCTGTGGGCGGGCACCACGCGGTCATCGTGATCGCTGGTGAGCACAAGCGTGGCCGGGTAACGCGTGCCGGGCTTCAAATTTTGGTAGGGCGAGTATTTCAGCAGCGCCCGGAACTCTGCGCCGTTCTCCACGCTGCCGTAGTCACTGCGCCAGCCCCAGCCGATGGTGAATTTCTCAAAGCGCAGCATGTCGAGCACGCCCACTGCGGGCAGCGCGGCAGCATACAGGTCGGGACGCTGCGTCATGCAGGCTCCCACGAGAAGACCTCCATTGCTGCCGCCTTGAATCGCGAGCTTCGAACTGCTGGTGTATTTGTTAGCGATGAGCCACTCGGCGGAGGCGATGAAGTCATCGAACACATTTTGTTTGCCGAGTTTCACGCCCGCCAGATGCCAGTCGCGGCCGTATTCGCCGCCGCCGCGCAGATTGGGCATGGCAAAGACGCCGCCCATTTCCATCCACACGGCACGTGAGACGGAAAACGACGGCGTGAGGCTGATGCTGAAGCCGCCGTAACCATAAAGAAGCGCCGGATTGGAACCATCGAGCTTCAAGCCCTTCTTGTGCACGATGAACATCGGCACCTTCGTGCCGTCCTTGCTGGTCACAAAGACCTGCTTGGTCTCAAAGGCCTCTCCATCGAATTTTACCTGCGGCCTCCGCCAAAGCGTGCTCTCACCGCTTTCGAGGTCCATGCCGTAGATCGCTCCTGGCTCGGTGAAGCTCGTGAAGGTGTAAAAGGTGCTCTTGTCCGTGCGATGACCGCCAAAACCACCCGCGGAGCCGATGCTGGGCAGCTTCACCTCGCGAATGAGCTTTCCTTCCATGTCGAAGCACTTCACCTCCGTCTTCGCATCGCGCAGATACTGGCAGAACATCTTGCCACCGACGGTGCTCACGCTTTCGAGCAGCACTTTCGGCACCTCCGGAACGATCACCCGCCAGTTGCCACGCTGCGGCTTGCGGATGTCGATGGCGATCACCTGATAGCAGGTGGCATTCAGATCGGTGTGGAAGTAAAAAATGGGGCCGAAGTTGTCGATGAACTCGTAACGGGCATCGTAGTCGTTCAACAGTTCCACCACCGGGGCATCAGGAGCGATCTTCTTGTAGAAGAGGCGGTTCTTCGGCTCCGTGCCGAGCCAGACGGGGATGATGAGGTATTCGCCATCTTCAGTCACATGACCACCAAAGCCCCACTTGGGCTCATCTTGGCGTTCATAGACCAAAAGATCGTCCTTCTGACTCGTGCCGAGCTTGTGGAAGTAAAGCTTGTGAAACTCGTTTTTGGCTGTGAGGGCCGCTCCGGGCTTCGGCGCATCGTAACGAGCATAAAAGAAGCCGCTGCCATCCTTTATCCAGGAGATGCCGCTGAACTTCACCCACTGAATCACGTCCTCAAGGTCCTTGCCGCTGGCGATGTCGCGCACGCGGATCGTCGTCCAATCACTGCCCGCCTCCGAGGCGCCGTATGCGATGAGTTTGCCATCCTCGCTCGCTTCATAGTCAGTGAGCGAGGTGGTGCCGTCCTTCGACATCGCATTCGGATCGAGCAGCAGATCCGCCTTGGCTTCAAGCGAGCCGGTGGTCATCAAAACCGGCTGGTTTTGCAAACCGCTGTTATACGAGTAGAACCAACGCCCGCCGCGTTCGAAGGGCATACCCACGCGTTCGTAGTTCCACAGTTCCTTGAGCCGCGACTGGATCTCCGTGCGACGTGGCAGCTTCTCCAAATAGCCAAAGGTGACCTCGTTTTGCGCCTTCACCCACTTTTTGGTCTCTTCCGAGTTGTCATCTTCCAGCCAGCGGTAGGGATCGCTGATCTTTACGCCATGCAGCGTGTCCACCACGTCCTCCTTCCGCGTGGTCGGGTAGGTCAAGGCATCGGCGGCAAGAGCGGAAACAGTCATGGTGAGAAAGACAAGCGGGCGCATCACTCGAAAGTCTCCGCCAAGGGCGGTGACTTATCAACTCAGCGAATCCTCTCGCCTGCCAATTCAGCCTTCAGAAGCCGGTGGTTCCGAAGTTTCGCCGGATTCCGCGGCGGCCGGAGCCTCCACCGGGCTTTCACCCTCGCCCTCAGAAGCGTCTTCCTCCTCATCGGAGATCACGGTGGCGACGTCCTGAATGGTTTCGCCTTCGTTGAGGGTCATGAGTTTCACGCCCTGGGCATTGCGGCCGGTTTCGCGGATCTCGCTGACTTTGATGCGGACGCTCTGGCCCTTGCTGGTCATGAGCATGAGCTCGTCTGTTTCCTTCACGGCGAGTGCAGAAACAACTTTGCCGGTCTTCTCGGTGACGTTCATGGTGATGACGCCTTTGCCGCCGCGGTTGATCATGCGGTATTCCTCAAACGGCGTGCGTTTGCCGAGGCCGTTCTCACTGACGACGAGCACCATGGTGCCGGGTTCGTTGGTGAGGCAACTGACGAGGAAGTCGTCGGCATCGAGCATGACGCCGCGCACACCAGCCGTGTTGCGGCCGATCGGACGCAGGTTCGGCGAGGCGGGATCTTCGCCCGTTTCGTGGAAGCGGACGCACATGCCCTCGTGGGTGACGAGACAGACTTCCTTGCTGCCATCGGTGAGCACGACATCGACGAGGTCGTTGCCCTCATCGAGCTTGATGGCGATGATGCCGTCCTTGCGGTAGTTCTTGAACTCTTCGAGAGCGGTTTTCTTGATGGTGCCATCCTTCGTGGCAAAGAGCACATAGCGATCCGCAGCCCACATGGCGTCGTCCTCGGCACCTTGAGCCTTCAAGATGAGCACGGAGGCGATTTTCTCTTCGTTGCGCAGGTTGAGCACGTTTTTGATGCTGCGGCCTTTGCCTGTCCGAGTGGCCTGCGGGATCTGGTAAACACGCTCGACATACATGCGGCCCGTGTTGGTGAAGAAGAGCAGGAAGTCGTGCAATTGGGCGCTGAAGAGGTGCTCGACGAAGTCGTCGGCATCGTCCTCACCCTGCGCCTCTCGGGTTTCCATGCCTTTGAGGCCTTTCCCGCCACGGCCTTGCAGGCGGTATTCAGCGGTGGGCGTGCGCTTGATGCTGCCGAGGTGCGTCATCGTGACGATGGCGGCCTCGTTCGGGATGAGGTCCACGCTTTCGATCTCGCCGGAGACGGCCTCGATGCGCGTGAGGCGCGGCGTGGCGTGCTTGGCCTTGATGGCCTGCAGCTCGTCTTTGATGATGGTGAGCACGCGATGCTCGTTGGCGAGGATGTCGAGGAGGTCCTTGATGGTGGCGAGAATGGCGTCGTATTCGGCCTTCACCTTGTCGCGCTCCATGCCGGTGAGCTGGTAGAGGCGCAGTTCGAGGATGTCATCGACCTGCTTGTCGGTGAAGACATAGCGGTCGCCCTGGATGCTGGGCTGGCCGCGGATGAGCAGGCCGAGCGCCTCGGCGGTGGCGACGCTGAAGGTGTAGGCCCGGAGTCCGGCGCGTGCCTCGTCGCGATTGCGGCTGTCGCGGATGATCTTGATGAAGTCGTCGAGATGACCGAGCGCGAGCAGGTAGGCCTCGAGTTTCTCGGCCTGGACCTCGGCTTTGCCCAAAAGATACTTCGTGCGGCGGATGATGACCTCACGGCGGTGCTCGATGTAGCAAGCGATGGCGTCCTTCATGCCGAAGACGCGGGGGCGGTTGCCATCGATGGCGAGCATGTGCACGCTGAAGGACGATTCGAGCTCGGTGTGCTTGTAGAGGTTGTTCAGCACCACCTGGGCACGGGCGTCTTTTTTCAAATCGACGACGAGGCGCGAGTTTTCATCGGACTCGTTGCGCACGCTGCTGATCTCAGGAATGACTTTCTCGGTGGCGAGCTCGGCGATCTTCTTTTCGAGCTCCGCACGGTTCACGTTGTAGGGGATCTCGGTGATGACGATCTGCTCCATCCCGCCCTTGAGTTCCTCGGTGTGGGCCTTGCCGCGCGTGCGGACGATGCCCTTGCCGGTCTTCAGGTAGCTGAGGATGCCCTCGCGGCCGGAGATGGTGCCGCCCGTGGGAAAGTCCGGGCCTTTCACGATGCCGCAGACCTCGTCGAGCGTGATCGTCGGGCGGTCGATGATGGCGCAGGTGGCGTCGATGATCTCGCCGAGGTTGTGCGGCGGGATGTTGGTCGCCATGCCGACCGCGATGCCCGTGGAGCCGTTCATCAGGAGATTCGGCAGCGCGGCGGGGAGGACGGTGGGTTCCGTGGTGGACTCCTTGTAGTTCGGCGCGAAGTCGACGGTGTCCTCCTCGATGTGCTTGAGCAGTTCCTCGGCGATATCCTTGAGGCGCGCCTCGGTGTAGCGGTAGGCCGCGGGCGGATCGCCGTCGACGGAGCCGAAGTTGCCCTGGGGATCGATGAGCGGGTAGCGCATGACCCACGGCTGGGCGAGGCGCACGAGCGTGTCGAGCCGCAGCCCCGGATAGAGCCGGATTTGACCGAATTCAGGCTCCGAAGCGTTCACCGCGACGCCCGGAACCCTGTGGACAACGCAGGTGCAAAAAAATATTTCTCAATCGGGCCCATGGTTTGTTGCCTTTATGTCGCATTGCAGCATCAGATTAAGGGATTCTACTTATTCCCCGGTGTTCAATCCATGCCGGTTTCGTCCATCAAGGCGATCCTTGCGCGGATCGCAAGGCGTCGGCAGGCGCTGGCGCAGAGGTTTCGGAGAGAGTGTGATGAATCGCAGCATGTATTTCTTCTACGAGGCGGCGCACTCGATCATCAGCCCGTCGCGTGCGCAGGGCATCGTCGGACTGCGGCCGACGCCCGATCAGGAGCGCGAAGGCCTCGACATCACCGATCACGGCGAGCGCGCTTACAACTACTAAGCTTCATCTCCTGGCACGACGCGAAACGGCGCCCACGGGCGCCGTTTCATTTTGTGTTCGTGTCCAAGCCGCGCGCGCC
>CALMTT010000214.1 GCA_937872615.1 uncultured Verrucomicrobiaceae bacterium | reverse complement strand
GTGGTCCTTGGTCACCGCCGCCCGGAAGCCGGCGCGCGAGAGCAGCCGCGCCAGTTCCAGATGGTCGATCGCCCGCGGCGCGATCGAAGGGCCGCTGTGGACGTGCGGGTCCACCGCCCCCACCAGGATTTCGTCGATGCGGTCGTCGAGCTCCAGAACCGCTTCCATGGGCTTTCCTCCAGTGTGTTCCGTTCAACGGTACAGTGTTCCGATTTTATACACGATGCGGCGCCCGCCGGTCAAGCGAGCCGCCGCGCGTGCCGGACCACGCCGAGCAGCCTGATCCGGCTAACTTTTCTGGGAGACGGTCATTCGGCGAGGTACCCGGGCCACCCCTCTTGCGCTATCGATCGTTCGCCGGAGTGGTCCGCCGTTGCACCTGCAGCCGAATCGGTTTATGAATTGTCTGTTCCGTTCAACGGAACAATGGGCGGACATGGAGCCGAAATGAAGGATCAGGAAGACAAGGCCGGCGAGGGCCTGCAGTCGGTCGTCATGACGCTCCAGATCCTGGAGCAGGTCGCCCGCTCGCCGCGCGGCGTCGGCGTGACCAGCCTCGCTAGCCTTCTCGCCACCAGCAAGAGCCGGGTGCACCGCCACCTCCAGACGCTGGTGCAGCAGGGCTATGTCGTCCAACCGGAGGATTCCGAACGCTACGAGATCGGACATCGGCTAGTCGCGCTCGGCCAAACCGTGTTCGACAATTCCGGCCTGCTTCGCGCCGCCCAGGATCCGCTCCTCGAGCTCCGCGACGCGGTCCTTATGCACACCACTCATCGAATCGGCGCCACCTTTGAATTGGTGCCACGCAGCATCACGCGCATTTCGAAGGTCATTGGCCGTGCTGAAGATCGGAATGGCCGCTGAAAGCTGGCTCCACATGCCGTCAAAAGCCTCGCGATGGTCCGCCCGCGTGAGGTCGAACTCATGATAAAGCGTCGCGCCGCTGTTACGCGAGCCTGCTGCGAGCGTAGCGGAGAGCGGCGAGAACTTCAGCTTCCCCTGCACGCGTTTCGTGGCCACGCGGTATTGCCCTGCGGCCAGCTCGTTGAGGTATTCCGTGCCGATGCGCACATCGATCCCGGCTGAATAGCCATCGTTGGAGCTCGATTGAATGATCAACCCCACCGAGTGCTCGCTGCGTCGATAGAGATGCACGTCAAACGAGCCGCTGACACTCAAACTGCCCACCGCTCCTGCCCTTGCGATGATCGCCTGATCACCGAGCGCCTGGCCAAACAGCGGAATGACCTTCTCCATGCCGATGCCAGGCCCGAACGAGGTCTGAACGGGAAGGCTCACCATCGTGCCGACATCGATCGTGTCGAGATCCGCGCTCGATCGCGGCACGGAAGTGGGCAGATAAACACCATCCAGCGCCATGTCCCAGTATTGCGGCGATTGCCTCGTGAAGATGCACGACTGCGTGCGGGACACACCCGCCGAGACCGACAGCGGAACGCTGCTGCCCGCCACATTCAACGCGGCTCCCGCCGGACTAAAACCACTGCCGTAACTGAGCGTCCAGGTGACTTGGTCTGACCGGCGAAAGTATGCACCCAGCCGTTCGAGCTCATAACGACCGCTCACCCGGGCTCCAAGCCCCGGAACATCCGTCAGCGGCAGGTTGAAGCCGGTTTGGACGGCCCCCTTGATGTTTCGCTGGATCTGCTTGTTCACCCAGTTCGTACCACCAAAGGTCGTGAGGGGCGTTTTCAGCGGAAGCGGCTTCGCAGGGGCCTCCGCGCCCTCTTCCTCTTCCACCGGCAAGGCCTTCGCAGGTGCCTCCTGTGGCTCCGCCACGGCGTTGTCGGCTAACAGCAACACCGCAAGACACATCAGCCCCTGCAGCTTGCGGAGACCTTTGCGCCTTTGCGGCTTTGCGTGAGACAAAATCAGCGTTTTCATTTTCACCAAACGGGATCGCGAACGGCCGATCTGTAGCTCAGACGAGGGCTCCTGCCACTTTCATTCGATCCAACTTCACCGCCGCATGAGCATCATCTTCATCTGAAGAGCTTCCGGATGGTCACGCTGGATCATGAGGGTCTTTTCGACGGCTTGCAGCGCTTCAGGAGCACGGCCGAGCCTCGCGAGGATCGTGGCACGAGCGTAAGGAATGGCGGGGTCGCCAGGGTTGGCACTTTCACCGCGCAAAAGGGCTGCCATCGCGCCTTCGGGGTCGTTGAGGCTGTTTTTGGCCAGGCCCAGATTATACCATGCACGAGCCAAAAGCGGATCGAGGCGCACCGCCTCCTCCAGCGAGGTGATGACGGCCTGGATGTCCCCGGTTTCGGCGAGGGCGAGGCCGAGTTCATAATGATATTCGGCGTGTTTTGGAGCCGCTCGGATGGCATCTCGCATCTTGGCGATCGCCAGCTTCGTCTGGCCAGTGACGCTGTAGATCATGGCGAGGTCGTGATGGAAGGGCGGTGAGTTCGGATCCCACAAAATGGCCTTTTCCATGTGCTCGATGGCCTTCGGATGATTGCCGCGAGCAAACCAAAACTGCCCCGCCTGCATCTGACCGCTCGGCTGGTCGAGATTCAGCGAAAGCATGTGCAGCAGATCCTTCCCGGCGGTGGAGTCGAGATCGAGCGTGTCACGCAGCGCCCACGCGGCGGTGGAGCGCACGCTGCGCACCGGATCATCGAGCAGCGGCTCGATGTGGGAACGAATGGCACCGCCCGGAGCCAACGCCTCAAGCGCATGCACCGCACTTTGCCTCACCAGCGGATGATCGTGCTTCAACTGCGCCGTCACCGCGCTTTGCACCGTCGGCTCACCGATCCAGCGCTCGAGCAAAACGGCCGCACTGGCCTTCCAGTAAGGGATTTCATCGCTCGAAAGCAGCGCCACGAGACCATCGCGGGCTGAATCATCGCCTTTGCGTGCTTTGGCGATCAAATCAGCACGCACGCGAGTTTTGCGCTTCTCCATTTTCGGGCCCCACCACTTGTTCGCGGCCTCCAGCGCCCAATCGGTTGTCTTGTCCGTGTGGCATTTATTGCAGGCGTTCGGCACACCGTGCTCCTTCGTGAGCCATGGATCAGGAATGGTGAAGCCATGATCGTGACGCGGATGCCGCTGCATATACACGGTCTGCGGCATGTGGCAGTTGATGCACTGATTGCCGGTGCTCTCGATGCCGTGAAAGCTATGCGCCTCCGGCATGATGGGCGGCGCATTGGGGAAACCGCCTGGCGTGTGGCAGCGCATGCAGAGCTGGTTGCCGGGCAGGATCGTCTTCATGCTGTGCATGTCGTGGCAGTCCATGCAGCGCACGCCTGCGTGATACATGCGACTGCTCACAAAGCTGGCGAACTCGTAGTTCTCATCGCGGATTTGACCGTCCGGATAGTAGGTGTCGCTGTGATCGACGATGGTGAGGTGGTAGTGATCCCAGAACGACTCGCCCGGCACGAAGTCACCCGTGATCTCACCGCGTCTCGCATGGCATCCGGCGCAGTTTTCGATGTGCTGGACGCGAGACCATTTCGTGATCGTGGGATCGCCTTTCTGGCCCGGATTGGTCTGCTGCCACTCGTGGTGGGACTTCATCGGCCCGTGGCATGCCTCGCAGCTCACCGTCATCTCCGCCATCGAGGTGTGGTAGCTGTCCTTCGCCACGTCGTAGTTCTTTCGCAGCCTCGTGTTGTGGCATGAAGCGCACATTTGATTCCAAACCATGCCGCGACCGGTCCAGTGGCCCCACTCGCCGGGCTTGCGATCCTCATTGCCATACACGTTGAACCAGTCGCCTTTGTGCGGATCAAAGCAGGCCTCCATCGTCTGGAGCCTTCCGCTTCCGCCATCGACCAAGAACTGCCGCAGCGGATCATGCCCGATCACACGCTCGACCTTGTAAGGCGCGACTTTGTCTCCAAATCCCAGCGCCGTGAGCACATAATCTGCATCCTTCTTCGCCGCCTCCGTGCTCTGCGAGCCATGTTTGAAGGTCTGCGTCGGCACAAACGCCGCTTCATCGAGTTTCGCGTCCGGCTTTCGCTCCGCGAGCCCATGGTGCGACTCCTTCCACTTCGCGAACTGCTCCGGATGACAACCCGCGCAGGTCTGCGAGCCTGCATACTGCGCGAAGACCGCCTTCTCATCCGCCATCGCATAAGGCACAGGCGCTATCTTCTTCACCTCCGCCACGGGCACCTCGGTGTATTGCTTGCCACAGCTCGCGAGCGAAACCGCTGCCAGCAGACAAAAGCCCCCCTTCCGCAACAGCGAGGTCGGAGTGGGGTGTGAAGGGCGAGACATGGGAAATGGAAACTAGCGGCGGGTGACGATCACTTCAAGGCGTTGCCCGAGCGATAGGCGGTGAGGTGGGTGTTGAGGGTGTTCGCGAGAGCCTGGTTGTTGGATGCTTCGGCGAGCTGGCGGGCAGCCTCGGCCGTGGGGATGGCGTCATCGAAGCGTCCGGCAGCGGCGTAGGCCGCAGCGAGAGTCATGAGGATGACGGGCTGCTTTCGCTCGGTGAGTTCGGCGGCGTGTTCGGCTGGCGGAATGGCCGCTTTGCCATCGCGGAGGGTTTCATCGGTGGTCGTCGAGAGCACCCAGGCGAGATTGTTGAGGGCGGAGAGTTCGTCGGGTTCGGTTTGAAGGGCCGCGCGGTAGTGCTGGCAGGCCTCGGCATGCTTGTTTTCTCCCAGCCGGAGATTCGCGAGACCGCAGTGGGACTCGGCGTGATCTGGCTGGAGGTCGAGCGCCGCCTGAAAATGCTTCGCGGCACTTTCGCGGTCGCCGAGGCGCAGGTGGGTGTTGCCGAGTTCGGCATGGATGCCAAAGGACTGCGGCTGGTTGGCGAGCGCACGCTGAAGGCTTTCGAGGGCTTTTTCAGGCTGGCCGGAGAGCCGCTGGTATTGGCCGAGATTGAAGTGCATCGCGGCATGATCCGGTGAAACGGCTTCCACAGGCTCAAACGAGCGTTTGGAAGCGAAGACGAGCACGCCACCGAAAATCAAGGCTATGAGAAGCGTGTGCCAGAGTTTCATGGCGCGGCCTCCTGGCGTTGGAAAACGATGAAAATGGAGTCAAAGGCTAGCAAACCTTGTCCGCGGACATCGAGACGCTCCACGTCGGCACTGACATCGAAGATCCGCATCTCACGATAGTTCTGGGTGAGCAGCGCAGGATCGGCTGTCATGAGCTTCGCGGCTTCGAGAGGCCGCAACGCAAGCCATGTTGGCTTCAACTCGCCAATCAAGTGATGCCATTCGAGGCCGACTTTCTTCGATGCCTGCACGATTTCGGGCGAGGACATGCCGGGGAAGTCATAGGTCTTCAAACCCGAGTAGTAGCCGAGATAGCCGAGGCACTCCATGAAGAGCGTGTCGCCCGGTTTCGCGTTCGCTTTGAGCCACTCACCGACCACTCTGCGATTGCCGTCATCGACGAGTTTTTGCTCCACGGCACTCGTGCGCGTGAATTCGACCAACTGCCAGGTGCTCAGCGCGAGCCACACGATCCCGCAAGGAAACACGAGACGGCTTTTCATCCCGGCAAGCGACAGCAGCGCTATCCATGCCGGTCCCGGCAGATACCACGGTGCCGGATTGAGGCCGGGAAAGTAGCCGAGGTAGGCCATCAGGATCGACGCGGCAAACGACACCACACGCACCTCCGCCCGCTGGCGTGGCAGCATCCACACGAAGCACGCAAGACCGCCGATGAAGCGTGTGACCGGCAGCAACCAAGCGGGCCAGCCACCATAAAACCAGCCGGAAGGCATGAACAAACCATCGAGCGAACCGAGCCCGCGAAACATCGACACGGGCAGCATGAGCCAGGTCTGCAAAGCTCCCCACAGCGTTCTCGCGCCGACCGCATTCGCCTTGGCGGTGACGGTGTGAGGCACCGGCGTGCCGTAGTAGCTCCAGGCCCATGCGAACCACGGCAGATAGACCAATGTGCAAATGACCGCGGCGATGCCTAGCGTGCGCAGCCACTCACGACGGCCTTTCTCACCTGGGGCAAACAGCAGCATGCCGAGGCCCAGCGCGACGATGTAGATCACGCCATCAGGTCGCGTCCACATCAGCCCACCGCAGGCGAGGCCGATCAGCAAGGCCTGACGCCTTGCGCAAGCCAGCAAAGCCCACAGCAGGTGACTCGTGAACAGCAGGAGAAAGCCCGTCTCCATGCCGTTGATGCTGAAATCGACGCTTTTGGCGTCTGTGACGAGCCACAGCACGAGCAACCCGGCGATCGCGGGTGGAAAGCGCAGACTCGAGGCTGTGCGATGCATCAGCGCAGCGGCACCGGCGAAGGCGAGAGCACCAAAAACATGAAACAGCCACAGCGCAGCGGCATCGGAGCCGCGAAAGGTCAGCAGATGACAGAGCGCCGGAAGCAGCACCCCAAGAGGCGAGGTGAAGGTGTGAACGCGTTCGCCGTGATTGAAGACGAGACCGTGGCCTTCGACGAAGTTTTTGCTGCTGCGATAGGTAATGAGATAGTCTTCCCAAGCCCGATCGGTGGCCAAGGCGAAGGCCATCGCGATGACGAAGGCGAGGAGAAAGACTCCCGGCATCGAAAACCATGCTCGCGGTGCGGTTTTGATCTGGTCCTGGGTCATGAGAGAGGCCGGCGGTAGTCGCCGCGGCTGAAAAACTTTTCCAGCCACACGTAGAGGATGATGAAGAGGTAGCGGCTGCCCATTTCACGCATCTTGAGCTTGGCGATGCCGGTGGTGCGGTTTTTCCACGAGATGGGTGTGATGGTCCAGGTGTAGCCTCGGACGATGGCTTTGAGCGGCAACTCGACGAGCAAGTTGAAATGCGGCGCGATGAGCGGGCGGCAACCATCAATCACCTCGCGACGGTAGGCCTTGAAGGCGTTCGTCGTGTCGTTCAGCCGGACGGTGAAAAGGAGACGGATGATGTTGTTCAGCAGGCGGTTGAGCACCCACTTGAGCGGCGGGTAGTCATCGACGCGGCCACCTGTGATGAATCGGCTGCCAAAGACGCACTCGTGTCCTTCGCAAAGCAAGTCCCAGTAGCGCACGAGGTCGTCGGGGCTGTCGGACTCATCCGCCATCATGATGGCCACGGCATCGCCGCGCATGTGATCCAGCCCGTGGATGAGCGCGAGGCCGATGCCATGCGGTGCAGGCTTGTCGAGCACGCGAAGCACGGGCAACTCGACAGCAAGCGCATGCAGCAGCGGGGAGGTTTGATCCGTGCTGCCGTCATTGATGACGAGGATCTCATGCGGGATGCCGCGGCCGGAAAGCTTCGCAGCCACATCGCGCACGGTGGAGCACACGCAGCCTTCCTCGTTCCGGGCGGGAATGAGGATGCTGAAAAGCTTGGGCGGGCTGGCGGGCATGGGGGCGGTCACTTTGTCCGGAACGGTCGGCCCTGCTGATAACTTTTCGCTTCTTCATCCCCAACTGCGGAGGGGTTTTTCGCCCGGGCCTTGGCCAGTGTTTCGACCGCCTCGTCAAAACGACCCGTCTCCGCATACGCGGCGGCGAGTGAACGAAGCGCTTGGGCACTGTCGCCAGCACGCCGGGCAAGCTCGACGGCACGCGGCCCATCCCGCAGCGTGTCATCGGTCTGCGTGGCGAGCAACCAGGCATAGTTTGCGAGGGCGGCGGGATGGTCAGGATGCTGGCGAAGGAGCTCTTCGAAGCGTTGCGCGGCCTCCTTGGCACGGCCGGTTTGCAGCAGCAGGGCGGCGAGGTTGTTGCCCGCATCACGCACACCGCCGAGCGCGATCTCCTTTTCATAGGCCGCGATGGCCTGAGGCACCTCGCCGAGGGCGAGATGACAGTTCGCGAGGTTGTAATGACCGCCAGCCAAGCCGGGTTCGAGTTCCACCGCGTGCTGGAGATGCTTCAAAGCCTCGCGAGGCTCGCCGGTGGCCAGATAGGCATTGCCGAGATTCATCCAGCCGCGGGCATACTGCGGGCGACGTTCGAGGCAGAGGCGGAAATTCGTGATCGCCGCGGGCATGTCGCCTTCCTGCGCGAGAGCGAAGCCGAAGCCGTGTCGCGCGAGCCAGCTCTCGGGATTTTTCGCGAGGACATCCTGCCAGTAGGTTTTCTGGCTTTCGTGCAGCTTGGCGCGTTCACGTGTGAGGAAAATCAAAACGGGCGTGATGGCAAAAAGCACCAAGCGCAGGTCTTTTGACATCCCAGCCAGACCGGCAAAAACGGCAAGCGAGGCGATGTAGGCCCAGCGATCCGCCACGGGACTGAAAAGCATGCCATACACATTGAAGAAGCCGAGCACGGGCAGCAGCGCTGTGATGAAATACAGCACCCCAACGATCGGCCCACGTCCCCAGCGGCCACGCCGCACGAAAAGCACCACTGGCACCACGAGAGCGAAGACCGGCGGCAGCCACGATTGCCAGCGCACGGGATAGACGGAGCACAAATCGAGCGGCCAGAGCAGCTTGCCGAGGTAAAACCACGGCGCGTGTCCGGCGATGAAGAGCCGCTGCGTGAGCGTGGCCTCAAAGTCCGCGCCTTTGGCACCTACGACATGCGTTTCGAGCCGCATGACGAGCACACCCAGCACGAGCGCGGCGATGAAATGCGGCACCAGCGGCAGCACATCACGCCTCCAATCGATCCGTCCCTGCCGCCACCAGGCGATGAGCAGCAGAGCGGGCGGCAAGACGAAGGCGCTGACCTTAGCGAGCAAGGCGGCGAGAAAGAAGACGAAGGAGCTGACGCGTCCGCCACGCAGCCAGCACAGCGCCGCGGCGAGCATGAGAGCCATCGAGAGCACGTTTTTGCGCTCGGTGATCCACGCGACACTTTCCGCCATCACGGGATGCACGGCGAAGAGCAGCGCGGCGGGAAAGGCGAGCGGTAGCTCCAGTTTCTTCAACACACGCCAGAGCAGCAACGCCGCGATGACATGCAGCAGCACGTTTTCGATGTGGAGCGGCATCAGCGACTGGCCCCACAGTTGCCGGTCGATCCAGAAGGAGGTGCCGGTGAGAGGAAAGTATTGCTGGAGGGCCGTGGGATCACTCCACATGCGCCAGAGGCCAGGCAGATCGCGGGTGAGCGGCTCGATCTCCTCCGTCCAGTCGGAGTCATCCCACAGCAGGCCGCCATTCAAGGCCGGGGCATAGGCGATGAAGGCGGCCAGGAGGATGAGCGCGGGTTTCCACCACGCGGCGATGGATTGCAGAAAGCGCACGAGAGCCCGCGAGGCTACGCGGAAGAGAATCAGGTGCAAGACTGGCGGCGACGCGCCAAGATGGCCGCTCCTGTTTTCCATGTCCCGCCGCAAGCCCAAACCCCAAGTCGCACCGCCCGCGTCCCGCGAGTGGCCGCGATGGCTACCAGGCGCGGCTTTGATGGCGATGGCGCTGCTCGTTTATCTCCCCTGCCTGAATGGTCCGCTGCTGTGGGATGACAAGGATTGGTTCGGCGCGATGGAGTGGAACCTGCGTGGCTGGCAGGGCTTGTGGCGGCTGTGGACAGTGCCGGAGAGCATCCAGCAATACTACCCCGTCACCGCGATGTCGTTCTGGATCGATCATCACCTCTGGGGCGGATGGACACTGCCGGCTCATTTGGAAAATGTGCTCATCCATGGTGCCTCCGCCGTGCTCTTCTGGATGCTTTTGAAGCGGCTGCAAATTCGCGGCGCGTGGCTGGCGGCGGCTTTTTTCGCCGTGCATCCGGTGATGGTCGAAAGCGTGGCGTGGATTACGGAGCGGAAGAATGTGCTCTGCACCTTCTTTGCCCTGGCGGCGCTGCTAGCGCATGGTAAGGCGGCGGGCTGGTGGGAATCGAAAGCAGGTCACGGGAAGGTTTTCGCCGAACTGCTCGCCGTGATGCTGGTGGTGATAGCGTTGCTTTCCAAGGTGAGTGCCGCCGTGCTGCCGGGCGTTGTGATGGTGATCGGCTGGTGGCGCAGTGGCACGCTGCGCTGGCGTGCGGATGGTCTGCGTGTACTGCCGTGGATCGTGCTGTCGATGCCCATCATCTGGCTTACGTCACTCATGGAACAGGCACAGGTAGTTGGCGGAGACTGGATGCCCGCGCTGCCGTTGAGCGACCGGTTGCTGCTCGCAGGACAGCTTCCTTGGTTCTACCTCTGCAAGCTCCTGTGGCCGGCGCAATTGTGCGTGCTGTATGAAAAATGGGCGCTCGCGGGCTGGCAATGGCTTGGGCTGATCATGCTCATCGCGATGCTGGCGTTGCTAGTGTGGCGTCGGTGGCATGGAGCGCTGGCGTTGGCACTTCTTTTCATTGGCACGTTGTTTCCGCTGCTGGGCTTCTTTGAGGTGAATGGCATGAAGTATGCCTGGGCGGCGGACCGCTGGGCCTATCTGCCAGCGATGGCGGTGTGCGTTGGAGCCGCGTTTTGGCTGGTGAAGCTTCCGCGCGGTTTTGCCGCGGTTTTGCTCATCGCCTGCGGAATCCTCACTTGGAGGCAAGCGGCGCTTTACGCGAGCGTGGATGGCTTTTGGCAGGCGACGGTGGCCGGAAATCCCGCGCCGTGGAAGGCGCACAACGACTACGGCAGCCAGTTGATGGATGAAAATCGTTACGCCGAGGCGCGGACCCAGTTCGAGACCGCTTTGAAATCCTACCCCGAGTATGTCGCAGCCATGGTGAACCTCGCCAGCGCCTTGCAGGAGCTTGGTTACAACGCCCAGGCCATCGAATGGCTGGATCGTGCCATCGTCCTGCATCCGGAGAAATGTGCGGTGGCGCATTATAACAAGGCGATCGTCTTTGAAGCGATGCAGCGCCGTGAAGACGCCGAGGCCTCGTTCAAGGCTGCCATCGCGCTGAAGCCGGACTTTTTTGCCGCTCACAATGACCTCGGAAACCTGCTTCTCGTCACCGGCAAGTATGACGAAGCACGTGATTGCTTCCTGAAACTGCTGGAGCTCCGTCCTGGCAATGCAAAGGCCCTCACGTCCCTCGGCAACATCCATTTCATGCAAGGCGAGACCGGTCGGGCGCTCGGTTACTTTGCCAAGGCGCTCGAAGACGATCCTGACATGACCAGCACGCTGGCGAACACGGCGTGGATTCTCGCCACTGCGGCCGATGACAAGCTGCGTGATGCGCCGAAGGCTCTGCAGCAAGCGACGCGGGCCGTGGAACTCTCGAAACGCGAGGACCCGAGCATCTTGCAGGTGCTCGCCGGTGCGCAGGCGTCCGCGGGTGAGTTTGATCAAGCCGTGGCCACCTGTGTCGAGGCGGCGAAGCTCGCCCGGGCCAAGAGCAATGAGGGGCTCGCAAGCAGCATTGAGGCCTTGCAACGGCAGTTTGAGCAAAAGCAGCCCTTCCGGCAGTCTCGATAGCCTTGCCAAACCAGACGACACCTCTAGTCTCGCGGCCCCATCCACCATGAAGACTGCCATCATCACCGGCTCCTGCGGCCTCGTCGGCTCTGAAGCGGCCCTGCGCCTGCACGCGGAGGGCTGGCGCATCGTCGGCATCGACAACGACATGCGCCGCTACTTTTTCGGCGATGATGCCTCGACGAATCCGCAACGTCTCCGGCTCGAAAAAGCACTCTCGAACTACCACCATCACTCGCTCGATATCCGCGACATGGCAGCGGTGGAGAAGGTCTTCGCCACCTACGCGGGTGACATCGGCGCGGTGATCCACACCGCGGCACAACCTTCGCACGACTGGGCCGTGCGCGAGCCGCTCACTGACTTCGGTGTGAATGCCACCGGCACGCTCCACCTGCTCGAGGCCACGCGAAAGCATGCCAAGGACGTTCCTTTCATCTTCACCAGCACGAGCAAGGTGTATGGCGATACGCCAAACACACTCCCGCTCGTCGAGCTGGAGACCCGCTGGGACATTGATGAGAGCCATCCGTTTCACGCTCGCGGCATCGACGAGACGATGAGCATCGATGGATGCCTGCATTCCATCTTTGGCGCCAGCAAGGTGGCCGCGGATGTGATGGTGCAGGAATACGGACGCTACTTTGGGATGAAGACAAGCTGCTTCCGCCCCGGCTGTCTCACCGGCCCGGCGCATGCGGGCGCGGAGCTGCACGGCTTCCTCGCGTGGCTGATGAAATGCACCGCCACCGGCCGGCCCTACACGGTCTTTGGCTACAAGGGCAAGCAGGTGCGCGACAACATCCACAGCGCTGATTTGATTGATGCCTTTGTGCACTTCATCGCCGCGCCGACGAGCGGCCAAGTTTACAACATTGGTGCATCGCGCGAGGCGGCCTGTTCGATGATCGAGGGCATCCAGCTCTGCGAGGAGATCAGCGGCCAAAAGCTCGCGTGGACCTACAAGGAGGAAAACCGCATCGGCGACCACATCTGGTGGATCGGCTCACCAGCGAAGTTTGAGGCGCACTATCCTGCCTGGAAGCGTCGCTACGGCCTGCGTGAGATCCTGACGGAGATCCACGATGCCTGCGTGGCAGGTGTTTGATCACTTCGCCTGCAGTTTTACCAGCGGCCGATAGCCGTGTTCGTTGAGCAGGGCGATCGCGCCGCGGTCGCTGGAGTCGCGAGCGGCATCGGCGAGGGAGTTGAGGGCGTTGTAGAGAGACTCGACGGCGGCATCGAGGGACTCGGCGCGGGTTTCGTGGGCTTTGTAGAGGTTTTCGAGGCAACTGGCGAAGTGGAAGGCGAACTCGAGCTTCTTCGCGTAGTAAAGCGTGAGCGTGCGGCTGCCTTCGCGGGCGCGTGTGTTGGCGCGGTAAAACTCGCTCATCGCGGTGAGGTAGTGCGTTTTGAGCTGCGTGACCCATTCCGGCAGCGTGTCTTTGGAATCGAGATGACGCGTGAACATGTCGGATGATGGACGCCCGAGGCTTGGGGCGTGTTTTTCGATGAGCGCGTTTGCTTTGGCGATTTCTTGGAAGCCGAGCCACATGCGCTCGGCGACGCCTTCGCCGCACATCGGTGTGATGAGGTCGCTGAGGGATTTTTCATCGGTGAACTCCATCTGCGGCAAAAAGGTGCCGGGAGCGGGATCGGCCTCGATGACTTCAAAACCCATCTTCGCGGCTTTCTCGCGAAAACCGGCCGTGATGGCCGCCAATTCGGTGTTTGCGAAGATCGCGGCACCGGCGAAGGCCTTGCGGCCGGCGGTGTCGCCATCGACGCGAATGGGCGTGAAGGGCTTCACAGCCTTAGGAACGGCCACGGCGGTGTAGTTGAGTGCTTTGAGCTGCTGGAGGCGTTTTTCGAGCTCTTCATCGCTCCACGATTCCTGGCCCAAGGCATCGCCGGTGTAGCCATTCCACACGCGGGAGCCACTGACGGGCCGCGAGGCGAGTTCGAGCGTTTGCGGCTTCGCTTCGACCTTGGCAATCGTGGAGCCGCCGCTGGCGATGCAGAAGAGATTTTCACGCGTGCGCACCACCATGCGGCCATCGGCGATGCTCGGCGTGGCGATGATTTCCTCGCCGAGGTCGTGTTTGCCGAGCACCTTCATCTGCGGGCCGTCTTCGAGCACGACGATGAAGCCGTTTTTGCCTGCAAAGTACACTTTGCCATCGGCAGCGACGGGGGAGGCGAAGTAGTCGCCGAAGTTGCCGAGGCGGCTGCGATCCCACAGCGTCTTGCCGTCCTTCGCGTCGTAGCAGCTCGACATGCCGCCGCTCTTCACGAGGTAAAGACGGCCATTGTAAAGCAGCGGGCTGGCGATGTTCGAGGGCGTTTTGGCGTCCACATTCCAAAGCAGATGCGTTTTGGTCACATCACCGCTGCCGCCACCTTTGATGGCCTGGATGATATTGCCACCGGCAGCCATGTTGTCGGGACTTTGGAAGGCGGTGTCGATCTCATCGGGATCGATGAGGCCGTTTTTGTTTTTGTCGGAGGCATCGAAGCGCTCGTGGAATTCCTTCGGTGTCTCGTCGCGGGCGAGAATCTTGTCCTGGTTGGTATCAAGCCATTCGAGCAGCGCATGCTTCAGCGTGCGGGTGCTGTCGCCGTAGCTTTGCACGGCGATGTAGATGATGCCGTCCTGAACGACGGGCGTGGTCATGATGGTGCGCAGGAGCGTGTTGCAGGTCCATTTTTCCGCGCCGGTGGCAGGATCGTAGCCCTTCATCTTGCCGCTGCCGGCCACGACGATGTCGCCAAGGCAGATGACGGGCACGGCGTAGCCTGCGAGCATGTCTTTGCGCGGCGTCTTCCATTTTTCCTTTCCCGTTTTCGCATCGACCGCGACGAGGAAGGGCGTGAGGTCATCGTCCTGGCAAAAGATGACCATGCCATCATGCACGATGGGCGAGGACGCCGCGCCCCAGTCCATGAGATAAGCCGGACGCGGCATCGAGTAGCGCCATGCTTCCTTGCCCGTGGCGCAATCAAACGCCAGCAGGCCAATGGTGCTGAAGTGGATGTAAACACGCTCGCCATCGCACGCGGGCGTGGCCGCGGCGTGGCTGTTCGGCGGCGTGATGCGTGGCAGCGTGCCCGTCTCAAACTCCGTGCGCCATTTCGGAGCGCCGGTGGCGGCGTCAAAGGCATGCATCGCGGCCTTTGAATCACCCGCCATGCCGCTGGCATAGACGATGCCGTCTTTGATGATCGCCGAGCCCACGCCGTCGCCGACGCGTGCCTTCCACGCGATGTTTTTCTCCGCGCTGAACTTTGCGGGCAGTCCTTTGGATGATGAAACACCCGTCGCATTGCCGCCGCGGAACTGCGCCCAGTCCTCGGCGTGGAGGGTGACGGCGGTGGCGAGCAGGGCGAGAGCGGATTTCATGCGCGAGGCATTACGGGCGGCGATGGCGGGCACTATCCCGGAAACGGGCTTGAATAAGGCCGGGGCGATCTCAGTTTAAGGGAGCCTCAATCCTCCCGATGAACCTGCGCACCTGCCTGCTCCTCCTTTTTGCCGTGACCAACGCCATCGGCGTCGAAGTGGACGGCGAGGCCTTCCTCAAGAGCCTGAATGGATCGAAGGCGCTGCGAGGCAAGGCGACCGACTACGAACTCTCCGGCGCGAGCTACCGCACCTACCATCCGGAGGTCTCCCCTTCCCCGGATGGCGGCCTGTTTGTGTCCGTGCGCATCGATCACATGCGTGGCTTTCTCGCGTCCGATGATCATGCGAGCCTCGAGCTCACCATTTCGCCCGATGGTGCCATCGTGGCGGCGCAGAGCAGCATCGCGCTGCAAGGCCTCACGATCAGCAGTGATCTCATCAAAGGCACCGCGAGCGCCTCGAACACGCTCTCCTATCCCGGCGTGGACCGCGCGGTGAAAATCGGCACCGATCTCGTGGCGGATCTCTCCTCGAAAATGCTGCGCGAAAAGATCGTGGAACCGGGTCGTGTGACCTTCCCGGCGGCCATCCGGCATAATTACAACCTGCTCTTCCAATCTCTGAAGAAGGCGCAGGCCACCGTGAGGCCCGCGGATGCGCCGAAGCCGGTCACCGCACCGGAAGTGAAGCCTTTTCAGCAAACGCCCCCGCCTCCTGTGCCGGCCCAGCCGAAGAAGTAACGGAGATCACCACAGCTCCGTGAGCGCCTTGCCTTCTTCGAGGAGGTTGTAGGTGCGGCCGAGACGGTCCTTGGCATCGAGGTTGTCGATGCCCATGGCGTAATAAACGGTCTTCGTGACGTCCTCGGGATAGATCGGGCGGTCTTTGGGATACTCGGCCCGTGCATCGGTCTCGCCGACGACTTGGCCGCCTTTAATGCCAGCACCGGCCATGAGGACGCTCATGCATGAGGTCCAATGATCGCGGCCTGCACCGAGCGGACCACCGCTGCGACGATCACCGACCTTGGGCATGCGGCCCATCTCGCTCGTGACGAGCACCAGCGTGTCATCGAGCAAGCCACGCGAGGCGAGATCTTCGAGGAAGGCGCTGAAGCATTGATCGAACTGCGGCAGGAGGTCCTCGCGCAGGCAGTTGAAGTTATTCCCATGCGTGTCCCAGCCGCCGGCGCTCTTGCATTTCTTTTGGAGGCCTTCGTCCTCTTTCCAAAAGACGGTCACGAAAGGGACGCCGGCCTCGACCATGCGGCGGGCCATGAGCAGGCTCATGCCGTTGATGTGCTGACCGTAACGCTCACGCAGGGCGAGAGACTCGGATTTGATGTCGAAGGCATTCGCGGTGCTGCTGGAGGCGAGCAGGTCAAAGGCACGCTCCTGCTGCTTCGCATAGTTTTGGACCGCCATCTCATGATCGAGATCACGCCGAGCACTGTTGAGGGCGCTGAGCAGACCCTGACGATCCTGCATGCGCTGCGCAGTCATGCTGCCGCCCATGCTGATCGTCGGCGCGGCGAAGTCGAGAGGTTGCTCGAAGCTGCCATTGAGGATGAACGGATCAAACTCCATGCCGATGCGACCCGCGAACTGGCCGGGGCGCGTGAAGGGCAGCTTGCTTGGCTTGTGCGGCAGCGTGATGAGCGAGGGCAGCGTGGGATGCTGCGGACGCTTCATGCTGACGACGCTGCCCATGTAAGGCCAGTCCTCGGGATAGGGACGACGGTCATTGCCCTGCTGCTTGAAGGTGGGATCAGGCGCGTGGCCGGTGAGATTATAATAATAACCCGCGTGATGATCGCCCGTGGCTCGTCCGCCATCGGTGACGCCATGGATCATGGCAAAGCGATGCGCTTGTTTGGAGAGCAGCGGCAAATGCTCGCACAAAACGATGTCATCGCCCGTGGTGCGCATCGGTTTGAACTCACCGCGATACTCCAGCGGCGCCTCTGGCTTCATGTCCCACATGTCGATGTGCGACGAACCACCGCACAGAAAGAACAGCACGGTCGATTTGGCCGGCTTCGACAGCGTGGGCAGCGAAACCGTCGGTGCGGTGGACGCTCGCAAACCACCGCCAAAGCCCAGCGACGCCAATCCTGCCGTCGAGGCCGTCAAAAAGGCCCGGCGGTTCATCGAGGGACGAAACAGCGGCGTGGTCATGGGAGTCGGCTGCTTCATACGGCTCAAAACGGCCGGGCTGTCATTTTCGGTCGTTCTTGCCTAAAGCCCTACGAGGCATGCCCCAAGCACCGCGTTGGGCGGCGCGGGTGGCTTTTTCGACCTCGCGGAGGTGGTTCTCGTAGTCGTTGGCTTTGCGGCCATCGGGCATTCGGACGCCTTTGGTATGGATGCGGGCCAGACCGGCCTGCACGAGCTTGTGCGCGAGGTCCTCGCCATCTTCGAAGACGATGACGGCGTAGATGCGCGGGCTGTCATACACGCGTTCCCAGCGGGTGAAGACGGTGAAGGGCAGCGAGTGAAGCAGATCGGCGGTGAAGGCCTTGGCCTGCTGGCCGAGCTTGAGTGTCTGCGGGATACTGAGGCCGCCGAAGTAGCCAGCCTGATCCTTCAAGCGGCTGGCGACGAGCTTGTACTCCCGCTTTTCGGCGCAATCGACGAAGTACAGCCTCAGCACGAGCCTTTGCCCCTCATGCTCGACGACGAAGCTGTCGCCATCGTTGTTGTCATCGTCGATGAAACGCACGCCCGTGAGCGGTTGAAGCCTCTCCACCTCGACCTCGACGGCGGGTCGCGGCGCGGTTGGCTCGCGAACGTTGCGAAACCAAAATTCGACCGCAACGAGTGTCACGAGCACCAGCGACCAGAGCACGCGGCCGATTTTGCGTTTGAAGGCCGGGCTCATGTGCCGCGCTTGTTGCCAAAAAGGTCGATGTGCAGGCGTGGCGAGTAGCGCCAGCCCTCGCGCTTGCAGATGTCCACGAGCAGCATCTGGCGGGCCTTCAAAGCCTCTTGCGTGATGCCCTCCGGCATGAGCAAGACCTTCTCCGGCGGTATCTCGATGCCGATGGAGGCAATGACGGCCTTCACCTCCAAAACATCGGCCTCGCTGGCGATGACGAATTTGAGCTGAAAGTCATGTTTTGAGCACCAGGCACGCAAAACGTCCGGTTGAAGTCGTAGGCACTCATGCTTCTCCACCCATGCCTTGCCCGCGGTGGCCTCATCAGGTGTCGAATGGGCCAGCTTCGGGCTGATGGAGGCCAGATCGCAAGGCACGCCCTCCGGCGCGATGGTGCCCGCGGTTTCGATCGTGATGTGCTTTCCGGCTTCGCGAAGCTTTTGCAGCAGCAGCGGCATCTCCTTGGCCACCATCGGCTCACCACCGGTGACGACGACGAAACGCGTGGGATGCGCATTCACCGCATCGAGGATGGCCTCCACGCTCATCTCCGTGCCCTCGGGCTTCCACGAGGCATACGGCGTGTCACACCAGCGGCAGCGCAGATTGCATCCAGACGTCCGCACAAACACCGAAGGCACGCCCACCAGCGTCCCTTCGCCCTGCACAGAGTAAAAGATCTCGGAGATCAGCATGATGGGAGAACCTTTTGAAGCATGTCTTCAGCTTTGCGATGAAATTCTACGTCATCAGACATTCGATTTGCCGCAGAGGGGCACAGAGGCAGAGGGCGCAGAGTTTCTAATTCTCTGCCATCTCCGCACCTTGGCTCCTCTGCGGCAAAAGCGATCGTCCTGTCTGTTTTCCTCACGCGGCCTTCCACTCGGCCGCATGCCTTGCGAAGGCTTTTTCGGCGCGTTGGAGCGCTTCATCGATGTCCGCCTGGGTATGGGCAAGCGAGATGAACCACAGGCCGCGTTCGATGGCGCGGACGCCTTCTTCGAGGAGGCAGCGGCGCAGGTGGGCCCAGCGTGGGGCATCGTGGCGGCGGACGTAGTCGCGGTAGCTGGTGATGGGGCCTTTTTCCGCGCCAGGCTTCAGCATGGCGCAGTGGAAGACGAGGCCGGGGCCTTGCGGTTGCAGCGGGATGTCATGCTGCGCGGCGAGCTTGCTCAAGCCGGCCATCAAGTGCTCGCCGAGGGCGATGAGCCCTGCGGGATGCTTGTCGCCGAGAGCGATGACTTCATCGAGGCACCATTTCGCGGCGGCGAGGCAGAGCGGGTTCGCATTGAGCGTGCCGGCGTGGACGACCTCGCCACTGATGATCTTGGCGAAGAATGATTCTTTGCCGACGAGGGCCGCGAAAGGCACACCGCCGCCGACGGCCTTGCCGAGGATGGTCAAATCGGGCGTGAAGCCATAGTGCGTCTGCGCACAGCCAGCACCGAAGCGGAAGCCGGTGATGGTTTCATCGGCGATCATGACAATGCCGTTCGCATCGCAAAGCTCGCGGATGGTCGAGATCATGCCAGGCGCGGCAGGCATGCAGCCGGTGTTGCAGAGCACGGGCTCGAAAATGATCGCGGCGATCTGGCCGTGATGCTCCTCGACCTTGCGGCGCAGGTGCTCGGGATCGTTCCAGCGGGCCACGACGAAGGTGCCGAGCACCTCGGGTATCACGCCCTGGCTGGGGTGGAGACGCGTGGGGTTCTCGTCATCGCCCCACTTGTCCGGCGGCGGTGCGAAGCCGACGAGGCCTTCATCCGCCCAGCCGTGATAATGCCCCTCGAACTTCAAAATGAGCGGACGGCCGGTGTGCGCCCTCGCGAGACGCAGTGCGGAGAGCACGACCTCGGTGGCGGAGTTGTTGAAGCGCACCCGCTCGGCTCCCGGGATCATCTTTTGCAGCCGCTCGGCCACGTCGATCTCCAGCTCGCTCTGCGCGGCCCAGTGCGTGCCTTTGAAGGCCTGCGCGGAATGGTCCCATGCGGGCTTTGGATGGGTCAGCATCAGCCCGCAGCCGAAGGCCCTGATCCGGCCGGTAAGGTTTTCCACCAATGAAATGTCAGCCCCAACGGGCTA
>CALMTT010000213.1 GCA_937872615.1 uncultured Verrucomicrobiaceae bacterium | reverse complement strand
TGATGTCGGCAAAGTCGAAGACCTCAAACAGCGGATGGCGGACATTGCGGAAGGCAGGCGTGTAAACACTGCGGCGGATGTCATCGAAGGTGTAGCCGTATTCGAGGTTCTGAATCTTCTGATCATTCGCATCCACCGAGGTCGCCTGCACGCCCGGGCCGCCGAGATCACGCTGCAAGGTGCCAGCCGCCGCCAGCATGGCATCGCGAATGCATTCCGCGTCGAGGCGCTTGCGGTTCATGCGCGAGAGCAGGCGGTTGTCGGGGTCCGCTTCGCGGGCGGCGTTGCCTTGGCTGCTCATGCGATAGGTGCGGCTCATTACCATCTCCTTCACGAGGCGCTTCAAGTTCCAGCCGTCCTCCATGAATTTCACGGCGAGGTAGTCGAGGAGCTCGGGATGGCTTGGCGCTTCCCCGGTGGAGCCAAAGTTGTCCGTGCTGCGGACGATGCCTGCGCCGAAAAGCCAGTGCCACACGCGGTTCACCATCACGCGTGAGGTGAGCGGATGATCGCGAGAGGTCATCCATTGAGCGAGCTGAAGTCGGCCGCTGGTGTCAGCGGGGATGGAGGGAGCACCAGGACGCAACGCGGCCTGGATGAAGCCTCGCGGCACCGCGGCCCCCAGATTGCGAGTGCTGCCGCGGATGTGGATTTTCGCATCTTCAGGTGCCTCGTCCTCCGCCACGGACATCACCTCAGGACGCGGCGGCTTGTTTTTATCGATGGCTTTGAGCTGCTTTTCGAGGTCGGCGAGCTTCGCTTTGATCTCCTTTGCTTTTTTGGACTCTTTGTCGGCCACGGGAGCTTCCGCGGCAGCATCATCGGCAGCCAGGAACTGCACCGCATCCACGGTCACATACCCCTGCGAGGCGGCATTGGTGATGAGAACGAAGCCCTGGCCATTCGCTTCGAAGCGGAAGGTGCCGAGCGAGGCAAACTGCAGGCCCTTCAAATTGCCGGTGGCGAGCTTGAAGGCCTTCAAGTCCTCGCCGTCGGCATGCAGGATGGTGGCGGTGGCGCTTTCAGCACGGTTTGGACCCGCATTGAAGGCCACACGCACCTCGTAACGGCCTGCCTTGGGCAGTTTCGGCGTGAAGGTGATGGTTTTCTCGCCTTTGCCACTGTTGTCATCGCTCACGTAGCTTTCACCGATGAAGGGACCGAAGTGCGTGGAAGCCTTCCAAAAGCCCACTTTCTGCGCCTCGGTGTCATCGACGACGATTCCGGGCAGATCGGACACAGCGATGGTCTTTTTGCTGCGAAGCTCGGCGCTGCCCGCATCGCGTGCATCGGGCCCGGAACGGCCGAGAAAGTGAAGGCCCGGCACCTCGCGGTCGATTTGATGCCGGAGAAGGATTTCGTGGCCGAGGGCCTCGTGAAGGCCTTCAAGACTCACCACAACGTGGAAAACCAGATGATCCTGTGGGTGAAAGCCGACGAGACCCGCGAGGTGATCTCGAATGAGCTGACCGGCATGGGTGCCATCGTGGACGAGGCCATCGGCTACCAAACAGTCGTTGAAAAGGAGGACAACCTCGAGGCGCTGGCCCGGCTTAAGAGCGAAGGCGCGGACATGATCACGTTCACGAGTTCCTCGACCGTCGAGCATTTCCTCGAACTGGGCGTGCCGCTGCCGGAAGGTTGCCAGATCGCCAGTATCGGCCCCGTGACCAGCCAGACGCTGACCAAGCACCAACTGCCAATCGCCGTCGAAGCCAAGTCCTTCACGATCCCAGGCCTCGTCGAGGCCATTCGGAAGCACTTCGCGAAGTAACAGGAGCCATTTTCGCCCTTTATGCTGACCGAGTTGGCCGCCATTTCAAACTCCCAACAATATAAATAAACGCGACCTGAATGGTGTCGGTGCTGAGGCATCGCTTGTTGTGTGTTCGCTTGCTCAAGGACGCTCGCTGCCACGCACCCGCGTTGTGGGCCGGATGTGTTTGGCGCAAACGGCTTTCGCTAAGTTCATAGACACGCATCGCCAAACTATCCGGCTCGGGGCCCCGCGCATGGTTACAAACCTGCCGGATAGTTCGGCGGCAGCGCTCATTCATGTCAGCGGCACGCTCGGCGCCGAACACATCCGGCCTACGATCCCGCAGCATGCTACCGCACCGCCTCTATTTCGCCGCAGCGGCCTCCACTTCAATGTGGAGGTCGTCAAAGTAGATCGGGGTGTTCGAGTAAGGCGTGGCCCACAGGGTGCATTTGCCCTGGCCTTTGAGGCCGCTGAGTTCGTGCTTGAGCACGGCGTCGGCGGGCTGGGTGTCTTTGTCGGGCCAGGCGTAGGCTTTCACGGCCCACTTGTCTCCCTCGCCCTTTTGGACTTCGAGTCGGAGGTTCAGCCACACATCGCTGGTCCAGGTGAAAGGAGCTGTGGCGAGCGATTGATCGCCACGGACGAGTTCGATCTGCTTCTTGGCCGGGTTCACGTAGAGGCGCGGGCCGCTCATGCCATGCACGCTGATGCCAAAGCGGGGCGAGCTGCGGCCTTTCTTGCTGGCGAAGACGCGGCCTTGGATCACGGCGTTGCCGGCGGCGGAGTCACCGAGCTGGGCGCTGGCCTCGACGAGCTCGGTGCCGGGATCGATCATGATGGCCTTGCCACCGTCTTTTTCGGCGATGGAGACCTTTCCATCGAGCACGAAGACCTCGGCAGGCACCTCGCCCGCGGCCCAGGCATCACAGTTGATGTCGAACTTCTTCACCTCCTGCCCGATGGCAGGAAGTGCGGCGGCGGCGAGGAGGCAGACGAGGGCGTTTTTCATGTCGGGGACAGCCGAAACTGGCTCAGCGCACGGGTTCTTTCAGCAGTGCCAAGGCCTCGAGGGCGGAAGCGTCCTCGTGAACGATGGCAGCGAGGCTGCGGGCGATCGCGGCGGGATTTTTGTGCTGCCAGACGTTGCGACCGATGGCGATGCCGGCGGCACCAGCCTCCATGGCGTCCTCGACGGTCTTAAGCAGATCCGTGTCATCATTCATGGCGGGGCCGCCGAGGATGATGATGGGGACAAAGCAGTTCTCGACGATGCGGCGGAAGTCATCCGGCGACTTCGCATCCACCGGATACGGCGTCTTCACCACATCAGCGCCGATTTCAGCGGCCAGACGGGTGGCGAACTTGATGTTCTCGCAGGTGTATTTGTCCTTCACGCCGAGGCCGTAAGGCAGCGCCTCGATGATCACCGGGATGTCGGTGTCCATGCTGCCGCGGATGAGCTCGGCGTTTTCCTGCAGGTTGATGTTTTCGTAGGCGATGCCGGGGTAAAGCATGCTCATCACCGCGTTCGCGCCGACCATTTCAGCGTCCTCGCAGTCCCACATGCCGATGCTGCCAGCGCCGTGGCCTTCGGTGCGGGTGTTGTAAACGTCCGCACGGAGGCAGATGCCCTTCCCGGCGAGGATGTCCCCTGCCCGTAGTGCCACGCCGAGGTTCATGACATAGCCGTCCACGAACTCGTTGACCTTCTCGACCATCGCGAAGGGGTTTTCGAGTCCAGGCACGGGAATGACGCAGCCGTGGTCGATGGGCAGAATGACGGTCTTGCCGTCGCGGAAGAAGGTTTCGAGATTTTCCTGTCGGTTCATGGGGAGCCGAAGTTCATGGCCGCGAAGGCGCGGGCTTGCAATGAGGAATTGAGCCTGCTGCGAGCTGAAGCCCTGCCAATTCGTCACGGCTCTTAACGCGAATCCAAGCCGAATGGCGATCCCAATGACCACGAATTCCCCCAACAGGTCATCATTCGCGGCCATTCGGATCGGCATTCTTTCCCATTCGCGTTGAAATCAATGGTGCATCGAGAGCTGCATCGAGAGCTTCAAGGCCTTCGAACTCATTTCAAAGGCCCCTTCCCCAGCATCGATTTTAAAGCTTGCCGCCGGAAAGCCCTTCATGGTTTCATCTCGCCCTCATGACCGCTCCTCTCGCTGAATTTCTCGGCACCATGCTGCTCATCCTGCTGGGTGACGGCGTTGTCGCCAATGTCGTCCTGAAACAGACCAAAGGCCACGACAGCGGCTGGATCGTCATCACCACCGGCTGGGCACTCGCCGTGACGGTGGCGGTGTATTGCACCAACTCGATCAGCGGTGCCCACCTCAATCCCGCGGTCACTTTGGGCCTTGCCAGCATCGGCAAATTCTCCTGGAGCCTCGTCCCGGCTTACCTCGCGGCGCAGATGGCCGGTGCCTTTGCGGGCGCAGTGCTGGTTTGGCTGATCTACCTGCCACACTGGCGTGCCACGAACGATGCTGGCTCAAAGCTGGCGGTCTTTTGCACCGGCCCGGCGATTCGTCACACCGGCTCCAACCTCATCGGCGAGATCATCGGCACCTTCGTGCTTGTCCTCGGCGTGCTCGCGGTCCTCTCTCCGGCAAATCTCGTGCCCGGCAGCGGCTTTGACAAAGGCCTCTCCCCTGCCCTCGTCGGCGTGATCGTATGGTCCATCGGCCTCTCACTCGGCGGCACCACCGGCTACGCCATCAATCCGGCGCGAGACCTCGGGCCGCGTCTCGCGCACCTCGTGCTGCCGATTCCCGGCAAAGGCGGCTGCGATTGGGGCTATGCCTGGATTCCCGTGCTCGGCCCGGTGATCGGCGGCGTGCTCGCGGCGAAGGTCTATGTGGCGCTTTGGCCTGCGATTTGAGCGGAAAAGGCGTTCATTCATGCGATGAAGGGCTTTCATCCATTCACGAGCCTCCGTGGTGGATCATGGGTTGCCATCACCGGTGCGGCGGCTAGTCTCCGCCACCCCTCACCCCGAAAAAATGCCCGATCTGGAAAACCCCTTCCAAGAGACCCTGCTCTCCCGTCACCGAGCTGAGCCCTGCACCGTCGTCATCTTCGGTGCCACTGGCGACCTCACCAATCGCAAGCTCATCCCCGCCTTTTACAACATCGCCGCGTGCGGCGACCTGCCGCCGCAGTTCAAAGTGGTCGGCTTTGCCCGTCGCGACAAAACCGACGAGGTCTTCCGCACGGAGTTGGAAACCGGAAACCGCAAAAACAGCCGCCAGGGCCACAGCGACGAGCTTTGGGAGAGTTTCTCCCGCTGCATCCACTACCACCGCAGCGAATTCGAGGACCCCGCAGGCTACGTGAACCTCAAGCTGCTGCTCGACAAATTCGATCACGAACGCGGCACGCCTGCCAACCGGCTCTTCTACCTCGCCTCCGCTCCCGAGGCCTTCAAACCCATCCTCGAGATGCTCCGTGCCACCGGCCTCAATGAAGGCATCGGCGGCAAATGGGCCCGCGTGGTCTGCGAAAAGCCCTTCGGCAAGGACCTCGCCTCCGCCCGCGCCTTGAACGAGGTCGTCAACGCCACCTTCCACGAGAGCGACACCTACCGCATCGACCATTACCTCGGCAAGGAGACCGCGCAGAACATCATGGTGCTGCGTTTTGCCAATGCGCTCTTCGAGCCGAACTGGAACTCGCGCTACATCGACCACATCCAGATCACCTGCGCCGAGAATCTCGGCATGGAAGGCGGCCGCGGCGGCTACTACGACACCGCCGGAGCGCTGCGTGACATGGTGCAAAACCATCTCTTCCAGCTCCTCACCCTCGTGGCCATGGAGCCGCCCACCGATCTCAGCGCCGACAGCGTGCGCGATGAGAAAGTGAAGGTCATCCGCGCCCTGCGCCCGCTCGTGGGACCCGAGGCCGTGGGCCAGAATGTCATCCGCGCCCAATACACCGCCGGCAGCGTCGATGGCGTGTCCCGCGTGGGCTATCGTCAAGAGGACCGCGTGAATCCCGAATCGAAGACCGAGGCCTACGTCGCCCTGCGTCTTTTCATCGACACCTGGCGCTGGCAGGGCGTGCCCTTCTACATCCGCGTGGGCAAGCAGCTCCCGAAGAAGGCCACC
>CALMTT010000212.1 GCA_937872615.1 uncultured Verrucomicrobiaceae bacterium | reverse complement strand
CGGCGTAGGTGCCGCTATCCACATTTACGATGCCGCCAGTGGCGGCGGTGGTGACGCCCTCCTGAACGCGACCGGCGGTGCCGGCCTGCGGGCTGGCACTGACGACACGCAAGACAGTGCGGTCTGGCTGGAAGCCGGGTGTGACGAGGTCGGAATCGACGCCGCTGAGAATAAGCGGTGTGTAGTCCACAGCGGTGGCGGCGCTGCCGGTGATGTCATACGGATACGGTGCGCCCTGCGGCACCGCGGGGCCGGGGTAATTGAAGGCCGGCGGGAAGGTGCCATTGATGGTGGAGGAGGTGATGACGGGGCTGCTGTTGCCCCACCAGTTCGCAGATGCATTGACGGTGGAGCCGGAGTTGTTCTCGACCTGCACGCCGTAGTTGCCGCTGATGTTGTTGCGCGAGAGCGTGAAACCGGGATCGATGGCGGTGGCGGCATTGAAAAGCACGCCGAAGGTCTTGTTGTTGGTGATGTTGTTCTCGGTGATGACATAGGCACCGTATCCGGAGCCGTCCGGCAGCAGGAAGCCGGTGCGGTTATCGTCGATGGTATTTCTCGTGATGGTGGCGTCGCTGTTTCCACCATTGAGGTAGATGGCGGTGCGGTTGCCGGTGAAGATGCAATTGCGCACGATGCTGCCGGTGGCGCCGGTGGTGATGGTGAGGCCGATGTTGTTTTCCCCGCCACCGAGCTGGCGGGTGATGGTGAAGCCATCAATGACCTGGCTGCTGCCGACGACCACGGTTTCAGTCGCTCCACCGAGCACCCCCTGGATGATCGTCGTGGCCGCTCCGGCCCCCTGAAGGGTGAGGGCTTTGTTAACGTCCACATCTTCCGCATACGTGCCGGCACCGACGGAGACCGTAATGCCTGCGACAGCGGCATTGATGCCGTCTTGGATTTGTCCCGGGGCCGCCACCGTCACCGCAGTCGCCACGCTGCCGGTCACTGCATTGGTGACAGCCGCGTTCAGCGCGATCGTTTTGGCATTCAGCGTAGTCGTGCCAGAGAGCGTGGTAGTGCCCGAAACGGTGATGGTATCGCCCGCCTCGGTGCCGGTCGTAACGGTGAGGCTGGAATTGAGGTGAGCATTGTCCATGCTGGTGAGCGTGATGGTATCCGTGCCCGCTACGCCGGTGGTGTCGATGACGATGGAACTGCTGCGCACGCGGGCGTTTTCAAAGCCCACGCCGCCGGAGGTGCCCGAAATGACCGTCGCGGGCGTGGTGCCGTCGATGAGGAAGCCATTCGCCAGATCGACGACATCATTCGCGCCGGGCAGGCTCAAGGTGAGCGCCACTCCCACGAAGTCCACGGGCTCGAGCCCGGTAAAGACCACCGTGCTGCCGCCGACGGTGATGGTACCATTGCCATTCGTCACCATGTCGGGCGAGTAAACGACCGTCTGGCCATTGCCCACCACGCGGAGGCCGTCATTGCCGCTGCCGCCATTGAAGGTGATGCCGCCCGGCGGCACTGGATTCCCCGCGGTGAAGTCGAGGGTGAGCACGTCATCGCCACCCGTACCTTGGAAGACAATGCTGCCCGTGAGGCTGGCGAGCGGGATTTCGATCGTGTTTGGATCGATTTGCACGGCACCCGGGCCCGCGAAGAGAGGGTTATTTGGGTCGCTGAGGCGCAGATTGGGCCCATTGATGACGAGTGTAAGAGAGTCATTGCTGGTGCCGCTGCCGCTCGGGCTTTCGATCACGAGATTCGGACCTACCACGCTGACACCGAGGATGGTGAGCACGACATCATTGCCATCACCACCGATGTAGCTGATCTGCGCCGGAAGCCCGGAGCCGATGAAATTCGGGATCGTGGCGCCTTCGGCGAGCCCCGCAAAGATGCCGGTCACGGGGTCTGCCATGTCATTGCTGACCAAGACGATGGTTTGCCCCGTGAACACAGGATAGCTGCCTCCGAAGGAGGATGCCGCACCGCCCAGTGTTACGGCACCAGCGACCTCGAACTGGTCATAACCAGCACCTGCCGTCACGCCGTTCACATCGAATGCGAGGCCATCATTGGCATCCAGCACCAAGCTACCATTGATGACAACCTTGCTCGTGCTGGCACCGGGGGCGAGCGTGACAGAGTTGCCCGTTGCGTCCACATTCTCTGTGTAAGTGCCGCCAAGGACATTGATGGTGGTGCCGGCCGGCACTGCCGAGATGAATCCCTGAATCGCTAGCCCGACCGTGGTGGAGCCATTGAGATAGACGCCTTTGTCGAAGGTGTTCGCAGCCACGATCGTCTGCAGAGGTGTCGTGTTGTTCTGAACGAAGAGCTGACTCGTGGAGATCCCGAGGCCGGTGCTGTTGAAGGTATTCCCGCTGATCAACGTGTCCGGGCGACGCACCCGCAACGATCCCGCAAAGCGTGTCGTCGTGCCGGCGAAAGTATTTCCCGTGATCGTCGAGCTCGCGACATCGAGTGTGACAAGCTGGTTGCCCTGCTCTTGGTTCGACGTGTTCAGTCCACCAGCCGTGCCGGAGATCGTGTTGTTGGTGAACGTGATGTTCGTCGCCGTCGCCGTGGCCAAATTGCCACCTCCATTGCCCAGCACTACCAACTGGCGCGGCACATTGGGCGTCGTGAACTGGTTCGCGAACCCATTGTCCGCCGGATTGGCACCCACGAATGTTTTGCCCGAGAAGATGTTCCCATCAATCACCCAGCCGCTGATGACCACACCAAACTCGGAAAGCAGTCCCACGTCGCCATTCGCCTGAATGTCGTTGTCACGCACTTGGACGCCGGTGTGTCCACCCTGAAAGTATAGCGCCGCGTTTTCCAAGCCCGGGCTACCGTTGTCGATACCAATAATCGTGAAGCCTTTCCCGGCTCCGCCGATCGTCACCGAAGTCGTGTTGTTCGTGACCAAAACGGTTCCCAAAGCCCCCAGTCCGCTCACACCCGATATCGTCGTCACCGCACGGCCTCCGGTGGATTGCATCGTGAGGTTCTTGTTGATCGCCACGTTCTCCGTGTAGGTGCCAGGGAGAACATTAATCGTGCTTCCTGCCGGCACTGCGGTGACAAATCCCTGAATGCTGAGCCCCACGGTGGTGGAACCATCCAAATACACACCTTTGTCGAAGGTGTTCGCAGCCACGATGGCCTCCAGCGTTGTCGCGTTGTTCTGCACGAAGAGTTGGCTCGTGTTGATGCCGAGACCTGTGCTGTTGAAGGTGTTTCCGGTGATCACTGTGCCCGGCCGACGCACCCGCAGCGATCCCGCAAAGCGTGTCGTGGTGCCGGAAAAGGTGTTTCCGGTGATCGTCGAGTTCGCCACATCAAGTGTGACGAGTTGGTTGCCCTGCTCTTGGTTCGACGTGTTCAGTCCACCAGCCGTGCCGGAGATCG
>CALMTT010000211.1 GCA_937872615.1 uncultured Verrucomicrobiaceae bacterium | reverse complement strand
GGCCAATCGGCGGATATTCTACGACTTCACGTTCTCGCCGCCGAAGTCGGTGTCCCTCGCGGCGTTTGTCGGGGAAGATGAGCGGATTGTCGAAGCCCATGCGCGGGCCGTGAAGCTGGCACTGCGGGAATTCGAGGCGTTCGCGGCGACTCGCATCCGAACCAGCGGGGCACAGAGCGACCGGCTCACGAGCAACTTCACGGCGGCGCTGTTCACCCACGACACGTCTCGCGCCCTTGATCCGCATCTGCACACACATTGCATCGTCTTCAACGCGACATTCGATCCTGTGGAGAATCGCTGGAAGGCTCTCCAGAATTACGAACTGCTGCGTGCCCGAAAGTTCGCCGAGAACGCCTACTACCACGAACTCGCCCGAGAATTGCGCGGTTTCGGCTACACGATTCGCAATCGCGCACGCGGAGATTTCCAAATCGAAGGCGTCTCGGATGAACTCTGCGAAAGGTTTTCAAAGCGACGCGCAGAGATTGACGCAGCGTTGGCGAAGCTGCTGGAGGAGAAACCTGAAATTGCCGGCGGCGATGTGATGGCGACCCGTCGGCTGATTGCGACGGCCGAGCGGGCTCGCAAACAGCGGGACTTGAGCCGGGATGAATTACTGGAGCTATGGGAGTCACAGTTGACGCGGGATGAACGGCAGGCAATCAGCCGTCTTCGTAATCAGTCCACGCAAAGTCCGCAGGAGCACAAGCACATGTCCGTGGCCGAAGCGGTCCAATGGGCAGAGGAACATCTGTTCGACCGCAACTCGGTGGTGCTGGAATGTCAGGTGTGGCAGGAGGCGCTCGGTCGCGCACGAGGCGAGCGCTTTTCGGTTTCTGAACTGACAGATTTCACCCGACGACGCGGCTACATCCGAGATGAGTCGCGTCCCGGCGAAGTAACTCTCCGCGATGTTCTGCTCCGCGAATGGGAGATTGTTCAGACTGCCAAGGAGGGAGTTGCCGCCTTTCATCCGCTCGTGGCAAGTCCGCGTCCAGTGATCGCAACATCGGACGATGAACAGCGCAACGCGCTTGATGCTCTGCTTTCCTCGACAAACGCGATTTCCTTGTTTCGCGGTGGTGCGGGCACTGGCAAGAGCTTCGTCCTGCGCGAACTGGTTGAGCAGGTGCAGCAAGCTGGACGGCCGGTGGTTGTTCTCGCGCCCCAACGGCAACAAGTCGTGGACATGGAGAAGTCCGGGCTGCCATCGCCAGCAACAGTTGCGAACTTTCTTCTCAAGCGCGAGCTGGAGGAAGGTGCGGTTGTGGTCGTGGACGAAGCCGGCCAAATCGGCGGGCGGCAAATGCTCGAACTGCTGCGCCTGGCTCGTGACCGGAATGCGCGAGTGATTCTATCGGGTGACACTCGGCAGCATGGCGCGGTTGAGGCATCGGATGCACTGCTTGCCATTGAACGTCATTCTGGTGTGAAGCCGGTCGAATTGCACAAAATTCGGCGGCAAGACCCGGCTTTGGGGCGAGATTACGAGGAGCGCAGGCAGATCAAACAATATCGAAAGGCGGTGGAGTCGGCTGCGGCGGGCAAAGTGGCCGAGTCATTTGAACGCCTCGACAAATTGGGGGCGGTGGTTTCGTGCGGCTTGGGTGATCAGGCGGAAAACCTCGCCGACGAATACCTCCGGCTTGCGGAACAACACGCATCAGCGGTCGTGGTTTCGCAGACCTGGGCGGAAGTTCATCGAGTCAATTCCCGCGTGCGCGATGCGCTGAAAGCAAAGGGGCTGCTCGGTTCAACTGACGCGACGATTGAGGTTTTGGACAAGCTCGACCTGACGAACGCACAGAAGCGCGATGAGCGGTTCTATCCGAAAGACGCGGTTGTCGTATTCAACCAGAAGATCCGAGAGGCCGAACCGGGCGCAAAGGGTAAGCTCGCGGGAATCGTCAAAGCGGGCGTGCTTGTCGAGGTCGGCGGGCGGTTCGTCACAGTGTCGAACAAGATGCTCGACCGGATTTCGGTCTGTCAGACACGCGAGGTCGCTGTGGCGACTGGTGACCGGCTGCACCTGAAGGCCAATCGGAAGCTGGCATCCGGTGGACGTGTCACCAACGGCGAGCTTGTGCAAGCGAAGTTGGTTCGCGCAGATGGAAGTATCGAACTCGTGGATGGCAGGGTGCTGGACGCGAGCTTCCGCGAGTTCCTCTCTGGCTACGCCGTCACGTCCTACGGGTCGCAAGGCAAGACCGTTGATTACGTCCTGTTCTCCGATTCCACCATCAAGGCTGCGACCAACGCGCAGCAATGGTATGTGACCATTTCGCGCGGGCGGCGTGGCATTCGCATCTTCACGCCAGACAAGGAGCAGTTGCGTGAGAACGTCGCGCGCTCCGGGCACAGGCCGCTGGCATTGGAACTAGCGCCTCGCGTTGCGCCTCGGCCTGGAGCGCGTCTTTGGGATCGGTTGCACGGTTATCTTCTCCGCTTTGGCCGCCGGGCCGCTGACAACTTTGTCCGACTGAAACTTTCTCGTCGTCATCATCAACCCACACAAACCCATGAGCACAAAATCACCCGAATGTTGGGCGAGCGACCCGAACGCTCGCGCGGTCAAAGTCGAAATATCGGCTGAACAAAGCCTACTGCTGCCGTTCGACCAGTTTGCCTTCGCTGAACTCAAGAGCGAAGGAAAGCAGCAAGAACTTCGTTTAGTATTCGCGACACATGAAGTAATGCTTCGCGGCCATTCGCTGCGACGCATCGAAACTGCGATGCAGCGGATGGAACTGGCGTCCTTATCGGCATTGTCCGGCAATCAGCGTTCGCTTGTCACTGACGGCCAGCCTGTGATTGCGGAGATTGCAGTCACAGAAGTCGCCGCAGCGGACAAGCGGCCTCCAGCCGAGAAGGAGTGAACGCCTCACGCCGGCAGTAGATTCAACAAGTGCGTCTTGATGTATTTTCCGGCCGCTTGCGGATCGTAGGAAATGTCGGTGCGGAGCAGCGGTTGCATGTCGGAACAAAATCCGCGGTCTTTGAGATGATCGTCGAGGATTCCGATGAACTCCGCCCGGCCCGCTTTCGTGCCTTCCTGTTTCAGATAGTGCTCAAACGACGCGATGATGGCCGCTGGGTCAACGGGCGTTGGTGATTTGGTCAACGCCCAATACAGATCGAACAAATCCCGGCCGCGCTTGCGCTGAAACATGGCGCGCATCTTCGTGCCCAGCATTTCGTGAATGTCGAAGCCTTTGATGCCCGTTTGCACAGGCTTGTCGCGGAATGTGAAGCTGAATGGCATTTCAACCACGGCCCGATGCGGTTTCCGCTCGGTCACGTTCGCCTCGACGACGATTTCCAGCACCCGGTTCGGCTCGATGATGGAGCGTGCCGAGTAAGTCATGCGCAACACACGCGACGGCTTGACGGTGTTGCGAATCGCCAATGCGATTGTGTCCCAAACGGACGCTTTCGGCGTTCCCAAGACATCGGCGAGCACGCGACGAATGGCGCGTCGGATGTGATCTGCCGGGCGTGTGCCAACCACGACCAGATCAATGTCCTCACTGTAACGGGCGGGTGGCGCGAGATGGACTTTGTGCAGCAGCGTGCCGCCACGCATGGCGACTTGGGAACTCAGAAACTTGTCGTCGAAGAGCGCGACCATCGCGCGGCATAGCAGGAGGTCTTGCTCTACCTGATACTGCGCCGCCCAGGGCACAACGGCTTGGTGGGCTAGAATATCCTGGCGGGTGATCGGCGTCATACTTTCAGCTCACTGGAATTGTTGAGCACCTGCCAGCGTTTGATGAGCGGGAGACTACCGCGTTTGCCTTTGGCCGGGGCGAGCGTCACGGGCGACAATTCATCGGGCAGCCAGTCGCGCACAGCTTTCGCTAAAGATTTGTTCCCACATGCTTCGATGACAAATCCCAACCGTTGCGCGACGGCAGATTCGTTCTCCACGTCCAATACGCGCTTGAGTTCACGAGCACGCAGGAGGGGCAGAAGTGGTCGGATGGTTTCCGCTGCGCGCTCGAAGCCGCCGATGCTGGTCGCATAGCGAACCAAGTCATACGCTGTCGCCTCGGGCGTGCTGATCAAAAGTGGTGCAACTGCCCCTTCAGGCTGTTGGGTGGGCGTCCGCTCAATCCCGCGTTTTACGAAGAATCGAAGCTGGGTTCTTCCAACCTTGATCGGTCTGAACGGCTTATCGGTCATCACCTGTGTGACTTGGAGCGCCTGCGGGTTCGAACCAAACGCGCTGGCTGCCGACTGTAGTGCCAAATAATACGGGCGGCCGAGCCAGTTGAAGTAGTCCTGAAGCCACCAGCTCGGGGGTGGTGCGCCCATGCTGCGGTGTTCCGGGCTGACGATTAGAAAGAACGGTTGCCGGGGTGAGACGCGGGCAACTTTACCTCGTAGCCGTAACAACTGAAACTTTGCCGCAATGGCTGACAATCCTGTTTCCTTGGTCAATTCCTCCAGCGAGAAGGCGACGCGCCCCAAAGCCATGCGCGCTTCGACGAAAGCCACGGCTGCACCGATCTGGCGGCTATCTTGAGAGCGTTTTGGCCTTTTCATCGTTTCCGTATCGTAGCGTCGGACGCTACGTTGTGCAAACGGTATATTTAGCCATTTGGCACACGTTCCGAGCCATAGTGATGAAGCCTGCGTGTCTGGCGAATGCGACTGATGTGGTCGAAGCACCCGACTTGACCACGCGGTCAAGCGCCTCAATTTAAGCAAGTTCAGCTTGCCTGCCGAAAGTGCGGTCTGAATCAACAATGCTGCGATAGCACCCTCTCATTCCGATAAACAGTCGGCCTCCTTTTGAAGGAAGCCGCTATCGGCTCAGAAAAAATACCCCGAACTTCTGAGGCTTGAGTAGTTTGGATTACCAATCACGATGTGATCAAGGACTTCGATTTTGAGAAGTTGTCCCGCTCGAATGAGATCGCGGGTGATTTTGATGTCGGCTTCGGATGGTGTCGGTTCACCGCTCGGATGATTGTGCGCTATGATGATTGCGGCGGCGCTCGCCATGATGGCTAATCGGAACACCTCTCTCGGATGACAGAGAATGGTATCCATCGTTCCAATGGACACCAGATAATGGCCTTTGATACGGCGGCGGGTGTTGAGGATGAAAACAACCAGACATTCACATTCAGAATTGAAGTAGGGATGCGTCGCGATATGCGTTCTCCAATAGGCGGCTGCCTGATCCGGCGTCTCGCACTGTTGCATGGTGTCGGGTGTGGGACATTCCCGAAGTGATACGATTTTCC
>CALMTT010000210.1 GCA_937872615.1 uncultured Verrucomicrobiaceae bacterium | reverse complement strand
CTGGGACTTGAGTAGAACGCCCATCGCCTCTCATGTTTTGTATCTGCCCGCCCAAAACAGTAATTTCCGGGTGCCGCATCAGATGCCCGCATTGCAGCTCAATCCGGTCCGACCGTGCGATGTCGTCGCTGTCCATGCGCAGCACGATTTCAGACTGGATCAGGCGCAGCCCTTTGTTGAGGGATCGCGACACGCCTAGCGGAGTTTCATGATGCAAGATCTGGATGCGCGAGTCCCTGAGTCCCTCAAAGTATTCCCGCACCGGAGCCTCGGAGGCGTCATTGATGATCAGAAACTCAAAATCCTGATAGGTTTGGTTTAGAATGCTCTCCACCGCAAGTTTGACGTGCGGAAGGTAGCCTCGACAGGGCATCAGGACGCCGACAGTTTTCACGTGTAGCTTTCTTCGGGTGAAATTTGAATCCAGTGTGCAGGGAGCAGTTCCTGGCTCGAAGGCCCCCGGGAGGCGTCATTCATCCAGCGCGAAGGTGCCACAGTCACACCATCTGGACTGCCCAGCCATGCCCCCCACCAGCTAAACGTGCTGTTGGCTATGATGTGGTGATTGCACAGAGACATCAGCCGCAGGTCTTCATAGTTGTGAGCCGAGTCATTGAGATCCACAAACTCCTTCTCCCCGGGGAAATGCAGGTTGGACCGGGCCCATTCGATTTCGTCTGAAAAGACAAAGAACACTACGTCGGATTCCTTGCTGGAGAGGGTACGCGCCGCCTTGTTGTAGTAGCCGGGGGAGCATGCGCCATGAATGCTCTTGGTATTGGCGTTGTGCTGGTAGTCCCCCCGCCGCACATGCAGTGAGGCCGAATTTGAAGCCAAGATTTTAGCGGCCATCGCTTCATTGGCGGCGCTCGGTGGCGTGCTGATTTGGAAATCCGCACGGATCTCTTTTTCGATCGCTGAAAAGTACCGCGGACTCTGCCAGTAGCCATCCAGGTAGAAGGAGCCTCTCTTCTCCAGCAGCGTGGCATCATACGCAAAGCCCGCTTCGCGCACCCGTTGAACCAGACTCGCGGATGGCGGAGTCTGGGACAGCGCACTCGGGCTCCGCCACACGCACAGCATGCGCTCCAGCCGCGTTCTGAGGGCGGCAGGCCGCTTGAAGTACTGCATCTCCCACTTTTCGCAGATTCGGCCTTTAAGGTGGAAGTGTTGCAGGCTGAACTCGCGCAGCTTGTATGTCTTAAACTCGCTCACATCCAGCAGCAGCTCGGCCTCATTGAGCAGTGCTAGATGCCGACCTGCCGCGTATTGAAACATTTGATTGCCCAGGCCGCCGGTGAGTTTGACGAGAATTGTGTTCAAGATTGTTTAACGTCTGACTGTGTTCGAGTAAATCTCTTTCAGAAATGACTGATACGTCTGCTCCAGTCCTTCCCTGAGGGTAATGCTCGGCTGCCAACCTAGCTGATGAATGCGCGAGGTGTCCAAAAGCTTGCGGGGCGTGCCGTCCGGCTTGGAGGAATCCCAGATGATTTCACCTTGGTATCCAACCACGTCGGCCACGAGTTCAACCAGTTCACGAATCGTCACCTCTGTGCCGCAACCGACATTGACGAGGCCCGGCGGATTCTCAAGTTGTAGCAGGAAGGCGCAGGCATCCGCGAGGTCGTCCGCGTGCATGAATTCCCGGCGCGGACTGCCGGAGCCCCAAGCGGTCACTTTTGACTGACCTGCTACTTTTGCCTCGTGAAAACGGCGGATGAGAGCCGGCATGACATGCGAGTTCTGCGGGTGGTAGTTGTCGCCGGGGCCGTACATGTTGGTCGGCATGGCGGAGTGGTAGATCACTCCGTATTGCTTCCGGTAATACTCGGCCATCTTCAATCCGGCGATCTTAGCGATGGCGTAGGCTTCGTTGGTCGGCTCCAGAGCGGAGGAGAGCAGGCAATCCTCACTGATCGGCTGCGGAGCCAGCTTGGGATAGATGCAGGAACTGCCAAGAAAGAGGAGACGCTGCACGCCGGTCTTCCACGCTCCGTGGATGCAGTTGGTGGCAATGGCGAGGTTTTGATGGATGAACTCGGCGGGGTAGGTATTGTTGGCTTGTATTCCGCCAACCTTGCCGGCGGCAACAATGACGGTGTCCGGCTTCTCGGCTGCATAAAAAGCCCTCACGGCGGCCTGGTCGGTCAAATCAAGCTCCTTGCGCGTGCGCAACACCAGCGTGACGTCAGACTCCCGTTCAAAACGACGGACCAAGGCACAGCCAACCATGCCCATGTGCCCGGAAATGAACAGTTTTGTCATGAGTCAGAGAGAGCTTTCAACTTGGTCTCGTTTTCAGCGAGTTTCAGGTCGGCTTCAACCATGATTTTCACCAACTCTTTAAACCGTACCTTGGGTTCCCAGCCGAGCTGTCTGCGGGCTTTCGTGGGATTTCCGATGAGCAGATCAACCTCGGCCGGGCGCTCGTAGCGAGAGTCATGAACCACATGTTTTTCCCAGTCTAGGCCCAACTGACCGAAGGCCTCCTGGCAAAATTCGCGCACACTGTGAGTCTCGTTCGTGGCGACCACATAGTCATCCGGCTGCTCTTGCTGGAGCATGAGCCACATCATCTCCACATACTCTCCAGCGAAGCCCCAGTCGCGTCTGGCGTCTAGGTTTCCCAAATAAAGCTTATCCTGCAGGCCCAACTTGATGCGCGTGGCGGCGCGGGTGATTTTGCGCGTCACGAAGGTCTCACCGCGACGGGGACTCTCGTGATTAAAGAGGATGCCGTTCGATGCGTGCAAGCCATAACTTTCGCGGTAGTTCACCGTCAGCCAGTAGGCGAAGACTTTGGCGCAGCCGTAGGGTGACCTCGGCCAGAATGCGGTCGTTTCGGTTTGAGGGATCTCCTGGACCTTGCCGAACATCTCTGACGATGACGCCTGGTAGAAGCGGGCCTTTTTCACCAGTCCGGCCTCGCGGATCGACTCCAGAATGCGGAGTGCCCCGAGTCCATCTACGTCGCCAGTGTATTCGGGGATGTCGAACGACACCTTCACATGCGACTGCGCACCAAGATTGTAGATCTCGTCAGGCTGTAGTTCGTAAAGAAGCTTCACCATCTGGACGGCGTCACACAGATCACCATAGTGGAGAATCATCCGGGCTCCGTTCACATGTGGATCCTGGTAGATGTGGTCAATACGATCCGTGTTAAAACTTGACGACCTTCGGATGACGCCGTGGACCTCATACCCCTTCTTCAGAAGTAGCTCGGCTAAATAAGAGCCGTCTTGGCCGGTGATGCCTGTGATGAGCGCTTTTTTCATGTAATAAACTGGCCATATATCAAAGTAGGCAAAGAATGAAGGTGCAAATTGAATTTACTGCCATCAAGCTTTTCATTCGCTCTTTACCTTTTGAGGGGGGGCACCCGGTCAAATTCGAGCATGCGTGACTGGAATAAATAAGCCCGGCTATAGCTCCTTCGCGACCTTATGTGCTTTGTGTTGCCTGGGTGGTGGCCGATTCGCTCTTGAACGATGGTTTCGCTTGTGGCGACAACTCTCGTTGATCGTGTGATGGGTTCGGCATGATCGGGTGGTGGCTCTTTGGGGCGCGATTAGGACTCTTTTCGCGCTCTGCGTTCATCGGTGAGCGTGGACCTCCCTCTGCGTGGTGATGCGTGCTTGGATTGGGTGCTGTTTTCATGCTCATGGCGCTGCTTTATCGGCGGGCGGGGCGCGGCTTTGTATGCGCACCCATAGCGCTCCGCGTGCCCATGCTGGCATGATCCGGGCGATATGGGCCTGCGCCAGCACCCGGCGCGACAAGTTTGCGTTGCACTTTCTTTCCCTCATCCAGTTCGCCTCCATCATCGACTGGCTCAGATACGGCTGTTGGGGGGGCAAACACGGCCTAGGTGGATCGTTGCTCAAAAAAGGTGATCAATTAGCAGCCACCATGGCTGCGAATGCGGGCGCAGGATTGGCGTAGCAAGGGTAATAACGGGCAATCTCAGGGTCAGGGACGCTGGCGGGCAGGTAACGCCAGTGCTTATACATCCACATCCAGCATTCGGGATGCTCGCGGATGGCTTTCTCGAAATGGTCCCACACGCGCTGTGTCAATTCCCGCACATCGTCCTCGGGCCCCGGCTGCAGCGCCTCAAAAATGCGCACTTCATATTGTCCTTCGGGGAGCGGGCGACACACACCAGTCATGATATGCAATCCCAACCGAAGGGCCAGTTCCACATGCAGGGTGGGCACGCAGGTCCACATTCCAAAGCAGCGGATCGCTGCGGAGGTTTTGCCGGGCGGCACATTCAGGTCCGTTAGCAGCCCCGCGTGCCCTCCTCGCTTTAACACTTTCATCAAGCGCAGCATGGCATTTTCCTGAGGGATCACATCGTGCCCGGAGTGTGCCCGCAGGCGCTTGAAAACGCGGGTGATGAGCGGGTTTTTGAAGTCCTGTGCCACCACGGTGAACTTGATGCCCCGGAACCCCCAGACCATGCTCACCAGTTCAAAGTTCCCGAAATGCGGTGTCACCCATACAGCCCCGGTTCTACGGGCATGCTCTTCGTCCTGCCGACCGGCCAAATGAATGGTGAAATACTGCTGCCACGATTCTCCAGTCAGCCTAGTAGACCAAAAAAGATCAAAAAAAGTTCGGGCAAACATTTGATATGAACCACGGGCAATACGTCGGCGCTGCGCAGGACAATACTGGCGGCCAAAGGCACAACGCAGATTTTCCAGCGCAGTCTCCCGCCCACGCTTGTCCAACAGGTAGGCCAACGAGCCGAGCAGGTAAGAAACCCAGACAACCAGCCTCCTAGACAAACGAGGCAACAACCAGACGGCTGCTGCCAACAAAGAGGCTTCAAGAATGTGGCGGAATTTTTTCAATCTTAGTAGACCAGTTACAGACTGATATGTTTTGCCGTGAATCTCAATGATTATATCCCGACCATCATACAAACTGTACCCCGCCCGCATGCCCCCCTCCTCCGAGCCCGTCCCCAGCCCGCAGAAGCTTTTCCGCCTGCTGGATGGAGGGCATATCTCGCGTGAGGAGTTTCAGCGGCTGATGGCCGTGCATGCTCGTGAGCTCATCGAGGAGATGGAGCAGGCGCGGAAGAACCCGGTGATGGCCTGGATGCACCAGCTCTTTAACCGCCGTGAGGCCGCCCGCTGGTCCGGTGGCCACGGAGAGACCGTTGTGCGGGAGATCCTGCTGGCACTGGCGGAGGAGGAGAGTTTTCCGCCTTCCCGCTGGCTGTGGAATGCCAGCCATCCGCATGTGCCGCTGCATGTCTTTTTCCGTGCCCGCGAGATGCCGCGCTTCCGCTTTTTGAAGCTCCGAGCCTCCTCGCAGGCCGTGACGGTCGAAATCGAGCACGGCGGCAGCGATACCGCGCCGCCCGTGCGGGAGGAATTTTACCTCCGCAGGCACCGCAACTCGCGGTTGATGGTGGAACGCCGCGTGATGCTGGGCTAGGAGAGCCCTCCACGCATGTATTCGAACAAGGCCCCTGCCCTTTCCACGACCTCCTTCCTGCTCCTCGCAGTCATCGCGATGGCGGCGGCGGCGTTTTACCGGCTGCCACTGCTCGACGAGCGCCCAATGCATACCGACGAGGCCATCCTCGCCTTCAAAACGGCCGATTTTCAAACCACCGGCCATTTCAATTATGACCCGAAGGACTACCACGGCCCCGGTCTGCACTACGCGGCCCTAGTTTGGTCCAAAGTCGCCTTCTGGGGTGCGCCCGATACCTGGCACGGAGCTCAACTCCGCACCGTCACCGCGGTCTGCGGCCTGCTGCTCATTCTCGCCACGCTGCTCCTGAGCGATGCGCTTGGGCGCGGCGGTGTGGTGGCCGCGATGCTGCTCGCCGCAGTCTCGCCGATGCAGGTCTATTACTCGCGCTACTACATCATGGAGACGCCGCTCGTGCTGCTCGTCATGATCGCGCTCGTGAGCTTCTGGCGCTACTCGCAGGGTGGCGGAAGGCTCTGGCTGCTGCTCGGCGGCATCGCCACCGGTCTGCAGCATGCCACGAAGGAAACCTTCATCCTCAATGTCGCCGCTGGCTTCGTGGCATGGTTCGTGGCGAAACAGCTCTTCGGCCCGTTTGAACCCCGTCGCAGCGGTTTCTCCATGGGATCTTCGAGGCAACGTCCCGGCAAACCCTGGCTCTGGGTGCTCATCCCGGCCGCCATCGTCAGCGTGGCGATGTATTCCGGTGGTTTCCACGACTGGGAGGCGGTCAAAAACAGCTTCACGACCTACGCGAACTACCTCGAGCGTTCCGGCGGTGCCGGCCACGAAAAGCCCTGGCACTACTACCTCACGCTTTTGACCTGGCGCAGCGATGGCGGCCTCAACTGGTCCGAGGGCCTCATCGTCGGCCTCGCGCTCATCGGCATGGGTCACGGCCTCGTCGGCAATCATCAGAAAAACGGACCGCGACAGGCCTTCATCGTCTTTTTGAGCCTCTACGCCCTCCTCCTGCTCGGCGGCTACTCGGTGCTCGCCTACAAGACGCCGTGGTCCATCCTCAGCGCCCAGCATGCGCTGATACTTCTGGCCGGTTACGGCACCAGCGTGCTCGCCAGCATCTTCTCGAAAGGCATCCTGCGCATCGGCTTCCGCATCGCCTTCGGCCTCGGTTTGTATCATTTGTGCTACCAGACAAATCTGGCCATCCACCGCTACGCCGCTGATGCTCGCAATCCATGGACCTATTCCCACACCGTGCAGGCCTTCCCGCGTCTGCTGCACCAAGTGAGCGAGCTCCAGCGCCTCGAGCCCGCGCCGATGAACATCCTCGTCGTGAACAAAGACCTCGGCTGGCCGATGCGCTGGTATTGGCGCACGAACACCAATGCCCGCTACGAGCCCACCGTGCCCGAAGCAGAGCCCACCGCCTCCGTCATCATCTGCGATGCCGAGGCGCTACCAGCCCTTCAGGCCAAAATCGCCGCCCGCCCGTATCACAATCAAGGCTTCTACGGCCTGCGGCCCAACGAGAACCTCATTATGCTCGTCGAGCAGTCCCTCTGGACTCGCTACGAGACCGCTCAAAAAGACGCCGCTGTCACGCCGTGACTCCTCACGCCTCCCGCCACTCCCGCCACGCCATGGCGACGACCTTCGAGATCATCATCTCGCAGGACGATGTGGACGAGGCCTATGCCGCGCAGACCGCGAACGCAGCCTTTGAAGAGATCGCGAGGCTCGAGGACGAACTCAGCCGCTTCCGTGCGAGCAGCGACATCTTCCGCATCGGCCAGCTTGAGGCGGGGCAAAGCTTCCGCGTAGGCATGGCCGCGTGGGATTGCCTCTCACTCGCGAAGGCCGTGCATGCCGAGACGAACGGCGCCTTCGACATTACCATCGGCCCGCTGATGGAGCTCTTCGTCACCCGCACCGGCGAGCCGCGGCATGTGAATGCCTCCGTGCTCGAGGAAGCGCGTCAGATCATCGGCAGCCATCGTTTTGACCTCGATGAGGCCGAGATGACCGTCACTGTGCATGCCAGCCGCATGATTTTCGACCTCGGTGCGCTCGGGAAAGGCTATGCGCTCGATCAAGCCGCCGATGTACTCGCCATGCACGGCGTGCACAACGCCGTGCTCAACGCAGGTGACAGCACCGTGCTCGCCATCGGCAAGCCCGCGGACAAGGACGCGTGGAATCTCACGCTCAGCCACGGTGCCAAACAGATTCAACTGCGCGACCGCGCCGTGAGCGGCAGCGGCTTCGCTGTGCAAGGGGCGCACATCATGAATCCGCGGCTCTTCCAGCCCGTGCCGGTGAAAAACCGCCGCACCTACGCCCTCGCACCCACCGCCGCCCTTTCGGATGCGCTTTCCACCGCCTTCATGGTCATGGACCCCGCCGAGATCAGCGCCTTGTGCGAACGACTTGGCCAAGTCGAGTCCCTCGAAATCAGCGAGGAGTAGTTCGTGGCCGATTTTTTCCAAAAATCGAGCCTGGCTCGCCTTTCGGAGAAAGTCGGCCACTTCCTCACTCCGCCGGCCACTCCTCAAGCAACGAGTAACCAAGGCCGCGATGCGTTACGATGGGATCAATTCCGCCCTTCACCGCCCGCATGCGAGCACGCAGCGTCTTCACATGCGTGTCGATCGTGCGCTCCATGCTCGCATCTGGCTCCTCACTGCTGGCTTCCATCAATTGCTCACGTGTGAACACGCGACCGGGATGCGAGGCAAAGGCCTTCAGCATGCGAAACTCATAACGCGAGAGCACCAGCGCCGTGCCGAAGTAAACCGCCTGGCAGCGGATATCGTCGATCACCAGCGGAAGCACCGCGCCCGCCTTCCCCGGCGGCAGCGGCACGCTGGAGACACGTCGCAGGATCGCCCGCACACGCGCCGCCAGCTCGCGGGGGCTGAAAGGCTTCACCACATAGTCATCGCCGCCGATTTCGAGGCCCACCACGCGATCCACTTCCGACGAACGAGCCGTGAGAAACAGGATCGGCAGCGTCTGCGTGCGCCGCAGCGTCTGGCAGACCTCAAATCCCGTCATGTCAGGTAAACCCACATCGAGGATGATGAGCTGAAATTCGCTGGCGGCAGCCTTTTCGAGCGCTTCACGCCCCGTCGAGACAGCCGTCACCGCGAAGCCATCGGTCTCCAGCGCATAAATGATGTTTTCCGCGATGGACGGCTCGTCTTCAACGATGAGGATTTTCGGGGACATGATGGTTGGGAATGACGAATGACGAATGATGAATGGGCGAATGACGAATGCTAATGGAACGACGGCATTCTGCATTCGTCATTCTACATTCGTCATTCGCGAAGCGATCATGCGAGTTTCGGCGAAAGACCTCCAAGCCGCTCGCTCCAGTCCACCTTCGCGGTCAGGGCCATGAGCACGGCGAGGGTGGAAATGCCACCAAGGGTCAGCGTGAGGCCTGTGAGGCCTTTGAAGAAGAAACTGGCGCTGAAGAGCACCATGTAGGCAAACTGCGCCGGAAGGGCGATGCGGAACATGAACTCGCCAGCAGCGGCACGCAGGTAGCCACAGACCAGCGCCAGCGACACGACGGCGGCGATGGCAAAACTGGCATACACCGGGAAGACATCGAGCATGTAGCTGAAGAGCAGCGGGAAGGCGAAGAAGCCACCGGCAAGGAAGACATAATTCACCGGATGCAGGCGGATGCCGCGCACGATGACAGTGATGACCAGCACGCCAAAGAACAGCAGCAGCGAAAGCGGCGACCAGAAGGCGATCTGCGCCGCGACAGGTCCGGCGTTCAACTCACGCGGCATGTCGATGGCGATGCCGGGAGCGGAAATGGCGTCGTCATACTTCCAGATGAACTTCATCCCATTCCCCGCGAGATCGCGATCGGTCGGCGAGCTGACGGGGAAGTTCACATCGGTGAAATCGGTGGTCAGCGTGAGCTGGAAGTCGCGGATGCGGCTCGCATCGGCAAAGGCGTAGCGCCACGCATCGGTGCCGCGGCACTCGTAGCTGATCTTCACCGGCACCGACTGGCCGGGCGAAAGCTCCACGCTCTCCGTCATGATGCCCTGCTCCGGCGTGACGAGCGATTTGCGTGCCTTGTCGCCCTCGCCGATCACAAAGCTGACCTTGTCGAGCATGCTTTTGGTTGTCGGCAGTTCGAGATCAATGTGCAGTGTTTGCGTGATGGTGGTGTCATTCTTGAAGGTGTAGCCGCCTTCAAAGATTGTGCCGTAGGTGCGTTGCCAAAACAGGCCCATTTTCACCGGCTGGTAGTTCAGCGACACTTTCACATCGCTCGTGGCTGGCTGGAGCAGCACACGCTCGCCATCGCTGGCCTTGTAACTGGCCGTGGGATGCTTCTGGATGAGATTCGGTCCCCAGCGATCATGCACGCCATAGGTCGTGGTGTCGCGAATGTGCGCGGTGCGCATGGTGATCGTGCCGCCGAGGAACCACCACGCGAAGGAGGTGAGCACGAAGATGATGGCGATGGTGATGAGGTGTGATGTTTTCATGGAGTGGTGGAGTGGTGGAGTGATGAGGTGGGGGATCAGTTGGTGCGTTTGCGGTAGGCGATGCGGGCCTGGGGTTGCTGGTCGCGGCAGAGAGATTTCCGGAGGTGGAGGCCGGGCTTGGCCTCGGCGACGGGTGCGAGGGCTTCGATGTTGCCGCTCGCGGTGGTGTCGAAGCCCGCGGGGAGCTGCACCTGCCAGTCGATCTGCTTTGCGAAGAGCGGCGTCTGCGGCAGGGCGAGGTTGATCTCGCCTTCGGTGGGTTGAAGAGCCGGCAGCGTGCTGGTGAAGGAGAGCTCGACCTTCGACTCGCCGCCATCGGTGGCCGGATCATCGAGCGGGATCTCCAGTCGCGTGCCGCTGGGCGAGCCCGGACGGATCAGCGTGTCGTTCACGCGGCATTGCAGCAGTTGCGAGCCTTCCGGCAGCGTGACCACGATGCGCACCGGCGGATCATGTCGCACGAGCAGAGTGCCCTCGGTGAGCACCGAACCATCCCGCACGACCTGCGTGGCATAGGTGGCGGAGGTGAGGATGGCTTCATCGGCCAGCGGCGTGGCCGGTTTCGTGCCGTCCTCCAAGCTCAGCGTGATCTCACCACCCGCCGCGGGCAGCGCATGGCGACCGTTTTGCCGGATGAGCGTGCCGCTCGAAAGTCGCAAAACATGATTTTCCGGCAACGAAGCCACTTCGAGGGCCGCAACGGCACTCGGAGCCAGATGCAGCGTTTGCGGCCAGACAGCCGGAAAAGTCAGTTTGAGGCTCGTGAGGCCGGTTTGATCCGTGAGAAGGCAGAGTTGCTCGTTTTGCACCACTACCCGAGCATCGGCCGGATCAATGCTCACGGCTCCCGTGGAGGCTCCGGCCAGCGGAATGGCCTGCCAGCCTTCCGCAAAGCTCTGCGCCTGCATCTCCGCAATTATCTCACCTGTTTTCGCATCGAGCCGGTAAACAGCGGAAAGCAGCGCGGCAGGCACCGGTGGCGGCGCTTTCGTCTTCACCTCGACCACCGGCTGCGAGGCCGCGAGGAGGCGCTTCAGTTCCGCGTAGCTGATGCGGACTTCGCTGTCGTCGAGTTGAGTAGTCTGAGCGGTGGCGGCCGAGGTGGCCAGCACAGCTCCCAGCAGGGAGAGGCGGATGATTTTCATCGCCCCCATGCTGCCGGGCACCCGTGAAACCTTGATGAACCGGGCATGAAATGACGAAGGAAAGCCATTTCACACGCGGAGCCTCAAACGAGTTCGGCAAAGTGGAACAGGTTTTCAACCTGTTCGGCTTGGGACCCGACTGGAACCCACAGGTTGAAACCACGCGGCGTTCTACAACTGCTGCACGGGCGGTTGCTGGATAGCGGCGTGCTTGGCGCAGAGCCAGAGCAATTCTCCGCTCTTGGTGCTCACGGGACGCAGGTCACCCCAGCGCTTCGGCTCTTTGACTTGGGCTAGCAGCGCCTCGTGGATGTGCCGCAGGGCGACGATTTCTGGCCGTGCATGGTGCATCGGCTCCATTTCGGCACGCGTGCCAATCTCGAGCTTGCCGGTGGGCAGTGCTTTAGCGGCATCATTCATCAGCGAGATATTCAACTTCAACTCTGCCGACGCGTTCTCGCCGAGTCCTTGTGACACAAGGCTACCGGCCATCGGCACAAAGGCCTTCAGCAGTGTCCCGGCCCAATTGATATAAGGGGCGGCTTTCACCAGCCAGTCCGTCGGCATCGTCAGCACATAATCGGGGGCGTCACCGCTGCCGATCACTGCGCCAGGGTGCGGGCCGTCGGGGTGCTCACACCAGCAGGTCACACGCAGCTTGTGCTCGGTCAGCTTCGAAAGCACCTGCCAGTCCTTCGCCTTTTCCGGCAGGATCGTTAGCAGGCAGGGTGCCCGCTCCAGCTCACGCCGCGCGGGGTCCAACGCTTGCTGGAAGAAACGATACGACGCCGCCATCAGCTCGCGCTGGCCGTCCAGCAACTCGCCCTGTCCAAGCTTCAAGGCCCGCAGTTGCGTCATCACAGCCTCTTCATGCGCATCGAAGCCCTCCAGCATCTTCGCGGCATCCACCTCCTGTCCGCAATCCTCGCAGTAGGCTCTCCCGCCACGGCGCTCTTCCAGTCGGCTCTTGCGGAAAGTGCCTTTGCAGAGCTTCCCGTTTACTTTGCCGATGCACGGCACGCGCACATCCATCACCAGTCGCGGCCAGCGCTGCTTCACGATCTCCCCTAGCGTCCGCTCGATGCGGTTGGAGAGGTCCGATGGATACTTGTCCCGCACCACGATCCGCAGATCCCGATCCACCAACTCCACAAAGGCCTCGCCACGCAGCGCACTATCGAGGAAGAAACCATCCCGCCAGTTCTGGTCCAGCGTGTCTTTGGGTGGAGCACTGGCCTCCCGCTCTTCCACGCGCCGCAGCGGATGCACCGCTGCTGTTAGCGCCGGGATCATTCCCACAGGCGGGTCTTGGGGGATGCGGCAGATCAGCGTTGCCTCAGGCTCACGCGCTGGCAGGGCAGGCGTCCAGCGCAGGTCATCCGGCCGGTTCCGCTGGATGAGCTCCGGCACCAGACTCATTTCCTCCGTCTGCTTGTAGGCGATATCAAATCGCCACATCAACCACAGCAGAAAGCCATGCAGTTCCTTCTTGTAGCCTGGGCAGTGCCGCTTGCCATCCTTCTCCCAGATCTGCGCCAGCCTGCTATGCTTGAGGCTGCCAGAGCGGGCCATCGTGGTCTTGTCTTCCAGCACAAATCCCACCGCCTTGGCGAGCCATTCCGGGTCCAAAACCACCAGATTTTCCTCGGCACTCAGGCAGGCCGCCTCGTCCGTAGCCGCATCGGCAAAATACACCGCATGGCCCTGCACCTCCATGGTCCCCGCCAGCGCTGCCGCACTTTCCACATTCAGCCCATGCTCGGCACAGACCCTTGCAAAGTCTTTAAAACTCACCGTCGGTTTCTCCAGTGCACGAACCGCCTCCTGCGCCTGATGCCAGGTCGCAGGAAAGGGCAGGTCCATCCCCTCCAGTTGCGCCGCAGCCCGGGCGATCTCCTGCTTCAGCACCGCGATGCCGGTGCCCCCGGCCCCCATGGCACTATCCGTCTCATAGAAGCCCCAGATCATGTCACCAAAGCGTTCCCTCAGCGCTGCCTGACCGATCACGGCGGGCACCGCACCATCCGCATGCGTGGACACGATCAGCACCTTCGCCGTCTGCCCCGCACTGAGTTGAATGCGCTCCAACCGGGCGATCAAATCAGGATCGATGCCCGTGCGCGGCTTCCACACCAACAGGTAGATGGCCTTGGCGCTGAAAAAGATCTGGTGGGTGACTTGGTAATGATCCTGTCCGCCAAAGTCCCAGGCATTCAGTTTCAGTTCCCGCTTCTTTTCGGTTGGATGCGGCAGCGTCACTGGCTCTCGGGCGATCTCCATGCCCTTGGTGGATTCCTTCACCTCCGGCACCTCGCCCTGTAGTGCCTTGAGCAGCCAGGTCTTACCTACGTTCCCCGGCCCCACGAGCAGCAGCTTCGCCTCGTTGAAGCGCTTTGGGACTGCGCTTCCTGAAGCAACAATGCCTTCCTGCACGCCGCGTAAATACGAAATCAATTGGCCGGAACCACCTTTGGCGAGCTTCAAAAGCTCCTGGGGCAAAGGATTCCCACTAACACGAAGCATACCCAGAGACTCGATCTGGCCGATCTCTGACGGGAGGCTGGTGAGCTGGTTGTTGTCGACGTCAAGCCAACCCAAGCCGGAAAGCTGTCCAATCTCCAAAGGCAGACTCGTGAGCTGATTGCTATCGAGTCGAAGCCCTTCCAATGCGGAGAGCTGACCCATCTCAGGTGGGATGCAAGTCAGCTTGTTGTTGTATAGATGAAACTGAGTTAGTGCCGAGAGCTGGCCAATCTCGGGCGGCAGGCTTGTTAGCCGATTGTGGCCGAGGTGAAGCTCATTGAGTGCTGAAAGCTGGGCAATTTCCGGCGGCAGTCTCGTTAGCTGGTTGTTGGAGAGGTGAAGCTTATGTAGTGCGGAAAGTTGGCCAATCTCCGGCGGCAGACTCGTGAGCTGGTTTTGGGAGAGGCGAAGTTCCTTGAGAGCGGAAAGCTGCCCGATCTCCGGCGGTAGGCTCGTGAGCTGGTTGGCCTGGAGATAAAGCTCCCTAAGCACGGCAAGCTGTCCGATCTCCGGCGGCAGCCTTGTGAGCTGGTTGGTCCAGAGACGCAGCTCCGTCAGCGAGGTGAGCTGTCCGATCTCCGGCGGCAGGCTTGTGAGTTGGTTGTCGTTGAGGTGAAGCGTCTTCACCACGGTGGCGAGCTGGCCGATCTCCGGCGGCACCTGGGCCAGGCCGAGGCGGCTGAGATCGAGATACGTTCCCGGCTTCCCCTTGCGGCGGCAGGCTCCGATTCTCCTCAGCGCCTCATCATAGGCGGCCTGGGCTTTGGGGGTCATGGGCGGTGTCGGCATGGAGCCGAGTCTGGAATGCGGCAGGCGAAATGTCGAATCTGTTCTCCCGGATGCCCTCTTCGCGCGACCCGAAAACCCAGAAAGCCATTTCACACAGCAGAAGGCTTCCGTGGGTGAAATGACGCACTTTTTTGGTGCGTTCCGAAAAGCAGCCGCTAGCCTCGCGGCCTCATTTCTCAACCCACCTACTACACATGAGCAAATCCGCACCCAAACTTCACAACGCGATGTGGCCCGGCCTCGTCGGCAAAGGCGATGGCGAAGGCCAGGAACCCCCGATCAGCCTCGAGCGCATGCTCGACCTCACCGCCGCCGCGAATGTGAACGGCCAGAAGTTTGAAGGCATCGACTACTTCCTCTTCCTCCCGCACACCGACCCGAATGCCAGCGATGACGAGATCAAGAAGATCGCCGATCAGATCGCCGCACGCGGATTCACCGTCGGTTCCCTCGTGGCTCCCGTTTGGCCCGGCACCGTGGGTGACAGCGCCATGGGTGATGACGCCCAGCAGGCGAAATTCCTCGACGCCGTGAAGATGGCCTGCCGCATCGCGAAGGTCTTCAACAGCACCGGCATCCGCAAATACGGCTGCATCCGCATCGACTCCGCCGAGTTCGGCATCGCCAAGTGGAAGGAAAACCCGAAGGCGAATACCGCCCGCATCATCGATACCTTCAAGAAGGCAGCTGCCATCGCCAAGGATCACGGCGAGCGCCTCGCCGCCGAAGGCGAGATCTGCTGGGCCGGCATGCACTCCTGGAAGGACATGCTCGACGTCCTCGAAGGCGTAGGTGACAAGGACGCTCTCGGCTTCCAGGCCGACCTCGCCCACACCTACCTCTACACGCTGGGCTACAACGCCCCTGAGCATGCTCTCGTCAAAGAAGGCTACTCCGACGCCGAATTCTGGGCCGCCTACGAGAAGATGACCGATGCCCTCCGCCCCTGGACCATCGACTTCCACGTCGCGCAGAACGACGGCACCGTCCACGGCGCCGGCAGCCACGACAAGACAGGCAAGCACTGCCGCGCCGACGATCCGAACGGCAAGCTCGACATCGTGAAGGCCTCCGGCTACTGGCTCAAGGACGCCGCCTCCCGTGGCATCCAGCACATCTGCTGGGATGGCTGCATGTTCCCGAACGCCGTGCTCGAAACGCCCGGCACCTGGAACACCATCCTCGACACGATGATCAAGGTGCGTGACGCGCACGGCTGGTGATCGCCCGCTTCATTGGATTCACGAAAACGCCGCGGATGACCTCCGCGGCGTTTTTTCTTGTCCGCAAGCGGCCTCCCGCCCGCCTTGACCCTACTCCCTTCCTCGCCAAAGAGACCGCTCCACCTCCACTCTCGTGAACTCCCAACCCAAATCCAAGATCATGTCCACCTGGCTTGTCTATGCCCTGCTCACCGTGCTGTCCTGGGGCGTCTATGGCGTCATCCTTCATGCCGCCCGTTCCAAGATGCCCATGGGCCCTGAGACCCCGAACGCCGGCCTGAAAGCCTTCCTCTTCGTCTGCATCGCCTACGCCATCATCGGCGTCGTGGCCGCCGTCGTGCTGAAGGTGCGCGGCTCGAACATGAGCTTCACTGGCGATACCGGAAGCGGCATCCCGCTGAGCCTCGTGGCAGGCATCGCCGGTGCACTCGGTGCCCTCACCCTCGTGCTCGCTCTTGGTGCTGCTGCTTCTCCCATCATTAAAGGTGGTGGCGGATTCGGTGTCGCCGCAGCCGCGGCTGTCATGCCTATCGTCTTTGCCGGTGCGCCGGTCATCAACACCATCACTGCGATGGTCGTGCATCCTCCGGAAGGCGGCTGGTCCAAACTTCCCCTGCCCTTCATCCTCGGCTGCTTCATGGCCGCTGGTGGCGCCTTCCTCGTGGCCAAATTCGCCCCGTCGAACACCGGCACCGCACCGCACGCTCCCGCCGCCGGTGCTGCGAAGCCGCATTGAAATAACCACTGAAGTCTACGGTATCATCCGAGGCATTCGTCATTCGACATTCCGCATTCGTCATTTGCCCGCTCCGCCGCGGCTTCCACTCTGCATTCATGGCCAAGCTCCTCCTCTTCGACATCGACGGCACTTTGATCGACAGCCATGGCGCGGGTGGCTCCGCCATTCTCGATGCCGCAGAGGCCTATTTTGGCATTCAACGCGATCAACTCCCACCACTCCAGCTCGCTGGCTCTACTGATCCTGCCATCGCGATGGATGTCTTTGGCCACGTGGGCCGTGAGCATAGCCGCGAGATGATTTTTGCGTTCCTCGATCATTACCTCGCGAATCTCGAGCGCCGGCTTCAAGCCCCCGATTTTCGCGGTGTGATGCTTCCCGGCGTGAAAAGCCTCCTCGATGCCCTTCGTGAGGAAAAGGACGCGCATCTCGGTCTGCTCACCGGCAACATCCGACGCGGCGCAGCCATCAAACTGGGCCGTCACGGCATCTTTGACCGCTTCATCGATGGCGGCTTCGGCTGCGATCATCACGACCGCAACCAGCTCGGCCCCATCGCCACCGAGCGCATGCAGACTGCCACCGGCACCACCTACGACATCGCCGACATCATCGTCATCGGCGACACACCAAAGGACATCCGCTGCGCCGCCGCCTTTGGCGCCAAATGCCTCGCCGTGGCCACCGGAGACTATTCGATCGATCAACTCGATGCCCTCCAGCCCTGGCGCACCGTCGAGTCCTTCGCCGACGTGCCTGCCACCGTTGAGTTGCTGGTTCGTGGTGAGTAATCCGCGTTGATGACAAATGGCATGCTCTGAGGCGCGACAGCGTCCTGGAGTGCTCCAGCCCTCTGGAGCTTTTCGCATGCCGTGGACCTCTCGAAAGCGCCGGAGGTCCGGCGCACTCCAAAACGCTGCCGCGAGCATCGTCACGCTCCTTTTGGCTCACTCGATTCCCTCGTGCTCACGGCACGAGGCTGCCTTTCAGGCGCAGGAACTTTTTCCCTTCACTCCACGGAATGCGGACGCGGTAGTGATTCCGTCCACCGGACTGCGTGACGAACTCACCCACGCCATCCGTCCACAGGGTCAAGTCGCTCGAAATCGAAGGCGTGAGGATCACATCCGTCTTCGAGGTCTCGATGGAGTAGTCGATCCACATCTCCGTGCCCTGCGGCTGGTTGGTGAACGGCTGCACATGATCCGGAACCAGCGGCGAACCGCCGAAGACATATTCGTGGAGGTTGCTGCGACCATCGCCGTCGTCGTCGGCGTCCGGGCCGGTGTGCAGGGCGTTGCCGAGCTGATTCGTCGGAAACAGCCCGTTCAGCCACTGCGCATACGGCGGGCCGCTGGCGAAGGTGGGCGTGTAGGTGATGGAATCCAGCCAGCAGGCGTCGAGGCCATCGATCACAGCCTCGTTCTTGATGTAGCGCCAGCGCAGCATGTGCTGGCCGGCGGGCACGTTGAAGGTCTGCTGTGCCCAGGGGATGTTATTGCCGTTGCTGTGGCCGCTGATCTGGTTCTGAATGGTCTCATCAATCTCGAAGCGGAAGAAGTCACCACCCGCTTGAGACGAAACCGTCCACCAGAAAGAGACGGTGCCCGGCCCGGTGACCGGCGTCTCAATCACACTGCTGCGGCCATGGTCGAGGATGATCGGACTGATGAAGGCATCCACACCGTCGATGGTGCGGCGGTTCTGCAAAGGCCAGGCCTGGGCGCTGGGCATGCTCCAGGTGAGATCGGGATTGTCGATCGTGTTGCCGATCAACTGCTGCACGCCCTGCACCTCGATTTGATCCAGCCACATGCCGTCGTAGCCATAGTTGATGCTCTCGTTCTTGGTGTAGTTCCACCGCACGGTGTGCTGGCCGGGCGGGACATAGAAGCCGAGGAGCCGCCAAAGGTGCGTGTCCTCGCTATACCACAGCTCCTCGCCATCAATCGTGAAACGGAAGTAGTCCCCGCCGAGCTCGGACTGGAGCTGGAACCAGAAATTGATGTAGGCCGGGCCGGTGACAACGGTCTCGAGCCAGCTCTGCTGGCTGTGGGTGATCCATCCGCTCTCAACGGAATCCACACCGTCATGGTTCGATGAGGTCGAAAGAGTCCACGGCAGGTTTCCGCCCGTGGTGAAGACGAGCTGCGTGTTGTCCACCGCTTGGGCGATGAGCGAGGCGGCGGAGTTGACGGTGAGCTGCAGCGTCTTGCTATCCGTGCCGTCTGCATTCGATGCCGACAACGCCACGCTGAAAGTCCCCGTGGCCGTGGGGATACCGCTGATGAGCCCCGTGCTGTTCACCGTGAGTCCCGCGGGAAGGTTGGTGGCGGCATAACCAGTGGGCAGGTTCGTGGCGGTGATCTGGTAGTTGAAGCTCACATTGAGCACCGCCTGTGCCGTCAAAGAACTCGTGATCACCGGCGGCGTGGGCAGGCGGGGGCCAATGGTGAGCACCAGCGTGTCGGTGCCGGTGCCGAGGAAGTTGGTGGCTCCAAGGGTGATGTTGAAGGTGCCCTGCTGAGTCGGCGTGCCCTGGATGAGGCCGCTGCTGCTCAGGCTGAGACCGTCCGGCAGGCCGCTCGCGGTAAACGTCTGCGGATTGTTCGTGGCGGTGATTTGATAGCTGAAGGCGGATTCCACATTGCCACTGCTGCTCAAGGAGCTGCTGATCACCGGCGGTGCGGTCGGCGCTGCGGTGTTGGTGCCATACAGCGTGAGCGTGGCACTCGTGAGCGTGCCGAGATTCCCCGTGGCGAGGTCGCTGACCGTCACAGTCCAGTTTCCAGCGGCACTCTCGCCCCAGTGACGGATCGAGGAGAAGGTCCAGTCCATGTTCAGGTTCAAATCAGTGCTGTGAGCCACGAAGAGCTTGCTCACGGTGCCCGCGGGTGAGGTGAGCGTCACATTCATGTCCCCGCGCCGGCCATGCGTGGCGGCGATGTGGAGCGTGGCATGCTCCACCCGCATGAAGACATTGCCGGGAATGGTGAAGGTGCGTGTCACACCGGTGCTGTTCCCATCCGGCAGGGCCAGGCTGAGGCCGGTCTGGGCGATCTGCTGCGTCACCTGCGGACCGAGATTGGTCCACGACGAGGCCATCGCCACCGCTGCCTGTGCATTGATCAAACCGCCGCCATACTCGTGATTCACGTGATAGCCCGCGCCGTTGTTCACCCAGTCCGCATGCGTGGGATTCACCTTCGTGGCGCTGCGCAGCAGGATCTCCTTCACATCACGCCAGCCGAGATTGGGATTGCTTTGCAGCAGCAAGGCCACGACGCCCGCAGCCAGCGGCGTGGCCGAGGAGGTGCCGCCAAAGCTGTGTGTGTAGCTGCTGTTCGTCGTCGTTGTCGTGATGCCGCGATGCCCCGCCGCACTGTCATTCGAGGGCGAGCACACCAGCACGTTCGCACCGGGTTCGGAGTAGGCGCTGCGCACGCCGCTGTCATTCAGAGCCGCCACGGAAAGCGTGTAAATCGAGTTCGCATAGCCGTCGTAGTTGGAATTGTCCTGCACGTCGCCCCCGTTTCCGGCGGCCCAAAGCCAGATCGAGCCTTTGCCACCTCGACCGATGCTCGCTCCGCTGGCGAGGGCTTGTTTAACGAGCGGACCCGCGTCACGCAGATCGCGGCCGTCGTCACTCGGCCCCCATGAATTGCTGTAGAGGTGGATGATGTCGTTCTTCCAGGTCAGCGCCTCCGCCTCTTCCGCATCGCTCACCGCCGCGGCGATCAAACGCAGCCCCACCAGCGTCGCCATCGGTGCGGAGCCGGAGACGCCCGTGCCGTTGTTACCCCGTGCCCCGGCCACACCGGCGCAGGCGGTGCCGTGCGTGTCGCTGCTTGCGTTTCCGGTGGGATCATCGGGCGTGGCGTCGTTCCAGTCGTGGTCGTTCACGATGTCCGCATTCGGTGAGAGATCGGGGTGCGCCACCTCCAGACCATCATCCACAATGCCCATGCGAATGCCCGTGCCGAGGTAACTGTCCCACACGCTCGTCACATTCACATCCACGCCGGTCACACCGGGGCTCTGGCCGGTGTTCCGCAGATGCCATTGATAGCCCGGATTGCCTGCCGAATAGCTGAAGAAGGTGTCATTCGGGATTAGGCGACGCTTTTGAATCCTCGCGAGTTGCGGCTCCGCGCTCAAAACACCCGGCAACGCCTTCAACGCATCCAGCTTCGTCAACGCGTCCCCCGCTCCAGGCAGCGTGAACAGCACATGACCAGGCGCGTAGGGCGGCTTTTCGACCTTCGAGGCTCCCACCGCTGCCGCAGCAGCCTGCGCATCAAAACCCGCCGCCACCTTCAACAGCACGCGACGCGTCAACACACGCCTCGTTGACTCATCACGCGGCTTTCCCTCCTCGTAGAGCACGATGTCCACCTTCCCGCCAGAGGCCGCCTCGGCCTCACGAGCGATCTGCCGCATCTCGCCAAGGTTTTTGCCCTTTCGCGAGGTCTTCGCGCCTTTCTCGCCCTTTGCCGCCGACTTCTCTGTCACCTCATCCAACGCCAGCTCGAAGCCCCGCTTCCTCCCACCATCGTGAATCTCAAATCGTGACCGAGTTTCCGCCGGTGCCTGCTGTGCCGAAGCCACGCCCCCGGCGAAAACAGCCCAGATCGCGAAGAAGAAAAAGAGGTGTCGGTGGAGCATGGCGGACGCGTTTGGAAGCCTAAAGGCCTCCCTCGGTTCAATCAATGCCCGAATCAGCCGCCCTGTTACACTCCATTCACCGCACCACCTGAAAATTCACAGGCAGTTTGATGCCGTGCACAGCCGAACTGCCGAAGAGAACAGGCAGTGGTAAGTCATCGACCAAGATCGGCCCATCACAAACCTCACTTGGTCCGCAGCTGCATACCTTTCTCTTAGCAGGCCACTTCGTCATGATCCGCCTATGCTGGGACTGCATCCGTCGGTTCACCGACTCGACAAACTTGGGGTGAATCCATCTCCCGCGAGAGTTGGAGGCCTCTGCTGACTCTGCGGCTGGTGGACACTTCATCTGCGAGACGATGGCACCAGCCAACGTGAGCAGCAGCAGGGCTATGGCGAGGAAACGAGTGGCTTTGGTGGGCATGACATCGGCTTCACGACCCAGGAGCCACTTTCTTGGGATGCCTCACCGCACCACCTGAAACTCCGGCAGCATGCACACGGACCACAGTAGGTCTTCGATGCTTTGCATCGTCGGCTTTTCGCCGATGAGCTCCTTCGCGAGGGCTTTTTCGGCTTCGGACGGATTTCGGCTCAAGGCGTGGCGGTAGAGCTCGGTGACGAGATCGGGCTTTTGAAGCTCCAGCAGGCGTTTCGCGCCTTTTTCGAGGGTTTGAGCTAGAATGCTGCCATTCGCCAAATCAATCGCTTCGAGCGTGGAGAGCTCGTTCGGGCGTTCGGTGACGATTTGATCGCGATTTGGGCGGCCGAGCGTGCGCATGAGGAAATCGGACTTCATGAGGCTGGCGCGGGTCATCATGCCGTTGCTCATCGTGCCCTGGGCGAGGAGCATCGGGGCCTGGCGATCGAGGGCGCTGGTCCACGCGGCGATGGGCTGGACGATGCGGGCCTTCTTCCAGTCCTTTGGCTGGAATTGGCCGAGGCGACCTTCCTTACCTGGAGGCACGGCGGAGGTCCATTCCCATGTGGCGTCGCTGGCGATGACGAGCTCTTTGCCCTTCGGATCGCGCACGCGGGCGTCGAAGAAGAATCCAGCGAGGTTCGGGCCTTTGCCAGCATTCTTGGCGACGGCGAGGATGATGTTCTGGCCTTTCTTGAGCGCCGTTTGCAGCGGCACGGCGGAGAACTTGGTCCAATCGGTGCTCTCGCTGATCTTGCGATTGTTGACGTAGAGGATGTATTCGTTGTCGCAGGTCACCACGGCGCTGGCGCTGGCGGGATCATCGTCGAGCTGGATCGTTTTGCGCAGCGTGACGTTCTCTCCGGCATCCGGTTTGAGGTTGTCGCTCCAGATCCACTGGCCTTGGATGGCGATCTTCTTCGTGAGTTCGAGATCGACTTTTCCGCGCAGGATGTTGGCGTCCATTTTGACCGGCGCAGCGCCGGTGAGTTGCCACACAGCATCGACGAATTGCTCCGCCGTGAGGCGTTTCGCACGCGGTCCGGCATAGACGTAGCCGTGATCGTCCGCGCCTTTTTGCACCACCTGCGCCTGCGAGGAATAGGCCTGCGAGGTGGCGATGTGCGCGATGGTCTTCTTCAAATCCCAGCCGTTCTCCACGAGATACACGGCGAGGTAGTCGAGCAGGTCCGCATTCCACGGCTCCGTGCCCATCGCATCCACTGGATGCACGATGCCGCGCCCCATGAGTCGTGCCCAGAGGCGGTTCACGATCGTGCGCGGCACGCGGCCGTTCTTTTCATGCGTCATCAGCGCCGCGAGCTGCTTCAGCCGCTCCGCAGGCGCTGCCTTCGCATCGATTTGACCGATCTCGGGGAACAACCACGCCGCCGTGGCCGTCTGGCCGATGGGTTTGTCACAGCGATGAATCTCCAACGGCTTTTGCGCATAGATCGCGGCCAGTCCGTAGGCCTCGCTCAGCTTCCAGCGGTCGATGAAGCTGTCGTGGCAGGAGGCGCACTTCATGTTGATGCCCAGGAAAGACTGCGAAACGCTCTGCGCGAACTGAATCTCCACCGTCTGCCCCGCGCTGACATCGCCCCGCCACTTGATGCCATCAATGAAGCCGCGGCTCTCATCATTCGGCGGCGCGATGAGCTCACGCACGAACTGGTCAAAGGGCATGTTGTCGATCAACGCGCGGTAGAGCCAGTTGCTGATCTGCTTGCGCCCGCCGGTGATAAAGCCCGTGCCGCCGTAGTCATTGCGCAGCAGGTCGTTCCAAAACGTGAGCCAATGCTCCGTGTAGTCCATGTCACGCTTGAGCAGCGACTCGACGAGCTTCGCGCGGTCCGGATTCTTCTCAAACGCCGCCATCTCCTCCGCCGTCGGCAGCAGGCCGATCAGATCGAGATGCGCCCGACGCAGAAACGCCGCATCGGAGGCCTTCGGCAGTTTTTTGTCCAACAAGCTGTCGATAGGATGAACCCACTTCGTGACTGGCACGGCGACCTTCCGCGGCAGAAACGGCGGCTCATACGCTGGCTTCTTGAACGCGAAGCCCTCCTCCCACTTCGTCCCCTCCGCGATCCACTGCTTCAGCAGCACGATCTTCTCCGGCGGCACGCGTTTGCCCTTCGGCGGCATCTGCTCATCCGGGTCCTTCGACAGCATCACCTCGATGAAGCGCCCGCTTTTCACCACCTCGCCATTCTCGCTGCCTTCCATGAGCGCCTTCCGGTCATTGAAGCTGAACCCGCCCTTCTTCTTGTCCCCCGCATGGCATTCCGCGCAATGCTCGCGGAGGATCGGCACGATCTCGTGCGAGAAATCGACGGCGTGGGCGAGTGAGAGGTGAGAGGTGAGAAGTAAGACGGGCAGGAGGCGCATGCTGCACTCTCGAACGTGGGAAGTGCGTGATTTCTCGCGACAGCGTCGTGGAGTGCGGTGGCAAAGATGCAAGGGCAACCCCTTGCATCGACGACACCGCTGTCGGGCGCGGGAAGAACACCCTTCGACCTTTGAACCCCGTCCGGCAGGCGAAAGCGGTGTCGCGCTTCGCTTCCCACCGCACTCCAAAACGCTGGCGCGCACTCGAAGGTCGCCATTCCAAAACCCCGCCGCATTAAACAGTGCTTAATTGCTTCTCTCCACATGCATCGTCGTCGCTTCATCCCACACCCGCACGTGGACGAAGGCGACGAGCGGGCATTGGCGACTGAGCGAGTGGCACCATCGCGGTGAAGGGGTTGCGTTCTATCGGATGACAAAGTGATCATCGTTGCAGCCTTCGTTGACAGACGGGAACGGCTGGCCGTGTTCTCTGGCTTATCGCCATGAAGTTGCCCGCCAGCCTTGCTTTTCTTGCCTTTGTCACCTCGCTCGCCGCCCAGAAGCCGGCGGATTCGCCGTGGGGGGACTTTGTGGAGAAGGATTTTCCGTTCTTCAGCAGCGTGCTGGACTGTCGCGATGTCGGCGAAGGCTTTCCAAAGGACAATCTCACACCCCGCGGCCTCATCCTGAACCTCGGGCACAACCTCTGGGCCTGTTTTGACACCGACCTGCTGCGCATCGCCTGCATCTGGGAAGGCGAGGAGGGCAAACCGCCCGTCACGCCCGCCGCGCTGGCACCGGGTTCGTATCACGTCGCCGGTCAAAAGACCAAGGACGGCCAGGAAGACCTGCCGAAGCCGATTGGCAAGGTTTTCTTGTCCAATGCCCTCTGTCCCTCGTGGCAGTTCGGAGAGAAGCCCGACTTGAAGGATCCCCGAGATCCTGCTCCAAGCCTGGATGAAATCGGGCGTGGTTCTCTCCCTGGAAATAAAGGCCGTTTTTTGGGAGTGAGTACCGCGAACGGCATCGCTTCAATCCGCATTGAAGTGAACGGAGTGCTTATTTATCAAATTATTGGTCAGGTGAACTCAGATGCCGGCCACCGCCGCATCATATTGGAATACTGGATCGAGAACAGCTCACCGCATGTTGCTCGGGGCGACCTATATCACGTTCTGGGCTTTCAAACCAAGGACAATGCGAAATGGCCGACCAAGCTTAACAAGGGGGAGGCCAATTTTGATGATGGGAGCGCCTGCTTGATTTCCAGACTCCAGATCCCTTTGGACACTGGCAATCTCACTCGACTAGGGTTGGGAGGAAGTAACTTTCTTGTTTTTCGGCGTTCGGACGAGATTCCTGGACCTGCGTATTCAAGTCCTGCTCAAGCGGATACTCTCCGAAGGCTGGTAGATCCGGAGAAATGGGAGAACTCACAGAAGCAAAGCCTCTGGCCCCAAACCCTCACCACCAAGGCCACCCTCTCTTCCAAAACCGACGCCTACGTCATCGACGACATTCCGCTGCCGGTGCCGAATCCTTGGAAGAGGAATGTGAGGCTCGCGGACATCGCGTTTTTGAATGATCAGGGCGATGCGGCGGGGGTGACGTTTGATGGCGATGTGTGGCTGATCTCGGGTTTGAAGGGCGATTTGGAGGCGGTGACGTGGAAACGCTTCGCGAGCGGGCTGCATGAGCCGATGTCAATTGTCGCGCGGAATGGCGAGATGCTCGTTTTTGATCGCAATGGCATCTGGAAGCTCGTGGATTCGAACGGGGACAAGGAATGCGACCGGTATGAGATGTTCTGCAATCTCTTCGCGCAGACGGCGGAGACGCGGGAATTTCCAAATTCGATGAAGTTGGGGCCCAAGGGCGAGCTTTACATCTCGAAGGGCGGGCAGGAAGGCACGACGCGTGGCAAGCACAATGGCACGGTGATCAAAGTGGCGGCGGATGGGAAATCCTTCGAGGTAATCGGCTATGGGCTGCGCCAGCCGTTCATCGGTGTGAATGCGCAGACGGGCCTCGTCACGGCGAGCGATCAGCAGGGGCATTATGTGCCGTCCACGCCGCTGCATATCATCCGCGACCATCAGTTCTACGGTCACCTGCCGACCATCGCGGAGAAGGAGAAGTATCCGGAGAGCATCGCGGAGCCGCTGACGTGGATTCCGCATCCGGTGAATCCGAGTGGAGTGACGCAGACGTGGCTGCTCGGCTCGAAGATGGGTCCGGTGGATGGCGAGTTGATCCACATCGGATACAACCGGCCGGAGTTGTTCCGCGTGCTGCAAAACACTCACTTTGCCAAGCCACAGGCAGCGCTGGTGAGCTTCTCGCGTGAGTTCGACTTCCCGACGCTGAACGCGATCGTGAATCCGGCAGATGGGCAGCTCTATGTGACCGGTTTCCAAGTGTGGGGCACGGTGGTGAAGCGTTTGAGCGGTCTGGCCCGTGTGCGCTGGACGGGCAAACCACGAGTGCTTCTTGAAGAAGTCACACCAACGGATAAGGGCCTCGTGCTGCGCTTCAACGCGAAGCTCGATGCGAAGCTGGCGACGAACCCCGAGAGCTACAGCGCGGAGCGATGGAACTACAAGCGCACGCCGGAGTATGGCAGCCCGCATTTGAAGCTGGATGGCAGCAACGGACAGGAATGGATGAATGCGAGCAGCGCCTACCTCAGCGCGGATGGCCAAAGCGTGCTGGTGGCCTTCCCGGAGATGAAGACCTGCCATCAAATGCGCATCGGCTGGGGCCTGCAAAGCGCCGATGGCCTCAAAGCGGCGAACACGGCCTACTTCACGCCATGGGACCTGATGCCCTTTGATGCGGCGAAGCTCGGCTTTGAGCCCGGTTTGAAGATCGACCTCACGCCCAGGAAGTCAGCCGTAGCCGCGGCGGTGAAGCCGACGGTGGAGGAAGGCGAGCGTTTGTATCAGATGTTTGGTTGCATGGCTTGCCACAGCACGGATGGCACGCTTGTCGGGAAGGTGGGGCCGAGTTGGAAAGGCCTGTTTGGCACCGAGCGCGACATCGCGAAGGGCATGAAGGGCAAGGTGAAGGCCGACGAAGCCTACCTGCGCGAGTCGATCCTCAATCCGAGCGCGAAGGTGGTGAAGGGCTTTGAGAAGTTCGACACCGGCATGCCGATCTACGCGGGCATCTTGAATGACTCGCAGATCGAAAGCCTCATTCTTTACATCAAGAGCCTGAAGTGAGGATCTCGTGCACTTTTTGATCGTGCGGCTCGACGGACAGTTCGTCGATCAATTGAAATTCATGCGCGAGGGCGATGCGGCGTGCGTGACAGTCCGCATGAGCCAAAAGACGGTCGTAGTAGCCGCCACCGCGGCCGAGACGCGTGAGATGCCGCGGTGAAAAGGCGAGCCCGGGCACGATGATGACATCGAGCGCTGCGATGGGGATCGATGCGCAAGTTTCATTCGGCTCCCAAGCCCCGAGACGGCTGCGAATGAGATCCGCAGGTTCCCGCACGAGACGCGGCGCGAGGTTTTCAGCCTCCACGGCGAAGAGCACGGCCGTGTGACCCTTTTCGCGCAGCCAGGGCAGAAAGCCGCCGACGAGATCCGGCTCCCCACGCAGGCCTCCGTAGATGGCGACGGTGCGCGAAGGCTGCCACGAGGCAGCGTGGTGCTTCAGCGTGGTGATGAGAGCCTCGTTTGCCTCCGCGGGCACTTCACGAAGGTGCTGGCGCATGCGCTGGCGGAGCTCGGTTTTGGATTCCATGGGCAAACAGGACGCGTGGCGGTGCTGGCGGTCAACTTTCGATTCGTCATCAGCGGCCCAGCACGCCGATGACCTGCGCTTCGATGCCTGCGAGACTCACACCGAGATGCTTGCGGATCAGCATTTCGGTG
>CALMTT010000209.1 GCA_937872615.1 uncultured Verrucomicrobiaceae bacterium | reverse complement strand
GGGCTGGGCGCCTGTACACCGGCTACACCACCGATTCTTCCGTTGCTGCGCGCCATCTCACCCGCCGTTGGGCCCACCGCGGGCGGCACTGCGATCACGATCGAAGGGGAGAACTTTGCACCGGGTGCGACGCTCTCGTTCGCTGGAATTACAGCGCAAGAAGTCACGGTAGTCGGCCCGGGTCGCATCACCGCCAAGCTGCCCGCGAATCCCGGCGCGTGGGGGCCGATCGCAGTGCAAGTGCAGAATCCCGACGGAAATATTGGGAGCAACAGCGATCTGTTCCACTACTTTTCAAGCAGTGTGACGTTCGCCGCCCAGCCGGCCGTTGCAACCGCCAATGATCCACGCGGCGGTACGCTGGCGGACTTCAACCGCGATGGCTACGACGATGTCGTGTTTGCCGCGTATCGGAGCCCTTATTCCAACAGCAAGGTGAGCGTTCATCTCGGCGATGGCAAAGGCGGCTTTGGGCCTGCGAAGACCTACTGGGTGAATGGCCTGCCGTGCTGTATTGCCGTCGCTGATTTCAACCGCGATGGTGCGCTCGACATGGCCGTGAGCAACCAACAGACGGGTGATATCAGCGTGCTGATTGGCAACGGGCAGGGGATGTTCCAGGATCCCGTCCACATCAAAGTCGGCGTGAACCCCTCTCACATCGTGGCTGGAGACTTCAACTCCGATCAGAAGATCGATCTGATAGTCAACGATCAGCGCGATCGTTCCCAGAACCTGCTCTTCGGCGACGGGAACGGAAACTTCGCGGCGCCCACGAAGCTTCCCGAATCGGCGAACGGCTATGTCCTGGAAGTGGCGGACTGGAACGGAGACTCTCGGCTCGACCTGGCGGTCGCGAACGGATGGACCGCGTATGCAAACGGCGTTGGCGTGCTGACTGGCGATGGCAAGGCTGGCTTCGATGGGCCGCTCCAGCTGTCCGTTTCTCCGTCTCCGCACATGATCCTCGGCCGCGATCTCGATGGCGATCGCCGGCCCGAGCTCATCGCGCTGTCCGACACGGATGCGGGCTTCCTCGTGATGCTCAACGACGGCCGTGGCAGCTTCGACCTGCCGTTGCACTATGGCTTGGCGACAAGCTGTTATTGGGGCGAGGTTGCAGATCTGAATGGCGATACGCTGCCGGATCTGCTGATCACCATCAACAGCGGTATCGTGATCTATCCGGGCATCGGCAAGGGCCGGCTGGGTACGCCGATTCCGCTGGCCATCGAGGAGTCGATCAGCAGCGCCGCCATTGGTGATCTCGACGGTGACAAACGGCCGGATCTCGTCATCGGACTGGGTACGGGACAGGCCATGGTGTTCCTCAATCAGTCGCGCTGAGTGTAGCGCTCGCGTTTTTCCGCAGGCTTACTCGTGAACGAGTCGGCTGCGGACTACGGATGGCTCTGCGCTCGACGGGGATTCTGCGCGGACGATCGTTGTGCAGGATTCGAAATCTATTTTTCCCGTCGAGAAAAGCAGCTCGAATCGGCTTGCGGAAAAGGCGCGGATGGAAAATCAGGTCCTGGCATTCCGGACCTGCTCCCACAATCCTGCCTCACGAGGACTTCAGAACGGGACGCGATTTTCCTGCTCTTCCAGCAGAGGGGACGCTGCCATGAAAACGTCCGCGCCACCTGCCGGCCGAGCTGCGCATGGTGCATGCCTTCCGTGCTGCTGATGCCTCGGAAGGTCACAAAGACATGAATCAAGGCCAGCGCCACGGCCACGAAGTAAAACGACAGCCGCATGACGGCGCCGGGCGATGAAGGTTGAGATGCCATGACGTGGATTTTCGCCTGCGAAGCCACTTTTTACCAGCGGAGATGCGCCGCGGTCTCAAACGCCCTTCGTGATCACCACGTCCTTGCCCACGAAGAGGCCCATCAGCACGCCGCCGAGGATCCAGGCAATGAAATGATCGGCCACGTTCACGATGGTATCGCGGCCCGGGTTCTCAAACCAGATCCACATTGGCAGATCGCTCACCAAGCCGGCAAAAAGACCTGCGGCAGCGACGAAACAGATGCGGCCCGGGTAGCTAAGCATCGCCTGCGAGAGCATTGCGGCGATCAACGTGGCACAAACCAGCGTGCGAAGGAAGGAAGCAAACAGATTCGAGCCCATGCTGACCTCCCGACGGCCCGGACGCACGATGGCATAGACCCACGGGCCGTTCTCGCGGGCCTTGGCATAGTCCGCCTCGGTCTTGCGGATCTCCTCGGGAGTGGCGTGCTTCGAGTGGCGTGGCTCCGCCGGCATCACGTAGATGCCAGCGCCGCTGCTCACCTGCGTGTTGGCGTTGGTCATCGACGGCGCAAAGATCTGCTCCATCGCGCCTTCATCGCGAAACTGCCTCCACGCGCTCTCATGCCAGCCGAGCACCGTCCACGACAGGGCTTCCCAGGTGAAAACAGCGACGGCGGCGAGAAGGATTCCAAGGGCGAATTTCATGCGCAGGGCCTTAGACGCGTTCTTCGGACGCGGCAAGCTTCGCGTGCCTTCGCGGCTGTGGTGTGTTAAAAAACCGCAGCGCAGCATTCAGCACTCCACCGGGCTGAAGCGTCTGAATTCGTCTCGTGATGCCGATCACCCACCGCCAGCTTTTTTGCCTCCTCCTGCCGCTGGCATGCCATGCGGTGCGGGCGGACTGGTTGTCTGACATCGGCCACACCAAGCTCGCCGCGGAACTCGGCGCTGCGATGCCCACCGGGGCAGGCATCGTGCTCGTGCAATCCGAGGCCAACAACATCGAATCACCGCCGAACTACCTTCCGCAGGCTGGTGGTCCGGATTCCTTCGCCGGTATCGGCACCTTTGCTGGAAAGACCTTCCATCCAGAATCCGGCGCGGGCACAGAGCTCGGCCACGGGGTCGCGGTGGCCACCTTTTTCTATGGCAATGGCATCGGCGTGGCCCGCAGTGCCACGGAGATTCACAACTACACCGCCGTCGATTTCATCACGCGGCTGACCGATGGCATCACGCCGGAGGTTTTTCCGGGTCGTGTGCAAAATCACAGCTGGGCCGGCAGTCTCGGGGATGCCGACGAGGACCTCAAAGCCATCCGTGCCTTCGATTTCATGCTCGATCGTGACCAGCGGATCGCTGTCACCGGCCTTTCAGGCGGCTCGCTTGCGCCGCTGCTCGGCAGCACCTACCACGCCATCGCCGCAGGGACGCGTTCAGCCGCTCACAGCCAGACCGGGACTACCACCGATGGCATCGGGCGCATGAAGCCGGACCTCGTCGTGGACGTTCAATACACCAGCTATGCCTCGGCGATCGTCGCTGGGTCTGCCGCGGCTCTGCTTCAAGAAGCCATCGCTTCTGGAAATGCCGCCGCGGAGCGTCCGCAGCTGCTCAAGGCCGTGCTCATCGCTGGCGCGTCGAAGCAAAATCTGCCGCAATGGCAGCGTGATGCCGCCGCGGAGCCTTACGATGATGTCTTCGGCGCTGGTGAGCTCGATCTCTACCATGCCTGGCATCTGCTCAAAGGAGGTCAGCAGCCTCATTCGACGAGCGTGGAGCGTTCGTTGCAAGGCTGGGACTTTGCCACGAGCACGACCGATGCGAACGGGCGTCGCTACTTCTTCACCGTGCCGGAAGGCAGCATTGCGGAGACCTTTTCCGCCGCACTCGTGTGGCATCGTGACATCACGAATCTCCTGGGCTTCTACTTCTCCAGCCTGCCGGATCTGAACTTGAAGCTCTACGCCGCATCGGGCTTCACCACCGGTGCGCTCATCAGCAGCTCGACGAGCAGCGTGGACAATGTGGAGCATCTTTTTCTGCGTCACCTGCCCGCGGGCCAGTACTGCCTCGAAGTCTCCGCTGATACCGATGCACATGATTTTGCCCTCGCCTGGCAGGCCGTGCCCGGCATCGGCCCGAGAGTCACCTCGCACATCAGCAGCGGCCAGCTCTTCATCGATGCTGCCTCACTCGATCCGCTGACGACTTACACGCTTGAAACATCGCCCGATCTCTCCTCCGCATGGACCGCCGTCGAGACCTTCCGCACCGCCGATGGCACCGCGAGCTTCACGCACACCTGGACGAGCCCAACCGCGCCCGCCACACGGCAGTTCTTCCGCCTGCGCTGGACGCCGGTGAGGTGATGACGAGCCTGCATCCGGCTTGCCAGATGCCGTCTGAGCCGTTATTTCTTTGCCATGTCATTCGAGACTCTCACCCGCGAAGTCGCCACCTGGCCTGATGATCAGGTCAGGCGCTTCCAGGCTTTCCTGGTGACCCTGCGCCATCAGCGGGAGCAAGGCACTCTCGAAAAACTGGCGGCCAAGCTCGATGACCCCGATCCCTCGCGCTGGGTCAGTCTGGAGGAGGCTGAACGTCGGCTGGGACTTGCTGACGCATGACCTACCGACTGCTCATCGACTACGAGGCCCTCGATGTGCTCGCCAGCCTGCGAAAACCGGTGCAGCAGGAGATTCATAAGCGTCTTCGCCAGATCCAGGAGTTTCCCTCCCAACACGCTGACTATGCCGAACGCGATCCCACCGGCCGTTCGCTTCACGTCAGCATCGTTGGCGACTATGCCATCACCTACTGGGAAGACTTTGCCGACCGCCAAGTGAAGGTGCTGGAGATCGCCAAGGCCGACGGGTAGGGACTCACGCTCAATAATCGCGGTTCAAGAGGTAATCCGCCAGCTCACGGAGCCGCGCACCTTTCTCACCAAAAATCGTCAGCGCATCGTGCGCCGCTGTTGTGAGGCGATGGGCTTCTGCACGCGAGGCGTCGAGGCCCATGAGAGCCGGGTAAGTGCTCTTTTCAGAGGCCACATCCTTCCCGGCGCTCTTGCCGAGCTTTTCGCTCGTTTGTGTCACGTCGAGAATGTCGTCGATGATTTGGAAGGCGAGACCGGTGGCCATGCCGAAGTCATGCAGCGCCTTCAATTGCTCCGCGGTGGCATCAGCGCTCATCGCGCCCAGTTTGATGCTCGTGGTGAGCAATGCAGCCGTTTTGCCCTC
>CALMTT010000208.1 GCA_937872615.1 uncultured Verrucomicrobiaceae bacterium | reverse complement strand
CCGCTGGGAAGCAGAATGCCTCTCGGGAAGGATGTGTATGAAGTCGTGGGCCTCACGCGGGGCATGGTGGGCAGCAGCGGCGACGGGCTGGCGTTTTTCAGCGTGAGTGATGCGATGGCGATCCAGACCGACACGCCCGGCGAGGCTTTGCGGCTGGAACGTGCGGCCCGGCGTCAACGCGTGGCCGAAACAGATCTCGGGCGCATGCAGCCCGCGTTTTTGGAAAAGGCAGCGGGCCTTTCCAGCAGCATTCCCGCCTTGGCAAAGCCGCAGGTCAGCGCCGTGCTCGTCACGCTGGCACCCGATGCGGACGAGGCCGCGGTGCGCCGCACGTTGAGCACCTGGCCGGACATCACGGTGTATTCCACGCAGGAGCAAAAGGACCTGCTGCTCTCCGGCATGGTGGACAAGGCAAAGCGCCAGCTCGGCCTCTTCCGCGTGCTGCTGCTCATCATCTCCACGGTCATCATCGCGCTCATCATTTACACGCTCACGCTCGACAAGGTGCGGGACATCGCGCTGCTGAAGCTCATCGGCGCACGCAACCGCGTCATCGCCGGGCTCATCCTCCAGCAGGCGTTGCTCATGGGTGCGGTGGGCTACGGGCTCGCGTGGGTGCTCGGGCAGTTCTTCTTCCCGCGCTTTCCGAGGCTCGTCGTCATCGAGCAGGTGGATCTTGTCTCGCTCGCCTTCATCGTCGTGGGCATCTCCACCACCGCCAGCGTGCTCGGCATCTGGAAAGCCATGCGCGTCGAACCCAACACCGTCCTCGCCGCATGAGCACGCCCGCCGTCGAGGTCCAGAATCTGCGCAAAGTGTATGGCAGGGGCCGCACCGAGGTCATCGCCGTGCGCGATGCCTCGCTCACGCTCGCACGGGGCGAGGTCGTGGGCCTGCTTGGCCCCAGCGGCAGTGGCAAGTCCACGCTGCTCACCGCCATCGCGCTCATCAATCCGCCCACCACCGGCCGCGTCATCATCGATGGCACGCCCGTGCTCGATGGACCACGGGCGCTCGTCGATCTGCGCACCTTCCGCCGCCAGCACCTCGGCTTTGTGTTTCAAAAAGCCAATCTGATCCCCTTCCTCACCGCTTTGGAAAACGTGCAGATCGCCCTCGAAGTGAACGACACCTCTTCCGGCAAGGCCCGGCAACGAGCCATGGAACTGCTCGACTACCTCGACATCGGCCCACGGGCGCACAACCTGCCCGTCGCGCTCTCCGGCGGCGAGCAGCAACGCGTCGCGGTGGCCCGTGCGCTCGCAAACAAGCCAGGACTCATCCTCGCCGACGAACCCACCGCCGCGCTCGACAGCCAGCGCGGCCGCCAGGTGATGGAACTCTTCGCCAAGGTCGCCCGCGAGCAAAACGCAGGCGTCATCGTCGTCACGCACGATCACCGCACGCTCGATGTCTTCGACCGCATCCTCGAAATGGAAGACGGCGGCCTCATCGAGCGTCAAGAGTCTCAAACCCACTCCAAACCATGAAAACACGCCTCACCGCCCTTTTCCTCACGCTCGCCGCCTTTGCCCTTGCTCAAGACGCGAGCGTCAAACCCGGCATCAACGACAAATTCCTCGATCCGAAGCTCAACGTCGAGGAATGGACCAAGAAGTTCGAAACGGAGAGCCGCGAGATCTTCCACCAGCGCGATCAAATCGTCGCTGCGGCCGGATTGAAGCCCGGCATGGCCATGGCGGACATCGGCGCGGGCACGGGGCTTTTCACGCTGCACTTCGCGAAGGCCGTCGGAGCCGATGGAAAGGTCTTCGCGGTCGAGATCGCCAAAAACTTCCTCGAACACATCAAGGCCCGCGCCAGCAAGGCCAGCGCCTCGAACGTGCAGACCATCCTCTGCACCGAAAAGAGCGTCGAACTGCCGGAAGCGAGCATCGACCTCGCCTTCATCTGCGATGTGTATCACCACTTCGAGTATCCGCAGGCCACGCTCGCCACACTGCACAAGGCTCTCAAACCCAGCGGCGAGCTCGTGCTGATTGATTTCAAGCGCATTCCCGGCCAGACCAGCGACTTCATCATGGGCCACGTCCGTGCCGGACAGGAGGTCTTCGAGGCTGAAGTGACCGCCGCAGGCTTCGAGAAGATCGGTGAAGTGAAGGACGTGCTGAAGGAGAACTACTTTGTGAAGTTCAAACGGAAGTAAGCAGGCTCAAATCAGCTCCCCGATCGGTCTGCCGCCATCGACGATGAAGTTCGGGCGGCCTTGATGATCCGTGTAGGTGGCATCGAGCGGCACGTCCATGTGATGGTAAATCGTCGCGGCAAGGTCGGAAGGCGTCACAGGCCGCTCGGCGATCTCCGCGCCGTCTTTCGTGCTCGCACCGATCACTTGTCCGTGACGGAAGCCGCCACCAGCCAGGCACATGCTCATCACCACCGGCCAGTGATTGCGTCCGTCCGTGCTGCCTTGCGTGCCCAGCGTCGGGGTGCGGCCAAACTCGCCCATCGCGATGACGAGCGTGTCATCGAGCATGCCACGCTCGCGCAGATCACTCACCAGCGTGGTGATGACATGATCGAAGACGGGAAGCAGCGGACGCAGGCCGTTCCAGATGCCGCCGTAGGGCGGGATGTTGTCGCCGTGATTGTCCCAGGTGCCACTCGCGCTGTGATTGCTGAGGTCGATGGTGACAAACGATGAGCCGCGCTCGACGAGGCGACGCGCGAGCAGCGCTTGTTTCGCCCAATCGTGGTCGCCGTAGCGGTCACGCACCTGTTTGGGCTCTTTTTCCAAGTCAAAGGCCTCTTGCGCCCGACCGCCCGCGACGATGTCGAAGGCTTTTTGGCCGAAGGCATCCATCGCGCCCATCATGCCGCTCGCATCGAGCTCCGCCCGCAGGCCGTCCATCTGGCGGCTGAGCGTCTGGCGTGCCTGCAAGCGGTCCATGCTGAGCCCTGCGGGCAGTTGGAAGAGTTTGGAGGCATTGTTGCCATCAAACGGATCATACTGCGTGCCGAGATAACCACCCCAGGCCACATGCGAGCGCGATTTCATGTTCAGCACGACGTAGGGCGGCATCGCCGGATGGTTCGCGCCGTGGTGCTTCGCCACGATGCTGCCGAAGGAAGGGAAGTACTTCGCCTTCGGGTTCGTGCGCGGCTCGTTGGTCAGATTTGCCGTCTGCATGACCATGTTCGGTTCATGATTGCTGAAGCGGCAATCGACCGAGCGGATCAGTGTGAACTGATCAAGCATCGCGGCCTGCTTCGGCAAAAACTCGCAGATGCGCACACCGGGCAGCTTGGTTTTGATGGTCTTGAACGGGCCGCGGTTCTCGATGGGGCGGTCGGGCTTCGGATCCCAGGTGTCGATGTGGGAGGGCCCACCGGTCATCCAGAGCAAGATCACCGATTTGCCACCTTTCGGGGACTTTCCTTCCGCCTTTAGTTTCATCAAGCCGGGCAGCGTGAGCCCGCCAAGGCCTGCGAGGCTCGTTTTGAGCACGGAGCGGCGGCTGTGCACGACCACACCATCCCGCAGTCGTGGGTTCATGAAGGTGAAGGCATGTCCGTGGTCGTGGCCGGGCATGCGTGAACATACGCAGGTCCCGCGAAAAACCTGCGAAGTGCCTTTCAGAACAGGATCACGTGCTGGACAGGCCGGGCGTGCATCGCTTGAGTCGCCGCATGATTCAATCGGTGAGACTGGCGGGCTATCGTTCGCTGCGGGACCTGAGGCTGCGCCTCGGTGCGGTGACGTTGTTGCAAGGCGAGAATGGCGTGGGGAAGACGAATGTGTATCGCGGGCTGCGTCTCATCTCGGCGCTGGCACGCGGAACCTTCGCCGAGGCGGTGGCGGGCGAGGGCGGCATGCGCAGCCTGCTTTGGACAGGCAATGAGGAGCATGCGCGGTTGACGACTTTCGATGCCGCGGTGGTGGGCGAGACCTTCGAATTCAGCATGCAATGCGGTTTGATGCCTTCCACACCGGGTGATCCGACGGCGTTCAAGCTCGATCCGGACATCAAACGCGAGGAGCTCAAAGCTTTTCGTCGCGTGCTGGCCAAGCGATCCGCCGCGATGGTCAAGATGGCGGATGCCAAAGGTGTCTTGCGTGCGCTGGATGAGTCGGTCGGCGCATCTGAGTCGATGCTGACGCTCGTGCGTGATCTGCAAAACTACCCGCAGGTGCTGCAGGCCCGTCAAAGTCTTGAGCGATGGCGCTTTTATCACTCGATGCGGACAGATGCGGAGGCGCCCGCACGCAGGCCGGTGCGAGGCTACTGGTCACCGGTGCTCGCGGAGGATGCCTCGAACCTGCCGGCCGTCATTCAAACCATCGAGGAAACAGGGCAGGGGCATGTCTTGCATGACGCCATCGAGAAGGCCTTTCCGGGTTCGCGACTGCATGTTCACGCGGGCGAGTGGTTTCATCTTCAATGGTCGGCGCATTCGCTGCCGCGGCCACTTGCCGGTCATGAGCTATCGGACGGCACGCTGCAGTTCATCTGCCTCGCCGCGATGCTTTGCAGCCCGAAGCCGCCGCCTCTGCTCGTGCTGAACGAACCCGAGACAAGCCTCAACGAGGCTGTCTATCCCGCTCTCGCCGATCTGGTGGCTCACGCGGCACGTCACTCGCAAATCATCATCGTTTCGCATTCGCGCGGCCTGTGTGATGCCATCGCCGCGGAGTGCCAGATCAAGACACAGGAGCTCACCATGCGCCACGGCGAGACACGCCTGCGCGGTCAGGAACACTCGCGCACCTGCATCGTGCTCGATGACGAGGAAGACGAATGAGGTGGGATGCTGGCTCCGTTTGTGTCGGTGCCATGAGACCGCTGTTTTTTGCCCTTTTTGCCTTCTGCATCACCACCAGCCTGCCGGCCGATATTGAGGGGCAGACGGAGCATTTTCTCTATCGCATGCCCACGCCGGATGAGCCGTATGTGGACACGCAGCGGGACAACCGGATGTTTGCCTTCCTTGGCACGAAGATCATGCTTTCGGAGGATTGCGGGAAGACCTGGCCGCATGTGGCGGAGTTTCCGGAGGCGCAGGACATCACCTTCAGCGTGCTGTTGAAGAATGGAAACGTGCTGTTTGCCACGCGGGAGCGGTTGTTCTTGAGCACGGACAAGCTCAAGTCGCATCGCGAGGTCATCGTGCAGCGGCCGGAGGGCGGGGAATACCGTCCGCACACGCCGCTCGATCCGAAGAATCCGGGGTGGTACTTCCATTCGCTCGATGGCGAGCACTGTTTCGAGGTCGGCGGGAAGGAAATCCTGGTGTGGGGGAACTACTGCAACGTGCTCGGCGGTGCGGTGCCGGTGAATGTGTACTATTCCACGGACAACGGCGAGACGGTGAAGCTGGCGTATGCCTTTGGCCAGAATCCGAAGTTCCAGCAGAAGGGTGCGAAGCCGGAGGATGTGAAGCTCGGCAATCCCGCGAACAAGCTCATCGCCCGTCACATCCACAATGTGACCTACAACCCGGCGGAGAATGCCTTTTACGCGGTCACGGGTGACATCGACCGCGGCGATGGGAATGAGGTTCACTGGATTCGCGGCACTTACGACACCGCGGCGGACAAGTGGGACTGGCAGCATGTGATCAGCGTGAACTCGAACTCGCGCTTCAAGTGCGGCGGGCTGAACTTCATCGACGGCAAGTGCTACTGGATTGCCGATGCGAATGGCCTCGCGATCGCCAACCGCTATGACCGCGGCATCTTTTTGAGTGATCCGAAGGACATCACGGACACGTCGAAGCACACGCTGCTCTTCAATCCGGGCTACGAGTCGGCGAACATGCTTTACGAGGATGGCGTCTTCGTCGCCACGCACTGCGCCCCGGCTTCGCCGTATGGCTGCGGCATCATCTGGTCTGGCGACAAGGGCAAAACCTGGGCGCAGTATGACCTGAAGGAGTTCGGTGCCCGCAGCGGCTGCCGCATCAACCGCAAAAACAGCGACGGCTGGTTCCGCATGGACCTGCGGAAGGGCTGGATCGAGCGGGCGGAGGTGCTGTTTTTGAAGCCAAAGCCCTGATCGGGCGGGCTTACGCACCAAAATGACGAGGTTAGAGGTAATCGGATGTCAAAAAGCGAGCAGGGGTTCTTTGCTTTCAACGCGAATGAAAATGAATGACGATCCGAATGCCCACGAATCATCCGACCCGGTGCATTCGTGGGCATTCGGGTCGTCATTCGGCCCGGATTCGCGTTAGAAACCATAACCACTTCTTCATTTCATGCGTAAGAGCTGGTGATCGGGCCGGAAGTTCCGGCAAGAAGTTCCGGCCCGCGTCGTTTCGGCGGGCATGAACGCGTTTCGCCTCAGTTCCGCCCTGCTTCTCACCCTCGGTTTCGCCAGCCTCCAGGCCGCGAGCCTGCCGGAGAGCCGGAAGATCGATGAATTGCTCGCCCAAGGCTGGCAAAAAGCTGGCGTGCAGCCGAATCCCGCCGCCAGCGAGGAAGTGCTCGTGCGCCGTCTTTACCTCGACATTGTCGGCCGCATCCCGAGCGTCCAGGAGACACAGGCCTACCTGAAATCGAGCGATCCCGACAAGCGTGCCAAGCTCATCGACAGCCTCATCGGCTCCACCGGGCACACGAGTCACATGTTCAACTACTGGGCGGATGTGCTGCGGCTCTCGGACAATGTGAAAGGCCGCCTCACCGCGGAGGCTTATGAGGAATGGCTCAAAAAGCAGCTCCAGGCGAACACGCCTTACGATCAGATGGTGCGGAATCTCCTCACCACCGATGGCGGCGTGTGGGACAGCGGCAGCATCGGCTTCTGGCAGCGGGACGAGAACAAGCTCGATCACCTCGCCTACACCGTGCAGGTCTTCCTCGGCACCAGCATCGTGTGCGCCCAGTGCCACGACCACCCTTTCGACAAGTGGACGCAGATGGATTACTACCACATGGCCGCCTTCACCTGGGGCATGAACACCAAGTCGAAGAGCTATGACTTCTTCCAAAAGAAGGCTCAAGCCCCGGAGATCGACAAGGCCGCGCTCAAGAACATGGACAAAAAAGAGCGCAAAGAATATCTCGCCAAGTTCCAGAAGGACAAGAAGTCGGCCGTGGCCGAGGTCAGCCGCGAGGACCTGCAAAAGATCAAACAATCCATGCAGGATGTGATGAAGCCTCTGCGCTACACCAGCGCCGAGTGGGAAGAGGGCAAGCTGCCCGCGCTGCCGCACGATTACAAATACACGAACGCCAAGCCTGGCGACAAAGTGGAGCCGAAGGCCATGTTTGGCCCAAAGATCGAGGCGAAGGAAGGTCAGAGCACCATCGAGACCTTTGCCGGATGGATGACGAGCCCGGAGAATCCGCGCTTCACCACCGTCATCGCCAACCGCATGTGGAAGAAGGCCTTCGGCCTCGGCCTCATCGAGCCGGTGGACCAGATCACGGACAGCACTGTGGCCAGCAACCCCGCTTTGATGGATTACCTCACGCAGCTCATGATCGAGAAGAAGTATGCGCTGAAGGATTTCCTCCGCGTGCTCTACAACACCGATGCCTACCAGCGTGCCGCCACCACTCAGGAAGTGCCGGCGGGTGAGGTTTACCACTTCACCGGACCCATCCTGCGCCGCATGAGTGCCGAGCAGATCTGGGACAGCCTCGTCACGCTGACGCGTGGAAACATGGATGATGCTGTCGATGACGAGAACGTCCGCCTTCACCAGTATCTCGATGATCTGGCGATGTTCCTCGGCACCATTCGTGAAAAGGGGCCAGAAGGTATCATCGGCATCGCCCGTGAGAATTCAGACCGCTTGGAGGCCAATCGCAAAAAGCTCGCTGACATGCAAAAGCAGCTCGCGAAGGCGAAAAAGGAAGGCGGCGAAACCACCATCGATGTGAAGGCCATCAGCCGCGAGGCGCAGCAGCTCCGCAAGCAGACCGAGCGTGACTTCCTCGTGGCTCTCGTCGGCGAAGATCGTGCCGCCGATCTGCGCCAAGGCTACAAAGCCAAGCAGGAGACTCCCAAACGTCCGCAGATCGATCCCAAAATGCTCGCCAGCATGACGAAGGAGCAGCGCCGTGAGTTCATGAAAAACGTCTCCAAGAGCAGCGGCAAAGATGGCCTCAGCCTGGCCTCACGTGCCTCTGAGCAGCAGAGCCCCGCGAAGGCCGGCACCTTCCTGCGCACCTTTGGCCAGAGTGATCGCGAGCTCATCGAGAATGCCAGCACGGATGCTTCGGTCCCTCAGGCTCTCGCGCTGATCAACGGCCCGGTTTTGGATGCGCTCACCAGCCCTGTGTCGAAGCTTTCACAAAGCCTGCAAAGCGCCTCGACGACGGATGAGAAGCTCGAAACGGTTTACGCCGCTCTTTTGAGCCGTGCGCCGACTGCCGATGAGAAGGCTGTTTTGAAGCAAGTGACCTCCGAACGCGGCGAAAAAGCCGTCGGTGATGTGCTTCACGCTCTCGTGACCGGAGCCCAGTTCCTCTTCGTGCAGTAAATCAGGCCGCGGAGCCCAGCTTTGCGTTCTGCTCGATCTGATCCGTGATCTCGAGTGCAATGCGCACGGCCTCCGCGCCTTCCTGACCGGTGACGACGGGGCGGCGGCCTTGGCGAGCGCATTCGACGAAGGAGGCGAGTTCGAGCTTGAGAGGCTCATCCTTCTCGACTTCGACGGCTTCGCGCACGATCTGCATGCCGTCTTTGCGGTAGATCCAGCCGCTCTGCTCCTGGTAGTCGAGGCTGAGATAGCTGTCGCTTTGGAAGACGCGGATTTTACGCATCTTCTCCGGCGAAATGCGACTGGCGGTGATGTTGGCGATGCAGCCGTTGGCGAATTTCAGTCGCGCATTGGCGATGTCCTCGCGTTTGGTCAAAACAGGGATGCCGACGGCATCGACCTGCACGAGCGGCGACTTCACGAGGTGGAGCACGATTTCGATGTCATGGATCATGAGGTCCAAAACGACGCCGATGTCGATGCTGCGGTTCGGGAAGGGAGAGAGGCGGTGCGCTTCGATGAACTTCGGATTGTCCATGCGCTGCTCCAGTTGCAGCAAAACGGGATTGAAGCGCTCGATGTGCCCTACTTGAAGGATGACGCTCTTCGCCTTGGCGAGCTCGATCAGGGCCTGCGCCTCGGCGTAGGACTCGCTGATGGGCTTTTCGACCATCACGTGAATGCCAGCCTGCATGAGCGGCTCGGCGACCTTGCGATGAAACACCGTTGGCACGGCCACACTGGCCGCATCGACACGCTGCGCGAAGTCGCTGATGTCGCTGGCGGCATGCGTGCCGTATTGAGCGGCGAATTCGGCAGCTCGTGCCGGGTCCGCGTCATAAATCGCCGTGAACTGCACTGTGCCGCCACTCTTCGCGGCGATGTCCGCCATGAGGCGAGCATGATTTTTGCCAATGGCGCCGACGCCGGCGACTCCGATGCGAAAGGGACTGTTTTGAGACATGACAGCCATTCTCTTGGCGAAAGCAGGCGCGTTTGCGATCCTTTTTTCTCAGGGGATCAAAAAGGCGACATCAGGGTGCGATTGGGCGAGCCCTTGGTCCAAGGTGGCGATCTGGATTCCCTGCCTCCTGGCAAGTTCGGCCAACCAGGCATCCGTGACTTGTTTGTGGCCTTGGATGCCCTTGTTGCGCACCTGAAGATAACTGGTTCCGTCATCAATAAAACGGTGCATCGGGTCGGATTGGATGAGCCGCAGTTTTTCCCACGCTGCGGATGATGAGGTATCGAGAGCCAGCATCATGTGCAGCCTCAAAAAAGTCCCCTCAGTTACTGAGCAGGTGTGAAATGCCTCACCCAGACCTTCCAGCCATGTTTTTGCCCGCAGGTGCAGTGGATGGCTCGAAATGGTGACGGCGATGAGAGCATTCCCGTCGAGCAGCCAGCTCATGGAAGACCATCCTCCGCGAGTAACCGGTCGATTTCAGCCAAGGTGACCGGCCGTCCCGCGGAAACTGGAAAGCGCTGTCCTGTGACTGCTGGCTTGGGTGTGTCTTTTTCAGCACCAGCTGTCTTCATGGCCCTGATCAGGTCCGCGATGACGCTGGCAAGGCTGCGCGATTCACGACGTGCCAAAGCGTCTGCTTTGGCAAAAGCATCGTCTGGTAGTTCGAGGGTGACTTGCATGTCTGAAGTTGAGGTCATCTACCCGGCCTGTCAATCAGGCTGAAGTCTGCCTGATTCGCCGGGGAGTCTCAAAACTTGCCGGGGAACTTCATTCCCGGCGGGAGCTTGGGCATCTTGCCGCCGCCGCCGAGGCCTCCGAGAAGACCGCCGAGGCCGCCCATTCCACCACCGCCACCCATCATGGCATTCGCCATCTGCATCAGGGCGCCCTGGTTCTTCATCATCTTCTTCATCATCTCGAACTGCTTCAGGAGCTGGTTCATCTCCATCACCGGGCGTCCCGCGCCGTTGCAAATGCGTTTGCGGCGCTGGCCGTTGATGATTTCGGGACGTGAGCGCTCTTTGGGTGTCATCGAGAGGATAAGGGCCTCGGTGTGCCGCATCTTCCGGTCGGCGTCGTCGTTGCTGACCATGTCCTTCATCTTGCTCATGCCGGGCAGCATGCCGAGCAGGCCGCCGATGCCGCCGCCGGAGGTGAGCTTCTTCATCATGCGCATCTGGGCGAGCATGTCGTTGAAGTCGAATTTGTTGCTCTGCATGCGCTCGGCCAGCTTCATGGCCTCCTTCTCATCGATCTCCTCGGCGGCTTTTTCGACGAGGCTGACGACGTCACCCATGTCGAGGATGCGCTGCGCCATCCGGTCCGGGTGGAAGACTTCGAGCTGCTCGATCTTCTCACCGACACCGAGGAACTTCACTGGACGTCCGGTGACCTGGCGCATCGAGAGCAAGGCACCGCCGCGGGCGTCGCCGTCGAGTTTCGTCATGATGAGGCCGGTGATGCCGACGGCTTCGTTGAATTTCTGCGCGACGCTGACGGCCTGCTGGCCGGCTGGACGCAGATCCAGGGCAAGGAACTGAGCTTCAACAACATCGCCGACGCCGACGCCGCCTGGGAATGCGTCAAGGCCTTC
>CALMTT010000207.1 GCA_937872615.1 uncultured Verrucomicrobiaceae bacterium | reverse complement strand
CGCCGGGTCGGTGATGTCGACGCCGTGGTGGACTTCATAGCGTTCCTGCAGGCCGCGCAGGATCGCGATCGTGTCCTCGACCGAGGGCTCGTCGACCAGCACCTTCTGGAAGCGGCGCTCGAGCGCGGCATCCTTCTCGATGTATTTGCGATACTCGTCGAGCGTGGTCGCGCCGATGCAGCGGAGTTCACCTCGCGCGAGCTGGGGCTTCAAAAGATTGCCCGCATCCATCGCGCCCTCGGCCTTGCCAGCGCCGACGATGGTGTGCAGCTCATCGATGAAGAGAATGATCTCGCCCTCGCTCGACGTGACCTCCTTCAAGAAGGCCTTCAGGCGCTCCTCGAACTCGCCACGGAACTTCGCGCCGGCCATCATGCCGCCGAGGTCCATGCTGATGAGCTTTTTGCCCTTCAGCGAGTCCGGCACGTCGCCCGCGACGATGCGGCGTGCGAGACCTTCCGCGATGGCCGTTTTGCCCACGCCTGGCTCGCCGATGAGCACGGGGTTGTTTTTGCTGCGGCGGCTGAGCACCTGCATCACGCGGCGAATTTCTTCATCGCGACCGATGACAGGATCGATCTTCCCCTGCTTCGCGCGGGCGGTGAGGTCGGTGCCGTATTTCTCCAACGTCTGATATTTGCCCTCGGGGTCCTGATCGACCACGCGCTGCGATCCACGCACGGCGGTGAGGGCCTTCGAAACGGTGTCGTAGGTCAGCCCGGCCTGCTTCAGCACATCAGAGAGTTCCGACTTTGTTTTGAAGAGCGCCAAGATGATGTGCTCGACGCTCAGATACTCGTCCTTTAGCTTCTTCTGCTCGTCCTCAGCTTTCGTCATCAGTTCGCGGAACTCGCCGGAGAGGTAAAGGCCGCCCGTGGCACCTGAAACCTTCGGCAGCTTCGCGAGCAAACTTGAAACTTGAGACTTGAAACTCGAAACGGCAGCGGAATTAACGGCCGCCTTCTCAAACAACGGCATCGCGATGCCGCCTTCCTGTTCGAGCAGCGCGGTGAGGAGATGCACAGGCTTCAGTTCCTGCTGCCCATGCCGCGTGGCGACGGATTGAGCGGCATTGAAGGCTTCCTGGAGTTTAACGGTGAATTTTTCAGGGGACATGGTTGGTCAGGTTGTTGGTTGTTTGCCCGTTCTTCTGCTCAAACCATGCCATACGGCCAAAACCACCTGCCAACCTTGATTTGTCGAGGCTTCGGAGGTTTTTGATGCGTCAAACTTGTCGAGCCTGCCCGCGCTCGAATGGCACTCCGATGGCCGTTGTGGCTCAAGTGTGTTGTGACACGGCCTTGGCCTTATGAGGCCTTTTTGACGACGCGGACCGCCAAAATGCGATCCGTGAGCGTGCTGAGCTTCACGGGCATCTTTGGTTCATCGGTCAACGGGTCCCGCACGAGGTAATCGAGACCCTCCTTCCCCACCACGAGCACCCAATGACGGGCTCCATTGGGCAACGGGTAGGCGATGACCGGGAAAGAGCCCGCTTTCAAAGCCTCATCGATCCACTCATGACGCGGTCGTGTGTGGTAATCGGCGGTGAGCTTCCCGTCCGTGACGCGGTGCACCGCATTCCAGATAAGCCATCCCTGCGGCTGGAAACCGTTGTGACGTTTCAGTCGCTCGTTCAACTCGGGTGGTGAAAGGCGCACACCGAGGCTGCTGGTGGCCATCGCCGTGCTGCAAACGAGGCAGCCATGCGTCCCCAGCTTGCAGCCAGAGGTGCCAAGCTCCACTTCGGCCCAGCGACTATCGGTTTGGCAGAACGTGCGTGGCACATCAGCGAGACGGATCTGCAAAGATTCGCCCCCGACCGCGTCGATCGAGGGCGTAAACCAGTCCCGAATGCTCTGGCAGCCGCTCAGCAGGCAGGCGAGCAGCATGAGGGCGGCATTTCGGCGCATGCGCACCGATTAGTGCTTGGCCTCTTCCTTCTTGCCGTGGCCGTCGTCCTTCGCGTGCGAGTCGCCGTGGTCGGAGCCATGAGCCTTGTGCATGCCTTCATGGAGACCTTGGGTCTCTTTCCAGGAGTGCTTGTCACAGGAAACGGAGGCAAAAACGAAAGCGGCGGCGCCGAGGAGGATCGTGAGGGACTTCTTCATGGGGAATTTCAAGGCCGCCATCCTATCGCCCGAGTTTGACCGCGCAAATGGCAATTCAGCCCACCACCACCCGTGAGCCTTCTTCGTTTTCGTGGACAGCAAAAGTTGGGTAACAACCCAAACCAGCA
>CALMTT010000206.1 GCA_937872615.1 uncultured Verrucomicrobiaceae bacterium | reverse complement strand
ATCACCAGCCCCAGGACAACAACGGCCGTGTAGAGCGCCACCTGGATCACGGTCGACCAGTTGTTGGCGACGATCAGGGGCACGTAGCGGCCGGACACGCCGAGCAGGCGGGTGAGCGACAGCGGGTTGTACAAGTAGCCGCCGTACATCTGGAACAGGTCGGGGGCCTCGGGATGCTCGAACTCGTCCCATTCGATGGCGCCGATGCTGATGTAGCCGTCGCGCAGACCGAGCGCCATGCCCTGGCGCAACACCGTGGTCTGGCCCAGCGGACTGAACGGATCGGGGAACACGTCGGCCGCGTTGCCGCGTGTCCACGCGGGGAACCGCTCCCCCGGCGTCGAATCCATGAACCAACTGGTCGCGCGGTCACCCACGAACGCCCCCTGTCCCCCTCGACGGCCCGTCCCCACGACGAGCACGACGCCCATCATGCACCACCCCCGGACCCCCGTGGGCCACCGACGCAGCGGGCGACCCGGAGTCGCCGTCACCCGGGTTTGTGGCCCGCCGACCGCCTGGGCTTAGGCTTCCTTGACGTGCAGCTCGCTGAGGCACGCCTCGGCGCCACGGTGGTCGTCGAGACCGTGGCGTGAAGCCGCGCGGCTGACGGACGCCGGCGCGCCCGTCGCTCAGGGGGCGGCCGTGGCGTTGCGCAGCTGCAGCGCCATGCGCTGCTGCATGCGCTGCTGCATCTGGTCCACCACCACGGCGGCGATGATCACCACGCCCTTGATGACGGTCTGCCAGAAGCTGCTGACGCCCATCATCACCAGGCCGTCGGAGAGGATGCCGATGACGAGGATGGGCGGATCGGTGAGGCCGGCGCCTTTGGTGAGGAAGACGTGGAAGGCGACGATGTTCACGATGATCGGCCCGAGCACCAGCAGCCCGATGTTACGCGTTTTGGGCAGCGCGACGAGCAGGCCGCCGAGGATCTCCAGCACCTTCACGAAGGCGAGGTAGCCCGTGGGGAACATCGCGGCCATGAAGAGCTTGTGCGGTGCATCGGCTGGCGAGGGATCGGCGGGCATGGGGATGAAGTTGAGGAAGAAGTTCGCGCCAAAGGTGATGAAGGCGAGACCGAGGAGGATGGAGGCGAGGGTGGGTGCGTGTTTCATGAGGATGGAGTGTTGGAGTTGTGGAGTGATGGTGGGATTAAGCGAGGTCGAACAGGAGAGCTTCGGCGTCTTCGGAGGCGGTGAGAGTGAGCGTGCCTGTGTCTTCGGTGGAGAAGGCATCGCCGGGTTTCAGCGTGCTGCCGTGCGCGGTGACGCTGCCTTTGATGAGCTGGAACCAAACGCCGCGACCCGTTTTGATGTCGTGGGTGATGCTTTGGCCATTGGGAAGGCGCACGCGGTAGATGTCGGCGTCTTGATGGATGGTGGCGCTGCCTTCACGGCCATCGGGCGAGATGACGAGGACCTTCGGCTCGTTTTCCTTCGCGGGATCGGGATGCCACTCGGTGTAGCTCGGCGTGAGGCCGCGTTGACGAGGGCGAATCCAGATTTGCAGGAGCGAGGCACCTTCGGTCTTTGAGGGATTGAATTCGCTGTGCGTCACGCCTCGCCCCGCACTCATCAGTTGGATCTGGCCGGGCAGGAGCGTGCGGCCATTGCCCATGCTGTCCTTGTGCGCCAGCGCACCCCAGAGGATGTAGCTGAAGATCTCCATGTCCGAGTGCGGATGCGTGGGAAAGCCCGCGCCGGGAGCGATGATGTCCTGATTGATCACGCGGAGGCTGCGGAAGCCCATGTGCGCCGGATCATAGTAATCGGCGAAGGAGAAGGTGTGGTAGCTGTCGAGCCAGCCGTGGTCGGCGTGGCCGCGTTCGTCGGATTTGCGAAGGGTGAGTTTCATGACGACACGATACTTCTGCAGGGCTGCGAGTTCAGCCAATGCCGATGCGGAAGGAAGTTCATGCCGCCAGGTAATGAGCCCGGTGCGACCTGTTTCGCTTACTTGATCTCCTTCACCGGAGCATCGCCAAGCTGGAGAGTCGGTGTTTTGGCCTCGTCGCTCACGTTGAAGGCGACCCAGTGGCCGTTCGCGGCGTGGGCGGGGAAACCGCAGGCGAGGGCGTATTCGCCGGCCTCATCGGCGGTGAAGGAAAAGTCCGCTTTGGCGAAGGCCATGCCCTGCTCCGGCTTTGGCACGCCGGCACCATCGAAGTAAGGAGCGCCCATCTGGGGCTTCTTGAGCATGTCCTTCTCGACGACGAGCAGGCTGTGAGGGATGGGGCTGGGATTGATGAAGGTCACTTCGACGTTCCAGCCGGTGGGCACGGTGAAGATGGCCTTGCCGTGGGCGTGGCCGTTGAAGTTCATGCCGTAGTTTGCGGCATTGAACGTGGCGATGAGGACGAGCTTCACGGTCTTCGGCTTGTCGCCAAGCTTCATGAAATCAGCCTCGGTGATGCCGGCGAAGAGCTCCTTCTTCAGGCCGGGGATCTCGGCACCGCCATGCTCATGACCGGCGGGTTGCTGGGCGAGGGACACGGAGGCGAGGAGGCTGAGGGCTAGGAGGAGGCGCATGGTGAGAGAACGGATTGAAAGGTGAAAACTGGAAAATGAAAATTGGAAATTCACCCTGACGGGGCAAACCGTGCCGGATGGCTGCTTTTTCCATGCCTGAACTCCAACCTGACGTCCTGATCATCGGCGGCGGCAGTGCTGGCGTGGCCGCGGGCATCGCTGCGGCCCGTCATGGTGCGGAGGTGCTGCTGGTCGAAAGCGGTGGCTGTCTCGGCGGAGCGGGCACGGCGGCGCTGGTGCATTCGTTTTGCGGCCTTTATGAGCTGCGTGAGAGCGAGGCGGATCCTTTGAAGATCGCGAACGCGGGCCTGCCGGAGGAGCTGGAGCAGCGCTTGCGTGAGGAAGGCATCGGTGAGAGGCGGCGGATGGGGCGTGTGGATGTGCTGATGCATTCGCCGCAGCGTCTCGCGGCGTTTTATGATCGCTGGTGCGGTGCGGAGACCAGGCTGCGACTGCTGCTGCATACCGCGGTGATCGCGGCTGAGGTGGAAAACGGTCGCGTGAGCGAGGTGACTCTGCATTGCCGTGGGTCGTCGATGCGAGTGAAGCCGAAAGCGGTGGTGGATGCGAGTGGCGATGCGGTGCTCGCGTCGCTCACCCGGCATCCGTTTGAGCTCGCGCCCAGCCATGAACTGCTGCGGCCTGCTTACTGTGCGGGCATCGCGGGTGTGAGCGAGGTCTCGCCGCTCGAACTGGCCGCGGTGGTGGTGCGTGCGATCCAAAGCGGTCATTTGCCGCGAGAGGCTGCGGGAGCTCAATTCCGTGCGATTGAAGGCGGGCAGGTGTTTTTGACGCTCGACCTTCCCGGCGATGAAAACTACGACAGCACCTCGGCGGCGAGTTTGACCGCGGTGGAGGTCAAAGGACGCTCGCTGGCCTTTGAGATCGTCGAACACCTCCGAGGCACACACGCGGCGTTTCGTGAAGCATGGATCGCAGCCCTGCCAGCTCGTGCAGGGGTGCGTGAGAGCCGCCGCTGGACAGGCAAGGTGGTGCTGACGGAGGAAGATTTGCTTTCAAGCCGTCGCGGTGCCGATGACGTGGCCCTTGCCACCTGGCCGATGGAACTGCGTGAAACGGCGAAAGGCCCGAAGCTGCTCTTCCCACGCGATTTGAAGCCCTGCGGCATCCCTGCCGGTTGTTTGCAGGCACGCGACCTCGCGAATGTGTTCATCGCGGGCCGTTGTCTTTCGACGACGCATCGTGCTCAGGCCAGCACGAGGGTCATGGGCACGGCTCTGGCCACTGGCGAGGCCGCGGGCAGGATGGCGGCGGCGTTGTGACGATCACCACACTTTGCTGAAGGGCGAGTTCATCACGGGCGGTGCGCCGCAGTAGATGCAATCACGCCCATCGGCGGGCACTTTGCGCTGGCAGGCATGGCAGAGGACGGCTCGCGGCGTGCGACGCTGGTCGATGGTGCCGTCAGCGATGTCGATCTGATGCAGTTCGTGCATGAGCATCTCATCCGTCCAGCCGGTCTTGCTCTTCAGCAGGCTCCACATGGCCTCGGTGAGCATGGCGAGATGACTGAGGCGTTCATCGAGACGCTCGAGCCGTGTGTGCGCCTTTTCAGCGCTGCGCTGGGCACCGGAGGCCTCGACAGAGGCATCCGCGATGCGGAGATCCTGGCGGAAGTTTTTGAAGAGCATGATCAGTTGGCAGGCGTGAGGAAGTAGGCGCGGAAGGGCAGCAGGAGCTTCTGCGTCGAGACATCGAGATTCGTGCGGGCATCGATCCAATCCGATGAGGCATCGAGCTGGTAGTTCCAGTAGGTGCCGGAGGCGGGATCGGTGTCACCGCTCCAGAGGCGGAGCTTGGAGCCAGGACGCACTTCGAGGCTGGAGGGAGCCTGAGGCAGGGCAGCACCGGTGCCACGGAACTGGGTGCCGCTCGCCGGCGGTTCCGGTGTGAGGCGCAGTTCACCAAACAGCGTGATGGTGGAGGCCTGATCGCGAATCTGCAGCAGCATGCCCTCTTGTGGACGCACGACGCGATCGCAGGCATCGGCGAGCGTGGCATCTCCCTCACGCACCCATTGCAGCGAGGTGCCATCACTCTTGATCCAGAAGACACGGAAGGCGTTCACGCTGGTGTCGAAGAACATGACGCGATCCGCAGACGCGGACTCCACGGCACCGCAGAGCGAGTCAGCGGGGATGAGGGTGGACAGCGTGTGGTGCGGACGGATGGCGATGCGTGCTCCGGCGAGACGTGCATCGGCGGTGGAGGTGAGGGTGAACGTGTTGCCGGTGGATTCGGCAGTGTCGATGTCGAGGGTCTGGCCGGCGAGAGGGCCGCTAAGGACTTCGACGAAGTATTTTTCACCGGCGGTGAAGCTGTCATGGATGGATTTGTCCCCGTTGAGAATGACAAGGGTGTTTTCATTCACGGTCTGGACGACACCGCGGAAGATGGCGGGGCGCAGCAGCGGCATCGACAGCGTCTGGCGGCCTGGAAGTGCCTGCATGCGGCTCCATGCATGGATGGCGGAGGTGGTGACGGATTCCGGTGTGCCGTTCAAATCGGCATCGAGGGCCACTTTGAGGCGGATGAAGCCCGCGGTGACATTTTGATCGATCGCTGCCGTGGTGGACTGCACGAGGCCATTCACCTGCGCGAGACGAGGAGTGGTGGTGAGCGTCTTCCATGTCTGGAGGTCGCTGGAGGTTTCGAGGCTGTAGCGGACATCGGCGAGCGTGGTGGCAGCACGGCTGAAGACGGCATCGATGAGGCCGGTGGTGCCGTTTTGCACAAGCTGGAAGCGGGCGGCATGGTGTCCGTGAGCAGCCGGAGTGCCGAGGGCGTATTCGAGGAGGTTCGAGAGGCCGTCGGAATCCGCATCGCCGAGCGGATCGAGCTTCTGCGTGTTCCAAGCGGCGAAGGTGTTGGCGGGAGCAGATGCTGCGCTGTCGGTGGAGATGTTGTTGCTGGCTGTGTTGGCGAGCGGCGGGATGTTCAACAATTGGAAACCAAAGTCGATGGTCATCATACCGGAGGAGTCGGCGAGATCGTCCATCTGGGCTTCGTAGCCATTTTCACCGGAGGTCTGGGTGCCGGTGGTATTCAGCGGCATGGTGCCGTAGGCGAGGTTGAAGTTCGCAGTGCGGATGCCATCGAGACCGAGGTTGAGGTTATCGAGGCCGTTTTCGTCGTAGAGGTCGTCGAGGGCGGTGTTGGCGGAGGAGCCAGTGCCGCCGATGCCCACAAGAGAAGTCAATCCATTGAGAGGGGCACCGAGACCAAACATCGTGGCCGGGATGTGAACGTAGTAAGCGGCAGGAGCGGTGGCGTAGAGCATGTAGGTGCCGTTCGGGCCGGTGATGTTGATGCCGTTGACGGCGCCATAGGTGCTCACCTCGCCATAGGCCAGACCACCCGTGACATAGCCCAGAACGGTCGGCGTGAACGTTGCGCCGACGCGGCCGCGGACCGTGCCGAACCACTCCAGCTTCTGACTGAGGTCAAAGTTCACCGGGAAGCCCGGCGTGTGAAAGGGGGCGGTGTCGCCGATATGTCCGGGGGT
>CALMTT010000205.1 GCA_937872615.1 uncultured Verrucomicrobiaceae bacterium | reverse complement strand
TCGTTGCTCGGCGAGACCAAATCAGGCAGCTTTTTGAGCGCGTCGATCGCCGGCCTCCTCGAAGACGGCTGCGCCAACGTGCTGCGGCAGATCACGAAGCGGTGATGGCTTGATCCATCTGTCCGATCGGCCTTCAGTCGGACGAGAATTCACAAAACTTGCCGCCGCGGGGCATAGAAAACGGCTTCCTCGCCCGTTTGGGCTTTCCCCGTTGACCAAAACCCCGGACAGCGGCAGAGAACCGTCCCCTTTTCCGACCCCCGTTTAATGCTGGAGAGACCCATCAGGCTCGAACATACCCATCGCATCCTTTTCACCAGGGAGGCATTCCATGCCCGGAACAATGCCGTGCGGGATTTGGTGACGCTGAACAAACCGCACAAGCTGCCCCGGGTGCTCGTTTTCGTGGATGAAGCCGTCGCCACCGCGAATCGCGATCTCATCGACGACATCGTGGCCTATGGTGAGGTGCATGCCGATGCCTTCACCCTCGCGGACACGCCCATCACGCTGCCCGGCGGCGAGGCCTGCAAAAACGATCTTCGCCTCGTCGAATGCTGCTGGGATGCCATCAACGAGGCCGCTCTGGACCGTCACAGCTACGTCTTCGTCATCGGCGGCGGCGCGGTGCTGGATTTGGTGTGCTTCGCGGCCTCCACAGCGCATCGCGGCATCCGTCACGTGCGCTTTCCCACCACCACGCTTTCGCAGGGTGATGGTGGCGTGGGCGTGAAAAACGGCGTGAACTACTTCGGGAAGAAAAACTGGATCGGCAGCTTCGCCGTGCCCTACGCGGTGGTGAACGATTTCGCCTTCCTCGAGTCCCTCCCGCCTCGCGAACGCCGCAACGGCATCATCGAGGCCATCAAAGTCTCGCTCATCCGAGACGCGGCCTTCTTCGAGCAAATCGAGGCGATGGCCGATGATCTCGCTGCGTTGAAGCAGGAGGCTTTGGAAAAAGTCGTGCAACGCAGTGCCGAGCTGCACGTCGAGCACATCGCCACCGGCGGCGATCCGTTTGAGCTCGGCTCAGCCCGTCCGCTCGACTTTGGTCACTGGGCGGCGCACAAGCTGGAGCAGATCTCCAAGTTCGCCGTCACGCATGGCGAGGCTGTGGCCATCGGCATGGCGGTCGATCTCGTTTACTCCCGCATGCAGGGCATCCTCGATGCCGAGACCTGCGAGCGTGTGCTCAAGCTCATCGAGCGCATCGGCTTTGCCACCTACTCAGCGCATCTCATGGAAAACGGCCGCAGCGGCGAACCGGCCATTCTCGAAGGCCTGGAAGAGTTTCGCGAGCATCTCGGCGGTGAGCTGACGGTGACTCTCGTGCCCAAAATCGGCGAGAAGCTCGAAGTGCACGAAATGGGCCGCGTGAAGATCCTCAACGCCCTCGTCGAGCTGAAGAAGCGCCAGACGCTGTGAGCATGTAGGCTCGTTCGCCAGAACGAGAAGGTATATCCCGCATTCTGGCGAATGCGCCTACGAGTCGCGGAAGTCGTGTCGTGATGGCCGCAGGTTGCGTTCGATGTCGCGACGGTCCTCGCGGTTGCGGGCTTTGATCTTGTGATCGCGTTTGAAGACGCGTTCGACGGTCATCTGGCGCTTTTTGCGCTTCTTGAGCAGTTCAGCGATCTCCTCTTCGAGCTTCAAATAGCCTTCGTAGCGAGCCGGATCGAGCGTGCCGGCCTCCACGGCGGCACGAATGGCGCAGCCAGCATCTTTGCCATGCTTGCAATCGCCAAATCGGCAGTCCAGCGCGAGCTGGTCGATGTCCGCAAAGCGTTCCCGCAGCGTGGTTTCGTCCGTCCACATCTGCACTTCCTTGATGCCGGGATTGTCGATGAGGATGCCGCCGCCATCGAGCACGATCAATTCACGTGCGGTGGTGGTGTGGCGGCCACGACCGGTCTTTTCATTCACTTCATCCGTCCACTGCCATTCCTCGCCGAGCAGCAGATTGACCATCGCCGACTTGCCGACGCCGCTGGAGCCGATGAAAGCCACGCTCTTGCCACGCTTCAGGTAGTCGCGGACGACTTTCATGCCCTTGCGCTTGATGACACTCGTGAGATGCACATCGGCCTGCGGGTTCAATTCACGGATCGCTGCGGCAGCTTCCTCGTTTTGCTCTTTCGAGGTCAGGTCGATCTTGTTGATCAAAACGACCGCTTTCGCGCCGCTGCGGGCGATGAGGGCAAAGTAACGCTCCAGCCGTCGCACATTGAAGTCCGTCTCCGAATCGGTGATGACGATCACGGTATCAACATTGGCCGCGATGACCTGCTCCTCGGTGCTGAGGCCGGGCGCTTTGCGTGAAAAGCAGGTCTGCCGGGGCAAACGAGCTCTGATGACGGTATCCGTGCCTTCTTTGCCGACATCGAGAGCCACCCAATCACCCACGGCAGGCAGGTCAGCGTCCGTCTCGGCATCGTGATAAACCTTTCCGCTGAGGATGACCTCGAGTTCATCGAAACCGCCGGCACCATCATCGAGCAAGGCACCGTAAGAGATCTTGTTGTCGCGAATCAGGCGGGCGGGTTTCCAGCCTTCGGCGGCATAAGGCTCGAAGTGCTTCGCGAAGAAGTCATTCCAGCCCAGGTCCTCAATCGTGAAGCGCGGCACGGCGGGGCAGGGGATAAAAGGCGATCACTGCTGGCCGGTGCCGGCAGGCACGGGCAGCGCGGGCTTCACCTGCACGGGAGCGCCGATGGGCGGAGGCTCCGGCACCTTCAACTCAGGGATCGCGGGCTTCACGACAGGAGCGTTCGGATCCGCGGCGGGCGGCGTGGTGCCGTTGGCGGCTGCGTCCGCGGCCTTTTTCGCATCGGCGTCGGCCTGCTTCTTCTTCGCCGCGGCATACTTCGCTGCATTGGCCTTCGCGCGTTCGGCGGATTGCTTCAGGTAAGTGGCATAATCGGGCCCTTTGCCCGTGATCGTGACCGGCGTGCCGAGCGAGACATGGTCGAAAAGGATCGGCGCCATCTTTGAAGGAAGGCGAATGCAGCCGTGCGAGGCGCGGCGGCCGGGCTTTGAGATCAAACCGATGTGCATACCCACGCCGTCATTGGTCAGGCGCATGAAATACTTCATCGGAGCGGCTTCAAAGCGTCCGCCGGGAGGCAGGACATCGCGGCCTTGCTTGAAATCGGAGTTCACCAGCTTGCCGTCGGCGTCATAACCTTTGCCGTAAAGGTTCGAGACCTTGTCCTTCTTCTTTTCGAGGATCTTGAATTCACCGGTGGGCGTCGGGTAGCTCGTGATGCCGCTCGCGACGTAGGTCCAGCCGACCTCTTCCTCGCCGTGGTAGAGCATCGCGCGTTGCGTGTCCACGTTCACGACGATGTGCGTGATCTGCTTGTCACCACCGGTCCAAGCACCGGGATACTTCCATTGCTCCTTCACCGGCTCCGGCGGGGGAGGTGGTGGCTCCGGAGGGAGGCTTTTGCAGGAGGCCATGAAAACCGCGGCGAGCACCAGCAGGCCGGATTTGAGGAAAGTATGCGCAGAGGGGGTCACAGGCCGCGACTCTAAGGGGCATGCGCGGATAGCTCAAGCGGCCAGTTCGCAAGGATGAGAAATCAAAAGGTCCGCTCCGTGCTCCTGCAGTTCCTTTTCACCGCGGAAACCCCAGCGCACGCCGATGGCCCGCATGCCGCTGGCCTTGGCAAAGTCCATGTCGATCCCCGAATCGCCCACGTAGGCGATTTCGCTCGTCGGCAGGCCCCAAATGGCCGCCACCTCGTGGGCGGCATCCGGCGCAGGCTTGTGAGGCACTTCCGGCCGGGCACCGAGGATGATCTCGAACACGTCTTTGCCGAAAAAGTGCTCGGTCATCGGCACGGTGAAGCGGTGTGCCTTGTTGGAGATGACGCCCAGTTTGAAGCCACGGGACTTCAGCGTGGCCAACATCTCGATGATGCCCTCGTAAGGCCGCGTCTGTTCCTGCCAGTGCAGCTCGTAATTCGCGCGGTATTCGGCCACACCAGCCCGGATCGTCTCGGCATCGCGGGCCTGCTCCGGCAGCGCACGCTCGACCAGCTTCTCCTTGCGGAATATGTTCATCATGGCGAGTCCCGCCGCGGCACACGCCGGGTGCGCGCTGTACGTGTAACCGTGGAAGAACTCGATACCCTTCGCCGGCCCGGCATTGGTGATGGTGTCGTAAATGTCAGTACGGGCGGCGACAGCGCCCA
>CALMTT010000204.1 GCA_937872615.1 uncultured Verrucomicrobiaceae bacterium | reverse complement strand
TTGTCGAGCCAAAACCAGGCCGCCACGCCCGCGAGCGCCGCCAACACGATCACCACGGCCGCATTGCGCAGCCAGACAAGTGCCGAAGAGGGTGACGAGGGGGAATCCATGAGCGCCGGTCAAACACCGTGGGGGAGTGTCTGTTTCAAAAAACAGAATGCAAGGCCCGTGTCGCCGCCTCAAGGCAAGGTTGCTCCGCCGATAGCGTTGAAGCCCACCCGCATATGCACTCCCTCACCCGACGACAGATCTTGCAGCAGGCCGGAGCCGGTTTCGGCTCCGTCGCGCTGCAATCACTGCTCGGTGCGGAGGGGCTTTTGAGTTCGACGAATCCGCTGGCTCCCAAAGCGCCGCATTTCGCGCCGAAGGCGAAGTCCGTCATCTTTCTCTTCATGTATGGCGGGCCGTCGCATGTCGATCTTTTCGATCCAAAGCCCGAGCTGGAGAAATGGCACGGCAAGGCGATTCCGGTGTGGAAGAAGGAAGACGCCTTCATGGGCGGGAAGACGAAAAACGTCGCCATGAAGAGCTACTACCGCTTTGGGAAGCACGGTCAGGCCGGCATCGACATGGCGGAGACCTTTCCCAATCTCGCCCGGCATGCCGACGACCTCTGCGTGATCCGCAGCATGCACGCGGAGAGCAACAACCACGGCCCCGCCATCTTCCAGATGAACACCGGCTTCATCCTGCCGGGCCGTCCGTGCATGGGATCGTGGGCCACCTACGGTCTCGGCAGCGAGAGCGAAAATCTGCCCTCCTTTGTCGTGCTGCTCGATCATCAAGGGGCGCCGGTGAATGGCGCACTCAATTGGTCGAACGGCTTCATGCCCGCCGCCTATCAGGGCGTGCCCTTCCGCAGCAGCGGCGAGCCCATCGCCTACCTCACGCCGCCGAAAAACGTCTCGCGGGCGCAGCAGCGGGCACGGCTCGATTTGCTGAAGCAATGGAACAGCGAATTCGCCGCCGCGAATCCCGCCGAATCGCAGCTCGCCGCCCGCATCAACACCTACGAACTGGCCTTCCGCATGCAGATGAGTGCCAGCGAATGCACGGATCTCAGCCGCGAGCCCGAGAGCGTGCGGAACATGTACGGCCTCGACAACGCGGTGACAGCCCACTTTGGCAAAAACTGCCTGCTCGCACGTCGCCTCGTCGAGCGTGGTGTGCGCTTCGTGCAGCTCTACAGCGGTGGAAACGAAGGCCCGAAGGCCTGGGATGCCCACGACGATCTCAAAAAGAACCACGACCTCCACTGCGCCGAGACCGATGGCCCCATCGCCGCGCTGCTCGATGATCTGAAGATGAACGGTCTCTTTGACAGCACCCTCGTCGTCTGGGGTGGTGAGTTCGGCCGCTCGCCTGTGGCGGAAAACGGCAAGGGCCGCGATCATCATCCGAAGGGTTTCACCATGTGGATGGCCGGTGCCGGCGTGAAAGGCGGTCAGATGTATGGCTCCACCGATGAGTTTGGCTACGCCGCTGTCGAAAACCGCGTCTCCGTGCCCGATCTCCACGCCACCATGCTCCACCTGCTCGGCTTCGATCACGAACAACTCACCTACCGCTTCCAAGGCCGCGACTTCCGGCTCACCGATGTCAGCGGCGAGGTGGTGAAGGCGGTGCTGGCGTGATCGTCATGCTTTACTTCTGCGTCTGACTAGCCCGGACAACATGAATCAACGCTTCGCGGCGAGCTGAGTCGGAGGGCCGGATGGTATTCCCGCGGCTCGTGAACGGATGAAGGGCGATGTTGGAGTGCAGGCTTTAGCCGATCTGAACGTCGGACAGCTTTCCCGTCGGCTAAAGCCTAGACTCCAACTTCCGCGTTCAAAGCGGCGGAGACGCAAGTGGCCTTGGGTTGCCGCCCTGTGCAACTGGGAGGGCGGGATTGCATTCCTGCCCATTGAACTGAAGCGCGGCTTTTCAACCCTCGTTATGGTTCATCCGATGCGGCTGGCGGCGCAGGCGGCTGGCTCGGAGGGAGAGGTGGTGGAGTGGGGTTGGAACGTTTTCGCACCACGACCCAGACCACCACGGCCACGGCAATGACGGAGCCAATGAGCATGAGAAACAACAGACCCAGAATCATGAGTTCCGGAGCGCCCAGCGGGCCGATGGCAAGGATGGCGGAGGCATTCATGCCATGCATTCTCTGAAACCGGCCTGCGGAAGTCAATGGCTCAAAACACGCAGCCGTTCCAACTGCCTCTCCGGCGGTGCTTCATCCGAGTGGCAGGGCAAAACGCCGTTCAGCGGCAGTTCGAGAGCGCGGTGGATGCCGCGGTGGGCGGCGGCGTTGTCTTGATTGAGTATCTTCGGGGCGATTTGCGGGCCGAAGGGGGCGGTTGCGAAGAGATCGCCGCTGAAGAGGAGCTGATGTTGAGCGGAATAAAAGCCGCAGTGGCCATGCGTGTGCCCTGGAAGGGCCACGACGCGGAGTCCGCCCCATATCGGAAGCTCATCGCCATCGTGAAGGAGCTTGTCGGGACGAAAGGATGGCATGCGAAGCACACGGCGACCGATCCATTCGGAGATGCCGGCAACGCGGCCCCAGCCGGTGTAACGAGCGCGATTCTCGAAGTGCTCGAGATCGCCTTCTGGTCCGGCGATCCACGCAGCGTGCTCACGAGCGAGCGAGGGCGCGTTCAGCACATGATCGAGATGGCCATGCGTGAGCAGGATGCCACGGATGGGGAGATGATCCCAGCCGCGGGTTTTGAGTGCTTTCTTCAATGCGCCGCAACCGCCGAGGAAGCCGGTGTCGATCAAGAACAAGGTATCGCCATCCCGCAGGACGAAGAATTGCACGATGAAGGTGCGGACGATGAGGAGATCGGGCGGCATGAAAACAGCTGCATTGTGCCACAAGGCGCGTTCATCGTGAATGCGGAAGTTTCATGGAGCGGGCTCACCCGCGCACCAGCCAGCGCATCATGGCTCACGGAGGATTTTCAGAATGGCGGCGAGGAACTGGACGGCATCGGCGGGATCGCGAGCCTGGAAACGGGCGGCGCTGGGAGTCTCCGCGGCACCGACGTGCACGGTGAGGCCGGGCTCGGGGAGTTTTTGGAAGGCGTCCTCGTCGGTCACGTCATCGCCCAGATAAAGGGTGGCGGCGGCGGGAATGCCGAGGCGGTCCTGCAGACGGCGCAGGATGCTGCCTTTGTGCCAGGCGAGATCAGGCCGGAATTCGATGATGCGCTTTCCGGTGGCACGGCGGATGCCAGCGGGGATTTCCACGCGATCGACGGCCTGATGCAGCGCTTGGAGCTGCTGTGCGGCCACGCGGCGGTCATGGAGGGTGAGGGAGAGCCCTTTGTCCTCGACCTCCGCGCCGTCAAAACGAGGGGCGATGTCCTTCAATGCGGCAGCGAGCGTGTCGAGCCGGCCACGAAGCGCGAGGGCATCGGGGTGCACCCAATCAAGCCCGGCGCCGGCCATTTCGAGGCCGTGGTTTCCAGCGAGGATGAGGCTGTCCTGGCGGATGGCGAGCCGGCCACGCAGATCAGCGAGGGAGCGGCCGGAGACGAGGGCCATGCGCACGCGGGGATGCAGGCGGAGGAGGTCCTCGAGCACGGCAGGGGCCTCCGGGTGGAGGACGGCGAGCTCCGGGTGATCGACGATGGGGGAGAGCGTGCCATCGAAATCAGAGAGGATGAGCAGGCGTGGCAAGGCACGGAGCCGTTCACGCCAGGCGGGGAGCTGCTGGGACCAGTGGGGACGCGGGGCGGGCATGTCAGGCGGGGTCTTCAAAGGATTCTTCAGGATCGGGGAGCAGCTCTCCCTCATCTTGATGCTCGATGCGGAGCATGGTGGTGAGGAGGCGGCCGGCCCAGCGATAGACGTTTTGATGCGCCACCTGATCCCGCATGAGGCGCATGCGCCGCTGCTGGCGGGCGGGGCTCATGGTGAGGGCGGTGTGCACGGCACGCGCCACATCTTCGACGGCGTAGGGATTCACGCCGACGGCCTGGCTGAGTTCCCGGGAGGCACCGGTGAAGCGGCTGAGGATGAGCACGCCGCGCTCATCGGCTCGGCTGGCGACGAATTCCTTTGCCACGAGGTTCATGCCGTCGTGGAGGGAGTTCACCATGAAGAAGTCCGTGAGGCGGTGGAGGGCCATCATGTCCACCGGGCCGTGGTGCTCCTTCAGCAGGCACACGGGCTGCCACTCGGGAGTGCCAAAGCGGTCGTTGATGCGGTCCACCGCGGTATCGACAGCAGTCTGCTCGGCCTGGTAGGAGGCGAGGTGGTCCCGGCTGGGCACGGCGATCTGCACGAAGCACAGGCGGCCGATCCATTCGGGATGCTGCTCAAAGAAGTGCTCCAGGCCATGAATGCGCTGCGGGATGCCTTTGGAGTAGTCGAGGCGCTCGATGCTGGCGCCGAGCTTCTTCCCGCGCAGGCCGGGCAGGCGCTCATACCAGCGCTCCATGGCGGCGGTGACGGCGGGGGAACCGGCGATGCGGCTGTCCTCATCAAAATCGATGCTGATGGGGAAGGGCCGTACGCGGGTGAGGTGGCCGCGGCGGGAGATCTCGCTGCGGTCCGTGTCCACCCGCGCCTCGAGGCAACGGTCCACGGTGTCGAGGAAGTTCTGGCAGTGGTAGTGGACGTGAAAGCCAAGCAGGTCGTTGCCGAGCAGGCCATCGAGCAGCTCCTCACCCCAGGGGAAGACGCGGAAGACCTCGCGGTTTGGCCATGGGATGTGCCAGAAGTGGGCGCAGATGATGCGGCCGCCGCTCATCTCCCGCAGCAGGCGCGGAAGCAGGCAAAAGTGGTAGTCCTGAATGAAGACAAGCGCACGCTCGCCGCCGGTTTCCTGCATCACGGCCTCGGCGAAGAGGCGGTTGGCCTCCTTGTAGGCCAGCCAGTCGGCGGGGCGGAATTCCGGCCGGGTGAAGGTGATGTGGCATAGCGGCCAGAGGCCCTCATTGGCGAGACCATAGTAGTAGCCACGCTCGAGCTCCGGGGAGAGCCACACGCGGCGCAGCTTGTAGCCGGGTGCCTCGGGCGGGACCATCACACTGTCCTTCTCATCCACCATGGCACGATCCGCATCACCCGCGCCGTGCGCCACCCAGGTGCCGCCGGAGGCCATCATGATGGGGTGCAGCGCCGTGGCCATGCCGCTGGCCGGGCGGATGCAATCCACGCCGCCATCCGGCCGATGGCGGTGGATGAAGGGCTCGCGATTCGACACGACGATGAACTTCCGGCCTTCGAGCCGGGACTCGATGAGATGATGCAGGCGCTGCCGGTCCCATCTCACCTCGCCTCCCGGCCGCAGCCACTCGATGAGGCGGTCCCATTCGGGTTCGGGGGAGCGAAACCGCCCGCGGGCCATCTGCCGTCGGTGGTGCCACGCACGCAGGGAGGTGTGGAGCGAACCGGGCAACAGCGAGACGAGGGAACGGACCATGAGGCACCTCCGTGTGCTGAGACGGCCCACATGTTAACAAGTCGGAGCGAAGCGGGGGAAGTGCGGTTCACTTCTTCTTGGGCGGTGAGGTCAGTTCACGGTTTGTGGTGGGCCTTGCGTGTGTGTGGGGGTGGGATAGGAAAATCTCCTGTCGCCCGTGTCGCAACCTCCGGCGGAGGCTCAGGATGGCGACGCCCCAATTCACGTCCGACGAACTGCACCAGCTCCACACCCTGGCCAAACAGTGGGCCAAGATCGTCTCCCGGCGGGCGTTCGGGGACGACGGCCCCGGACTGGACGTGGACTTCCGCACGTTCGAGCAGATCGCCCACGCCGCCGCTCACGGGCTGACCGAGGGCACCCTCCAACTGCTGCTCGAACAGCAGGCGGCCAAACTGCCGCCCGACCAACCCTGCCCCGAGTGCGGAACCGTCTGCCCCACCAGGCCCTCCACCCGCACCCTCACCGCCCGCGGGGTGGAGGTCCAGCAGGCCGAACCGGTCGCCCACTGTCCCGCCTGCCGCCGGGACTTTTTCCCCCCTCCGCCCGGCCCTCGGCCTGGATGAACACGCCGTCAGTTCGTCCGTCCTCGAGAGCGTCGTCACCGCCGCCGCCCGCTTCCCGTCGTTCGCCGACGCCACCGCCGCCGTGCGGATGGCCGACATCGCGTTGAGCGAGTCGCAGGTGCGACGGCTGGCCCACCGGGTGGGTCACGAACTGGTCGCCGAGCGGGACCGCAAGGCGGAGGAACACCGCCACCGCCGCCTCCCCGCCCGCACCCCGGTGGTGCCCGCGGCGGTGGTGGTCGAGGTGGACGGCGGGCGGATCCGGACGCGGGCGGCGAACTCGGGTCGCGGGGTCCACGAGGCCCAGAACAAGGAGGACAAGGTCGCCTGCCTGGCCACCCTGAGCGGGCCGACGTTCGCCGCCGACCCGTGCCCCGAACCGCCCGAGTCGTTCCTCTGCCCGCGGCGGGTGAGGCGGTTGGTGGCCCAGATGAAGAAGACCGCCGGGGAAGTGGAATCGGCTGAGACTTCAGCTCCTCCGGGCGACACCGGCGAGCCCACCCCCGCCTCGCGACCGGCCGAGCGGTGGTCGCCAACGCGGGTGGTGCGGACGTGCGTGGCCAGCCTGGAGTCGAGCCGGCCGTTCGGCCGGGTGGTGGCAACCGAGGCCCACGAGCGGGGGTTCTTCGCGGCCAAGCGGCGGGCGTTCGTGGCCGACGGGGCGGCGTACAACTGGGCCATCCACGCCGGCTACTTCCGCGACTTCGAGCCGGTCGTCGACCTGCTGCACGTGCTCTGCTACCTGTACGCGTCGGCTCAGGCGGTGAGCGCCGACGAGGCGAGCGGGTGGTCGCGGTACGTGGGGTGGGCACGGGCCGTGTGGCAAGGGCGGGCGGGCGAGGTGCTCGCCGAGTGGGATGCCGAGCAGGAGCGGTTGGGCGTGCCGCCCGACGCGGCGGCGGACGACCGCACCGACCCGCGGCGGGTGGTGTGGGAGGGGCGGAGTTACCTGCGGAACAACCGGGAGCGGATGGACTACCCACGGTATCGGCGGGCGGGGCTACCGACCACGAGCAGTCTGGTGGAGTCGCTGGTCGGGGAGTTCGCCGCGCGGGTGAAGGGGAAGCAGAAGCACTGGACGCGGCCGGACGGGGCCGAGTCCATCCTCCAACTGCGGGCCGCCCTGCTGAGCGAGGACGGTCGGCTCGAACGCCACTTCGCCCACCGCCCCGGCTGCGCCTTCCGAAGACGATCTCGCCCCGCGTCACCCGAGCTGCAAACCGTGAACTGACCTCGGTTGCGAGTGGAAACGCCGCCAGTGATAATCTCCACGCGGGGGTGCCACGCCGGCGCCCCATCTCCCCGACCACCTTGCGGAGGATCCGGCCATGAAGAAACTGCTCGCCGCCCTCGCCCTGACCGGGCTGTTCGTCACCGGCACGTTCACCGCCATCGCCCAGGCGCCGAAGACGTCCGACCCGAAAGTCGATCCGAAAGTGGACCCGAAGAAGCCGGCCGACCCGCTTGCGCCCGACACGGCGACCGCGGTCGGCTCGCTCATCGCCCCCCTGCTCGACTTCGCGACGGTCAGCGTGCAGATCCGCGGCAGCGGCTGCTCCGGCGGAGCATTCGACCTGTTCGGCCTGCCCACGATCTACGACGGCTACGACGCCATCGAGACGGTGGCGGCCCAGCCGTGGGTGACGGGCCACAAGGTCGGCATGGTCGGCATCTCCTACTCCGGGTACAGCCAGCTCTTCGTCGGTGGCACCCGGCCTGCCCACGGTGGCCGCAAGCGGGCTCAACGGTTTCGAGGCGCTGCAGTGGTTCGGGCTGCTCATGCCGGCGGGTGCGCCGAAGGAAGCGAAGCTCGGGCTGACGCCGTTGATCGTCGGCACCGAGTCGTCCTGCGAGCTCGTCTCCGACGACCCGGTGGTGTCTCGTCGCCACTGCCAGGTGCTGCGCGATCCAGCCGGCTTCCGGGTGAAGGACCTCAAGAGCAAGAACGGCTGTCGCGTCTCGGGCGTACGGGTCGTCGACGTCTTCCTCCAGCCCGGCCAGGTGCTCGAGCTCGGCACCTCCCGTTTGTGGATCGAGGTCGGCCCCACGCCCACCGAAGTGGCGTTGGTGCCGGCGAGCACGTTCGGTGAAGTCGTCGGCAGCGGAGTGGTGATGCGTGCGCTCTTCAAGGTGCTCGAGCGTGCCGCCGCGACCGAGGCCACCGTGCTCTTGTCGGGTGAGACCGGCAGCGGGAAGGACGCAGTGGCCCGATCGATTCACGCCGCGAGCGCCCGACGCGAA
>CALMTT010000203.1 GCA_937872615.1 uncultured Verrucomicrobiaceae bacterium | reverse complement strand
CTTCAACCCTGCACATCGAAAGGTAGATTGAAATACTCAAACACCGCCTTGGTTCGCTCGAAGATCTGGCGTTCACTCATTCCGGCACGTTCACACATCTCGTTCATCGGCACAAAACCACCGCTGATGAACTGCACCACCTCCAGGGGATTGATCTGCACCTGAACCTGTGGCTTTCCCTGGACCTTGAGCGCATCCAGTGAGTCGAGACAGCACATCACCATCATCATGAGGTTCTCGGTGTCCAGATTGCAGAAATATAGCCAGTAGGGCCATCGCTGCCAAAGCTGCTGGTAAAACGTCCTCACCTCCGGAATGGCATAAATCTCCCGTGGATCGTCATCATAGCCTTCGATCATGAGGGCCAGGCTGTTCATCATTCCCTGGAGCTGCTTGCCCACGGGAACACGAAACTTGCCAAACCGGGACAGGAAATCTTTGGCATCCCCGGCTTCCACACGATCCCGGCTGAACTGGTAGCAAATGAGATCGTTCATGACTCAATACTCCTCCGGTAGATAGATCGTTGTGCAGGACCTGTCGGCAGAGGTTTCCACATACACACGGTCATCACCCGTCACCTGATAGACGCTCAGGATTCGTTCATCGCCACTCACCACGGCCAAACTGTTCAGTGCCAGGCCATCGGAATGCTCGTGGCTGCCATCATCCTTTAGACAGTCCGGCCCCATTTGACCGACCTCGCCAAAGTCTCCGCACACATGCCGGTCGATGAGTTTTGCCGGATCAATCCCGCCACGCGTCAGCAAATCGAGGGCCGCAGGTGAAGCGACCACACGACCAGGCTGAAAGAGGACTTCGGAAACAGGCATCAGAGAGAGTGTCCACAGCCAGCCTCCTTCGCAAGCCCTGCTGCCAAAACTCGAAAATCTCCGGCGAAATCATGGCGTTCGTCCGGGCAGTGTTGTAGGAAATGCACCACTTCAGATGCCGCAACCCTTCACCGCCATCATTCCAGCCGACGCCCTCGATGTCTCAGGGCTGCCTTCTCATGCCAGGCAGCCAGGGACAACGGCGTTCAAGAAAGCGGTGTCAGAGATGCTTGCCGGAGATTTGCAGGCTTTTGGACTCGACGGCACCATCAAGGTCACTGACGACAACATCTCCATCTCCTGGGCGGATACCGGCAGGGCGGAAGGCAGTGTCGAACGTGCCGTGACTCTCTTGCGCTCAGGCGACTATCCCAGAGGCATCCGACTCCTGCAGATCCTGGAAAAACTGGAGCCTGAGAATCCCCACCTGCATTTCAATCTCGGGGCAGCTCTCTCGGACAAAGGCAAATTCGATGAAGCTCGTGTTCATCTCCATCAGGCCATCCAGCTCGATCCCGACCACATCGACGCCAGAACGACCCTCGGCCTCACCTATGCCCGCCAAGGCCGACATGAGGAAGCGGTGAAGGTCTTTGAGGAAACGGCCGCCAAAGCTCCTCAGAACCCCTTTATCTGGCGTGCCCTCGGTGGAACCCTTCGATTGATGACCGGACGGTTGCCAGAGGCCAAGGAATGCCTCCAAAAGGCGACCGCACTTGCTCCAGCCGATCCTGTTTCATGGTTGGGCTATGGCGAGGTCTGTGAAAAGTTGGAGTTGTGGGAAGACGCCGGCGCAGCCTTCCAGAAATGCCGGAACCTGAATCCTCCCGAAGTCCTTGCCGATAAAGCTGAACAAGGCATCAACCGCCTCACCAGCCGCAGCCTTCGTCCCAAAACCGAGAGCGGCCAGGAAATGCTCAGGATGGATGCAGTGATGTATATGCAGGAGGCACTACCCCTGTTCGCCAAAATGACCCCGGAGCAGTTGAAGCAGGCCGCCCTTGAACTCGCGATGGCCGGTCAACAAGGGCTCGACCTCAAAGACCCGACTCCGAAGCACACCTTGAAAGCCTTCCCTGGTGCCTTCAGTGGTATGAAAATCGTCAGCTACATGTATGCCGCCTTCCAGCAGTTCATGCCGGGTGTGGACGTGGGCATTGATCTGTCGAAGGAGTATGTAGCAGTGAAGGGTGGCTGAATTTCCCTCACAATCTTCTGGCCCATGCCATAGCGTCACGAACATGCGGCAGCTCATTTTTGAGGTCCGCGCAGATCCGGCCATACAGCTTCCGGTAGTCTTGGAGAACTCGCAGGGCATCCTTGCCCATTTCCTTCCCGGCAAAAAGCTCTGGGGTGGTGTAAGCAAAGTTCAGGCCCAGTTGCAGGCCGGTGCCATGCACCACCACTCCCACGTCATGATTGGTCAGCAGCAGACGTTGTTTTGGGTTTGTGGTAGCACCACAGGAGTCCAAAAACCATGTCGGTGATCCGGTGGTGTCGGCATAGAGCAGTTGCAGAAGTTTCTTCTCGATGTCCCACAGCTCGCGCAGCCTGTCCTCGGCGATTCCGAGTGTTCGCAAATGAACCACAGTCTGGAGAAAGGTTTGATACGCATCCGAATAGCTAGCGCCTTCGAGCACTGGCAGCTCAAGACGCGATTGCAGGCCGGAAAGGTAAACCACTGGCCGGTTCAGGGCTTTGGCGATCTCGGCGCAGGTGTGCATGCAGGAATCTATTCTAGGGCTAGCATTCCCACTCATCCAAAGATCTCAGATTCGAGAAATGTCCACATTGGTCTCAAGGCAGGGCCTGAGGCCAAGATCGGATGCCCCGACGTGAAGCCAGTCTTCGGGCTTTTGGTAGATATCGAAACCACGTCCGATTTTGACGCGCCATCCGTTGCTCAAGCGCACTTCGCGATCATGAAGTTTCGGGTTTTTGACAATAACCAACTCAACATTGAATAGCCTGAGGCTATCCGTGATCGTCCAGAGTTTAGCCATCGCCTCATCTTCCTCAGCCTTGCTGTCGAACTTGGTGATGAGCGTGATCTTTTTGGGCGGACCAAGCCGGACGGCGGTTTCGCAGAATCGAAGGAAATTTACTATCTGGTGGTGCTGTCGAATATAGGCGTCCTCGACTTCAATTTCGTCGGCACCGGGGAGATAATCAGCAAAGATCGTGTCATACGAGTAGCCCGTCGCTCCATAATGGATTCGGTAATGTCGTTCTTTCGCAACAACCGTCACTGCTGCGTCGTCATCTTGCATCCCAGGTTGATTCGGTGGTGGTAATGGCGCAGATTGCCCTCTTGTGAGCTGAACCCCAGCTTGGACCACCTCGTCGCCTTCAGGGGTTTTGGGCTTTGTTTCGTCCTCACTGAGAGGCCGCCGCACAGGTGATTGAGTCGCGGCCGCATCTTTGGACTCCGGGCACCAGACTGTCACCAAACGGCCAGCAGGGTCAAAGTATCCAAGGTTGATGCTGGCAAATTCGTCGTCAGGCTTCTTTTTGTTGAGCTGCTCCTTGACCCTCCGTCTTCCCTCAATGGCGTATTCGAGATACTCGTTGATCTCATCCTGAGTCGGATCTTGGCCTGGATGCAACATCTTCACGAAAGCGCATACGGTTTTAAGCACTGCCGTTTGATCGCGCTGATCGTAGCCGGGCCCCAGTTTGCAGGCGGCTTTGACTTGGGCGAACCTGTTCGTTTTGCGAGCCAGATGATGAAACGCCTCGGCCAAGTATTCGATGATCAAACCGTAGCTTCGCGTGAGATTCTCGTCTTTGTTTTTGGGTATCTCCCAGCCGGGGACAAAGGTGTGGAATCGGTCAAGGATCGCCAGATCGAAGACTGGATGAAGAGGCTTGAAAAGCGTGTGATCAGGTGAATTGACGATGCCTGCCACTGAATCATCAATGTTGCCGACAAAGGCCAGGCTGGCGTTGGCTGTAACAGTGGTCGAACGGGTAAAGTTACCGTTAGCCATGTATTGCTTCATGATTTGGAACGTCTCCTTATCACGAACCACCACACCTTCGCCAACTTCATCAAAGGCAACGACATCCCAGAAGCCAATGAGTCCGACCTGCTTCCTCTGGTTGTTCCACCAAAGCGTCGCCGCTGATGTCGGCGCTCCGAGCAGTGTGGCATAGGGGGAGAACTCACTGAAGGTGTAGGATTTGCCATTCCCTCGTGGCCCCAACTCGATGAAATTAAAGTTAGATTCAACAAGGGGTGCAAGCCGAGACAGGTAGTGGAATTTGATGCGCTTGGTCATCCATCCTGGCTCCAGTCCAAAAGATCGAATGATTACATCCAGCCATTCATCTCGGGTGAATTGGGTTCGCCCTTCCACATACCCTTCGAAGTCGAATTTGGATAGCTGGATCGGTTTGAGTGCCTCCACATAGAAGGCATAGTCGTCATCTTCGACCTCGTTGTGGACCAGTGTCACCTCGGCCCAAATTCCGCCCTCAAAAATGCGGTCATTTTCTCCTTTATAATAGCGCTCGTTGATGGCGATCCTCGACGAGTTGAAATTTTCCATGCGAGCCCATGGGCGTTTCTCCTTTTCGCTATATTTGACGTGGATCTTGTCGATAAAGGTGTGTTTGCCTTTTCCTTGGACAAGCATCTGGGCCTTGTTGCTTTCGTCAGGGCGAACGTAGTTTTTCTGGATGGTTTCAAGCACTGCCGCCATGCCTTCCTGGATCTCCCTTGGGTCGTCACTTGCGCAGTACCGTGCCAGAAGAAATTCCAGGACAAAAGAGGGAACGTTGGTGCCTTTCTTGACTTGGAGAAGAAGGTCCTTCCTCACTACTTTCCCAAGGAAGACACTGTTCAGTTTACGGTCTAAATCGTCTTGAGTCATTCGAGGTATGCAGTCTTGAGGTTGAGGTCTGCCAGGGTTGCGTTGGTCGAGGGATCAAGCACCCGAACTTTGAAGTTGCCGCTGAAGTCTTCTTCCATTTTGAGGCCCACCGAGACAGCGCTTCCCGGCTTGATGCGGACACAGCCGGTTGCAGGATTCACGGCTTGGCCTGTTCCTGCCAGGCCAACGATTTTGCCTTTGATATCGACAGCTTCGATGGCCACTTCACGCTCGCTCTCCTCCACGAAAAGCTCCACATCCGGCCATGCGAGGTCCACAACGGGTCTTCGCGACGTGATCTTGTCCGTTTTCCCCTGGCGATAGGTCAGAGTAAGGCTCGGTGGATTGGAGCGCTTCTTTGCTTCTACTGAGCTTTCAAGTTTGACGGTCAAGCAGGGCAATACGCACTCTTGAAGGGAGAGTCCTTCGTGATAGTAGATCTGCCCACGCGAATAGGGCACCAGTGTCTTGGGCACCGCATAGTTTCTCACTTGTCCGGGGATGCCAAACTCGCTGGCTTTGAGCAGCAGGTTGTGGCTCTCAGGGTCGCCCTCGCCCAGGAGGCATCTGGATTTCTGAATGAGCCACTCACCGGGAGGTTTCGGGCACACGTCCCCCGCGGCCTGATCGTGGAACAGCACGAATCCGTGATCGGTTGCGATGACCGCGTGGTCATAGCCCAGTTCACCAGCCTTGACGATGCCTCGAATGATCAGACGCACGAGTGCTGGGATGATGTCGAGCACTTGATGGGGACTGTCGTGCGCGATGGCGTCGATGTCTCGGGTTCTTACGACCAGCAGCTTGGTCTTATCTGGAATTTTGAGCTGGGCCTTGGACTTCCGCACCAAATCTTCCAAATCCACGTCTGCACATTGGTCCCCTTTACATTTTTGGAGATACGCAAACCGTGTTGCCGGAGCCGTGGCGATGCTGCCTCCGAGGGTGGTCACCAGTTTGTCGCCCTGAGGCACGAGTGACAGTGCAGCTTCCGCATCAGGCATGAGACTGGCCATGCCGATTTCGGTGTAGGTCGGCAGTTGGGCGCAGACGGTGGCCAGCTCCACCTTGAGCTTGTCGGAAAGCTGCTTTTCCACTTCTACGCCGAGCTCATAGCGCAGTGAATCGACGAGGAAATAAGCAACCTTGCTTCCTGCTTCGAGCAGGGGATTGACCTTTTTGGCGAACACCTGCCGGTTCCATAGAATCTGACCATTGGACACGGGCCATCCCTCGACCTGGACGAGGCGAACGAACTCTGTCTGAAGGGCCTCTACCGATTTAAAGTAGGCCTTCCTTGCGGTGTGGAGAAGGCGGTCGATTCCTGCGTGGTCGTGTTGAATCTGGTTGGCGGCCTGTTCCATCTCACGATGATGCCGATCCAGTTCACGCCAAGTGCTGGCATAGCCTTGAATGATCGACTCAAGAGACGGGAACTTCGGAGCCGCCAGTCGCCCCGTCGCGTCCAGCAATTCGATGGCTCGCGCAGCCAGCGTCCACTCTGCCATGCGGTCTTCTCGGCTTAGCCATACCGACTTCTGACGGCTCTGCCAGATCTCGCGTGCAGCATCGATCTGTCCCGCGATGGCTGAATCGACAAGGCGACTCAGGAAAATTCGCTCCTCACAGGCGAAGGTGTCGCGAACACCCAGGTTCTTCATGCCGAGGGTCTTCGCTGCCAGTTGGAGATCATCCTCCACTTCCTGGGCGGTGGTGCGGTAGATGTCTTTATGGTCATCATGCCGACGCAGCGTATCGCACACATCAAAGATCAATGATTTGGCATCCTCACCCGCTCTTGGGACGGATTCAAGACCTGGGGGAATATCACCCGCAGAATCCAAAACGAGTTCGCTGAACAGCAGCACCCGCCACAGCTCATCGGCGATGGACTGTCTAGTCTGGCCCTTGGTCTTCAGCAGATGTCCGAGACTGCGGAGGATAAAGTCTCTCGCCTCCCCGCACCAGCCTGGATCACCTTTGAGCGCGTCAGCTTGCTTTGCTTTGGGAGAGAGAATTGCGATGAGGATTTCCTTGGACGATCCCACATCGAGCAGAGTCTTGAGTTTCGGCCAGGAGCCGCCTTCTTCGAGTGCATCCACCATTTCAAAGGTGGGCTCTCCACTTTCAAACATCCTATTAATCTCGGAAACGTGGTCGGGTTTGGCTCGGCGGCAGAGTTGGGCGTATTCATCTCCATCGCCTTCAGGAAAGACCTCACCCAATTCGGCGAACACCGCGAAAGGGTCTTTTTGCTTGTCGTCCTCATCCACGGGGCGTTTGGCGGGTATCCAGAGGATGAGCTGATGAATGCTCCCTTCGGCGAGCTTGCCCAGCGCCACCGTCGCTGCCTCTCGCTGCTCGATGATGGACGTCGAAACATCAATCACACAGCGCTTGTCACTTGTCAGCGATGTCGTGATCTCCCGATACCTCCGGGTGGGGTCATAGATCACCAGACAGCCTCGCTCTTGGGCGCGGCGGGTGAAGACTTGGTCGCGGATGTATTCTCGGAGGGTCATGTTTCGTCCTGTTGTTTGCTCGGATCGAGCTTGATCAGCGCTTCCACCAGTTCGTGAACGAGCGTTGATGGGTTTCGTCTCGGTTCCCCTCCCAGTTCATTTTCGAAGGCAAGCTTCTTGGCGTTACGGAGAGCAGCATCCAGCTTGCTCTTCATCGTCGCATGCAGTGATTCGTCTGCCTTGTCGTATTTTTTTCCCAACAGCTCCGAGATTCGGCCCCACATTTCATTCCGGCCGATGGCCGTGTCTCGATAGTTGAAATGGAGCAGATACCAAAGTTCGAAGCACTCGTTGGACCAGCAGGCGGTGATCTCCTTGTAACCTTTGGCCAGATCAAAGGCGCGGTTGAAGTTTTGCAGGGGAAAACTGTCCCTGTCAAAGACGACCCAGACCCGTTCATAGGGGGCGTGATTCTTGCGGGCGTCTTTGGTTCTCTGGATCGCGTTCTCCATCAGGCTGTCGGTATTCATTCCTGTGCCGATGCAGTCGATCTCTACCTGATCCCTGTTGTGGGGGAATCGGGCGAGGTAATCCCGTGAACTCTTGCTGTCCTCACACAAAATGAGAATCCGGCGGACCTTGCGAGGCCGCCGTGGCTTCCTTCCCAGGTCTCGTCCGTTATTCCGTGGCATGAGCGGCAGCTTCTTGAAAGTGGGCGAGTTGTGGCACGGCTCCGAAGAGACCGAGCATGTATTGACGAGAAAACTTCGAGGTGGGGCGGACCAGGTCGGAGTCGATGTCAGCCAGGGTGAACAGGTCGGTGGCTCCTGCTTGATCCTTCTCGCAGAACCAGACCTGATCCCGTCGGAAGCGCTCCGGGTCCAGCAGGGTCACGTCATGCGTGGCGCAGATCAGTTGGGCATTCCTTTTGTTCACCGGGCTGTGAAAGAGATCGAGGATCGCCTGGGTCAGCCTGGGGTGCAGTCGGGCTTCGAGTTCATCTACCATCAGGATGGACCCCTCTTCCAGGGTGTGCATGATGGGTCCGCTCAGAGCGATGAACTTCTGCGTGCCGCTGCTTTCGTCCTCTTCCAGATTAAACTCCACGGCACCAATGACCTCGTTCTTGGCATTGAGTTTTTGATGACTCGTCCGGATATCAGCGCTCAGGAGCTTTCGGCTCAAAAGCTTCTTCTTCATTTCCGGTGGCATTTCAGCGGGGAGTTTTGCCTCAGTTATCTCCTCCAGTTCACTGCGGATGGACTGAATGTTGAAATCGGCCTTCTGCGCCAATTCCAAGAGCTGCTCCCGGTGCTTCGGGTCTTGGAGTCGCTCCGCCGTGAAAGCGTAAAAGCCAGATTCGTTCAGCCCCGACACATGCCGAAAGCGTCTCATCCAGGACAGCACTTTGCCAGCCTCTTCGCCATTGAACTGGGCGCACACGGACAAGAAGAGCGCATTGGGGCGGGTTCTTGATTCCAGTCCTTTCCCCTCTTTGAAATTAGCAGCGGATACCTCAATCGTCTGTCCTTCCCTGGTGAAGAGCTTCGCTTCCTTGGCGGTTGGAGATTTTCGATACAGCCACTCTGCCTCGACCGCCTTGGCGGTGAGGTCGCAGCCGTAGCGGTAGTCGTAATCCTGCCAGCGAAACTCCACTTCGAAGTGGGTGGCCGCATTCTCCGTCTCGGAGGACAGGATGAAGGGCTTAATGTCGATGGCGTCTCCGACCTGTCCCTCCTTGGAAGACTCCATCACAAAGGTTCGGAACCACACCATGGCCTCGATGACATTCGATTTCCCAGAGGCATTGGGGCCGTAAATGGCGGCGGTTTTGACCAGGCGAAGCTTCCCCTCCTTAATCACGTTGCTCCAGGACAAATGATCATCTGTCCGTGCTTCCAGGCTCAGGGTTTGAAGGTCCCGGATGGACTTGAAATTCTGAACTGAGAAGGCAATGAGCATTGGAGATGTGTATTTATGGCTATTTGCGCAGTTTTCCTGCGCCATTCCACAGGAAAATAAAGAATAGTCAATCTTCCTCGATCAGCTCTGATTCGTCCTCATCGAGTTCTTCGCCCTCGGTTGATTCCTTCGCCCGCTGCTTCTTCGGCTTGGGCGGCTCGATTTTGCACAGGTGTTCCAGGCCGTGGGCGATGGCGATGGAGCGGTCTTTCTCGCAGGCTTTTTCGACGCGGCCGGGCCAGATGCTGTAGGCAAGGTGCGCCCAGTCGTATTCACCTTTGGCGAGCTTGTCCCAGCAGGCTTTGAGGTCCTTCTGCCATTTGGGGAGGCGGAAGAGCTTGTGGAGTGGGCTGGCGGTAATGGGGACGCCGTCGTTGAGGTTGGGCTTCCAGGGGAGCTTGATGACGCGTTCGATCTCGTCGCGCAGGTCGTGGAGTTCGTCGAGGAACTCGCGCAGCTCGCCGGCGCGGGTGCCGCCGCCACCAGAACCGGTGAGGGTATCGAGTTCGGACTGCACCTTGCGGAGCTTGGGAACGAGGAAGTCGGCGAGGCAGGTGTGGAGAGTCTGGTCGGAGAGGCGGTGGTAGTAGAGCCAGAGGGTGTAGCTGCCGGACTTGGTGGAGAGCGGCCAATAGATGGGGGCCTGGCGGCGACTCTTGCTGTAGCGCTTGAGGTGGTCGGCGAAGAAGGCGGCGGGGCGGCGGAAGTAGTCGCGCAGGGTCTTCACGCCGAGGATGCCGCAGGCTTCCTGCTCGATGGCTTCGGCGCGGTCCTTCCAAATGACTTCGATGGCTTCGCGGACGCGGGTAACGATGTCCTCGGGGTGGTTTTCATCGTCCACCAGGATGCCGGGCCAGGAAATGCGCAGCGGGTAATCGGCGGGCACGTCCTTCGACTCGGCGGGCAGGCCCTCGGCGTTCTGAAGCATGCCGGGCGGGCAGACGGGCAGCGGATCGAAGGGAGCGGGCAACTCGGGCGGCTGGCGCTCGCCGGTGGCGTAGCGGATGTCCCAGCGGCCGAGGGCGGTTCCGAGGAGGTAAGAAACTACCCTCTGTAGGAACTCGTCCAAACCCTCTCTCGAAAGAGACTTGTGCAGCTTAAAGCATTCAGTCGAGGCGCGAACGCTGGTTAGATCGAGGAGGGGGTCGCGGTTGCCGCCACCTACAAGCCCATAGAGATCCTCCATGAGGTGGTCGATCTTGGATATCCCCTGAGCTATGGCCCCGCTCGCGTTGTCGACGTTGTGGCGGTGCTTGATGAACTCCCTCTGCAAGCCTTCTTCCATTGGAACTAAGGTGATGGAACTGAAAACTGTGGAATCTTCCCATCCCGAGTCGAGACGCTGAAGGTGTATCAAAATCTCGCGTGCGAGACCTTGCGTGTCGGAGGTCACCGCGTCATCCGCCCGTGGGATCGGAACTGATCTCACATAGCCCAATTCATATTTCAGTGTCTGCGTTCCAGAGCTTCCCCTAGGCATCAGCAGGTCCAAAAGGCTTCGGTAAGCGCGTGAATTGAGCACTGCTAGATTCCACAGCAACGCGTCTGTGCTTGAATCCAAAACTGCTGGCCCAGTATTGCCAAAGATTACGCCGCGAGGCAGCGCCCAGAAACTGCCCTCCATGTGGGGACGTGAAGACCAGCTAACCCCTCCAGTAAAGTAAAAATCATGTGCGTTGAGTTGGCTGGTCCACTGATCGGCAAACCCCTTTTCACGTCGGTAGTTTGTAATGAATTCCTTGAGCTCGCGACCATTCTCCTTCCAGAGCAAGACGAGGCTGATGTCCATATAGAAAGGGGAGAAGGTTCCGCCCTTGTTGTAACGAGCCCACTCTCCTGTCGATGGCTCGACATGATTCGTCATAATCAGGGGCTTTGGCTCCCACCAATTTCTCACGAATCGGAAATCATCTTGCGTCAATGCGCCAATATGACCGTGGCGATCTTTGTTCTCAAAAGGAGGCAGTGAGGCGAAAGTGTTGAGCACGCGACGAGACACCCAATAAGTAAACGGGCTTCTGGGGACCTTGTGGAAGTCTTCAATATTTGCCGTGTGGATGAGAGGGTATTCGGTGCCGAGGTTTGAGCACCTAATGCAACTCTCAAAATCCTCGACTCGGTCACTTGAGTGTTGGAGCCTGAAGAAAGTGGAGAACTGCTTTCTCGGGGAAGTTTCCCGACGGGAGGCAACGAGGACGCAAGTATCTACCAAGGCATCGAGAACACCCACGCCCATGTCGGCAAAAAGATGAGTTGAAAGAGCCTTTGAAAAGAACTCGATTCTCCAGTTGGACAGATAGGAAAGGAAAAACAAGGTTCTTGTGCAAATGCAGCCAAGCATGCCTTCTCGACATAGGTGGCTGGCCGCAGATTCCAAAAAAGCGGACGCCAGATCGTGCTTGGCTGCGAAATAAACCGCGTTGAGATACTTGTTTGAGTCTTTCGATGGATCTCCAAACGGCGGATTCATCACGACGGCGTCGTAGCGTTTGCGGCAGAGGTCGATGAAGGCGAAGCCGCGGGCGGCATCGTCGGCGAAGAGGCGTCGCTGATAGGAATCGGTGTCAGCTTGCTCAGCGTAAGCGCGGAGGGCGTCGATGACTTGCTGTTCGGCGGTATCGAAGAACTCCTCCTGGGAGCCGTCCTTGCGGGTGAGCAGGTCGTCCTGCTGCTTGAGCCACTCCTTGCGGGCGCTATCGATGGCGGTGCGGATTTCTTCCTCGATCTTGAGGAGTGAGCCAGCCTCCCCGGCGAGCTGCATTTTGACGAAGACGGTCTTCACCAGTTCGCCGAGCAGCGGCGGGTTAAGTGTGGCGACGAATTCCTTCAGCATCTCGGGACTGCCGGGCATAGGCTCGGCGCAGACGATGTTCGAGCGGCGGACGCGGGGGCGGTCGGCGGCAGGCACCTTTTGTTGCTGCCAGGCTTTCTGGGCGCGGAGCCAGAGGGACAGGGCGGCGATCTGGGTGGCGCGGGGGTCGATGTCGATGCCGTGGATGTTGTGCTCGATGATGAGACGGGGAACGTCTTTGAGGAACTCGTCCTTTGATGCGTAGGCTTGATGGAGTCCTGGGCAGGAACCGCTGTCCCAGGCTTCGTCGTAGATGGTCTCGAAGAGATCGAAGGCGTAGAGGCCGAAGTGCATGGACCCGCAGGCGGGATCGAGGAGGCGGATCTCGCGGGGGTCCTTGAGCGGGCGGTGCGGGATGTGGACGGGCTGCTTGAGGAGTTCCTCCTGGCTGAGGCCTTCCTGGTCGGGCGTCTCTGGGACGGTTTCGCCCTCGGCGAGGAAGATCTCGGTGGGGCGGCGGACGAGGTAGCGACACTGCTCGACCAGGCGGGTCTGCCCCTTGGTCATCTCATACCAGATGCGGCCGAGGGTGTTGTCGGTGAGGAACTCGACGACGTAGCGGGGAGTGAAGAATTGGTTGCGGACGGCGAGCTCGCGGGAGTTGCGCGGGGCAGCGGACTCCTTGCGCATCTTTTTGCGCTCCTCGGGATCGTTGTAATACTGGTAGATCCAGCCGATGGTCTCGTCCTCGGCCCAGAGGGGCTCCAGGTCGGAGGCGTGGAAGAGGTCGAGCAGGGCCAGGAGGGCGGGTTCGCGGGGAAAGAGCAGGGCCTGGGGCGAGCGGCGGTCGAAGAGCGCGCCGAGGTCGATGGCCAGCTCGTCGAAGAGGCAGAAGAGGTAGCGGCGGTAGCGGTGGTAGGTATCACCGAGGGCGGAGCCGGCAACGGTCTCGAAGACCTTGAAGCCCTTCGACTGATAGCCTTTGCCGACGGACTCGACGATGAGGCCGCGCATTTCCGCCATGCGGATGGCGGCGAGACGGTTGAGGATGGTGAAGGCCTGCTCGCGGGCGAGGCGGGTCACGGCGGCCTTGGTGCCATCCTTGTCGTGGGGGTGGGTCCTTTCAAGGTATCCGATGCGCTCGCGCAGCAGGGCTGCAGTGACCATGCCCGCTTCGTCGAGGTGGCCAAGCTTGTCCAACGGGGCGATGTCGCCCTTGGAGGAGATACCGTAGAGGCTCTGGAACTGCTCGGTGAATTCGTCGGCAATGACGCCCCGCGCGTCGGCGACGAACTTGGCGAGGCGGTTGCGGGTGGGTTTGTCGAAGGCCATGTTAGTGAGTTATTGCCCGTAGCCGAATGCTGTGAGCCGTTCGCGGGCTAGACGCAAGGTCTCGGGCTCGAATATCTCAGCCCATTCCGGTTGGAGAACGAGGGCCTCAATGGTCAACCGAAGCTGCCCAGCCTGTTGGAGTGTGAGAAATCCATCCGGGATCTTCTGTGAATGGATAACCTGACAAGCTGCCTCGTAGGCACCGAGTTCCGCCATCAGCGAAATGAAGTGGTTCGGGCGGTAAACACGATTCTCAATCGAGTTGATCAAGCCGACAGCCGCTTGGTGGAAAGCCTGGAGTTGAGCTTGGGTAGGCATGATTCAGGGGTAGGTGCTGCCACTCTTCGTGGTCATGTCATCAATGATCCGGCAGGTGATGCGCAGGGAGCTGCCGGCACGGATGGCGGCCAGGTAGTCATTCAACTGCTGAATCAGGTCTTCGACTTCCTTGGCACTGCTCAAAGAAACCGGAAGGAAGAGCTGTTTGGCTTGAACTTTAGCCTTGGGCTTCGCCTCTGCCTCCGGCTCAGGAGTCTGCTTCTCCGCAGCGATGAGCTTGGCAAGCTTCTCAGCGGCTTTGGCTTTGAATTGCAGTCCCAGGTCACGGAGTCGGTGATTGAGGGTGAAGTCATGATTGAGGAGGTCACGCAGACCACCGGCATCTCCCTCCACCGACTTAGCCAGTTTCTCAATCTCCTTGGTCAGCCAATCACGATCTTCACCATCAAGGTCCTGCCAATCGTGCGAGTCCATCCACCCGGCGAGGGTATCCTGGCGGAGCTTGTTCTGCTGCTCGGTCAACTCGGTGACCGTGGAGGCAATCTGTTTATCCAGAGCATCGGAATGTTTGGCTAGGGCAGCCCCTTCATCAAAGAACGAGGCGCGGCCTAGGATGTCGCTGACTTCCGTGAGGCTCTCATTGGCGGAGGCCTTGAGCTGCCCTGGAATCCCCGACTCCGGGAGGGCCTCAATGTCTCGACGCAGGCGGCGCAGGTGGGAAAGCCGCACCCGCAGACCATTGTCCAGCGCCTTCTTTAGATTGCGTGCCCAAATCAGGTCTGCATGAAGAGCACTGTCCACGCCACCGAAGCGCTTCACTGCATCCGAACCATCTCCACTGACGACTTCCGTGAGATCATTGACCAACTCCTCCGCACGGGTGGAGCACTCTTCTGGAAGGCCGAGGTTTCTCAACTCCACGGCGAGGGGGCCAAAGGCGGCCTGATAGAGGGGGAAATGCTTTTTGGCAGAAGCCGCGATCTCATCCTCCAGGGGCATGATGTTATCCCCAGATAGATCCCGAAGGCGCTCACTGGCCCGCAGAAGCGCGTCAGGATCTGGCTTTTCCTCACGGAGTGACACACCCACGGCACCAAAAGATTTGTTGGAGGCGAAGGCAGCCAGAGATTCGTCACTCTTGACCTGATGGTCGCTGCCCGCGATACGGAGCTTGATAACGCCCCCGAGAAACGCGGCTGCAAGAAGGTAACGGGTAGTGTCCTTGGACCAGCCAAATTGTCCCGATGCAAAATGGTCGAGCAGTCGGCGGCCCTCAACCTGCCCGTTCTGGCCCAGATAATCCACAATGGATACGATAGCTTTATGATCGCTCTTTACCTGGGGCTTGCCACCTGCCCGTGAGACGAGGGAAAGAGGATCTTCCTTGGAAGTGATGCGATCCAGTGAGGTGGTGAGGAACTTTTCAGCGAGGGTCGAGTCCGCCTGGTGTGGAGCCTCGTCATAACGGTCAAACACTTTGGCGGCAGCATCCGCCAGGAAGGACTTGGAAGCTTCCAAGACATCGATTCCACGGCCCGAAACGGCCTCATGCGATCCGTGCGCCACAAAGGAGCCCTGGAGAAGGGAAGCGGACAACTTGCGCTCCAAATCCCCCGAGGCCCGCTGAAGTCGTGCGTCGATGATGCGGAGAAACTCCTGAGTCTCGGGATCGGAGGCGGTGCGGTGGGTGTCGAGAAATTTCCGGCAGCGCACCATGGTGAGAGCAAGCTGATCTGCTTCTGGCTCGCTGCGGCCCAGCAAATAGATGAAGGAGCGCTCGCGGGTGGACATGGAGTCAATTTCCCGGTCCCCACGGACGGACTGATATGAGCCACCGGGAACAAACTCGACGAGGAACTGAATGGGCTCTTTCTCCCCTTCCAGCGAAATGGATTGGCCACCACCGATCACCACCCGCAAGCCCGCCGTGACTGGACGGACCTGGGCAAGGCGGGCTGATGGAAGCGGTTTGAAGATGTTGCGTAGAACACCATTGAGTTCGTTGCGAACATCGGCGTTTCGATACTCGATCAAGTCAAACTGCCGTTGCAGGGTGACCGCCGCCTGGGTGAGGAAGCGTAGGCCGCCGTCCTTTTCGCCCAGCGGAATCAGAGTGTCATTGAGCATGGAGTTCACCGCCGCTTCCACGGCATCTTTGACCGAAGGTGAACTCACTTCTGGCTGCATCAGCGCAGCGATGTTGGCGACGGTGACGGGCAGGTTTTCAAGAATCTGGAGAACCGCAATCGACTTGGCCACCTGCTGGCAGAAAGCATCGTTAGGTAAGCGCTGCTCGACCCGGAGAACCCCTTCAACTACATGCGGGAAGCTGCTTTGAATATCCCGCCGCAAGGAGTCGTAGAACGTGACGGTGTTGGCTAGCTTGCCCACGGGGGCGTCTGCCAACGGCTGGCTGTGACCGCGCTCGATCAAGACTTCCTGAACCACTTTGATGGCAGAGCGCAGGCCCAGACCACCGGTTTTCTTCGCTAGACGCCCCAGGAGCTGGAGCAGGATCTCGAAGTGGGCAGGAAGGAAGGGGTAGAGATCAACAAAGAGCTTCTTCGTAAGCTCGGTCTGGTAAACACCAGCATCGGTGAGCTGGGTGGCAGTTCTGAGCGAAGCACCGCGTAGGTCGAAGAGTTGATTCAGCTCCTGCTCGCCAGTGGCTGACTTGGTGAGCAAACGCTTGTGACAGATCTCTTTGATGTCACTCGCCTCCAGGTGGACCTGGATCGGAAAACGATCCTTCAGCTTGTAGAGGCCAGGGGAGTTGAGCGCAGCGGTCGGATTATCGTCCGTCAGAGTTTGCTGGGCAGTCGCGAAGATCCAGACCGAGCCACCGCCGATCTGCTTCAGATTCTTGGCCAAGCCGTCGAGGTTGAGAATCAGACTTGGCTTGGCGGAAACATACTGCCCGACTTCGTCGATGATGAAGATGACGTTCTTCTTCCCTGATTTGCGCCGGATGAGGTCAATCATCTCCTCAGCTCTTTTGTTTTCAGCCTTGCTGACATGGAGCGTGAGGTCCCCGAAATCCGAAACGCTCTTGAACAGGTTTGGGTAAAACTCAGTGGCGAGATGGGCGGCAATTTGGTTGGCTACCAGCGGTTGATTGTGAACCTCAATCCAGTCGATGCCGTTCAACTCCTCCTTCGCTCGCACCTTGAATACCTCCAGCTTCCCCTCGGCCTCCAACATCCGCTCAAGTTCCGCGACTTTGAGGTCCTCTGAATAACCAGCCCACTGGAGCACCTTGAGGTAGAGCACGGTGGAGATGTCCTCCATGGATGCCCCTGCTAGCATTTCACTGGCGAGGTCAAGGAACAGCACGGCTGCGTCATAAACTGTCGAAACTTGATTGAACATGGCACGGGTGCCAGCAGACCCGAGCTGATTCTGGAGAAGCTTCACGAAGGGATCGCCAGCGACCTTCATGTCCCGGTCGAGAGAAAATCCGAGATACTTGGTGAACGAGCTTTTCCCTGATCCGTAGAAACCCGACACCCAAACACCGATCTCATGACCACCGCCCCCCTGCTGGGCGAGCTGCATCTTTCCGAGAAGATCCTCGAAGCTCTGCTCAATGTGGTCTGTGACTACATATTCTGAAATTTCTGCCCGGAGCTGCTCCTCAGAACGGTTCTGATAGGTGATGACCTTCTCAATGGGGCGGCTGAGCGCACGCGAGGAATCGAAGAGATTGCGGATTTGAGACATGATTCTTCAGTGGGTGAAATCAACCGACGTGTTCGGAGCGGTAGTTGGGGTCAGCGGGGTAAAATTCGAGAAACTTGAGGCTGGTCTTGCCCTCGCGTTTTCCAGGATAGAGCACAATCACTGGACTGCGGACTTCATCCTGGATTTTTGCCTCGATGCTGTTGATGCGCAGGTAGGGATGAATCGCTTCGAGATCTGTGAAGAGAAGCAGCCCATTAGAATGGCTGGATGCCTCTGCCATTTTTTGGCGAATTAACGTGAGCAGCTCGGGGCCTTCGGTCAGTGCCTTGGCAAGTGTGGTGTTGATCTGGCTCATGGCGGCTCCTGGAATGGCACCCTGGGCCTTCGACAAAAGCATTTTTTCGCCCGTGACCCAACTGCCCCTGAGCTTGTGGTTCTTAAATATCGAATCAATCGCCTCCGCAAAAGAGAACGTGACGACCTTCCATCCTAGATTCTCCAACTTGGCGGTCCAGGCCTTGGTTTGGCGTTTTACTTCAAGGATCTGCTTAACCGGAAAAACCAGGTAATAAATCGGTGCCGAGCCGGTGCTTTCCAAACGCCGCCCATCGCGAACACGGAGGCAGACTTCATCGAATTTATCTTTGAGTGAGTGCATGCAGACAATCCTCCATGGTTTGATATTTCCAGGAAATCTGGACGAACTCCCCGCTCGACTGGACGACAAAATGCCCATCGTGAGAAAGGGACTTCAGGCGGTTAAGCACCTCTACGGGTTCAAAGCCAAACAGCAGCCAGTCACGATGCTTGATGATGGCAGTGTCGCTTGTTCCGGAAAAATGCAGTTCGTGCGCCAAGTAGAGCGCTACCTCTGGCCGCATCGAAAAGCGTTGGATGCTTCGTTCACCACGTCCTGACGAGGCCAGTAAACCGAAATCGGCGCAGCACCCTAGCAGGTAACCTGACACCCTTTTCACTGTGGAATCAGACCACCTCATGGCAGTGCGGCCAGAATCCAAGGCGCATTGGACAAACTTCTCAGCGTCATGCCGACTCATCGAAGAAGCGCCGCCGCTGTATTTTGGCCAGTAGATTTCCACCACGAAATCAGCCAGGATTCGCTGTGCACGAGCCGTGTAGAGAAAACAGAGCTGGGCCATGGCCTCTTGATGGAAGCGGTGCTCATTCAGAAACTTCAATCGAGCGGCAGCTTGCCCATGATCTACGAGGTATCGAGGCGCGAACATTTCGACCACAAGATTTCGGGCGCGTCTGGCTGTAGCCCTGGAGAAAAGCCCCGCCTGAACCACCTCCTCAGCGAGCCGAGCGGGAATCATGCCCGGCTTCCACAAACGCAAAAGGTCCAGCGTCTCGGGAACCATGCCGAGACCTGCCTGAAGCTGCGTGGTATATTGAACTGCTGCTGTCATTATTTGGCGGCTGAGAAGTAGGGATAGCAGCGTATTCCTTGTTCGAAGGCAGAGTGATAGTGGGCAGCTAGCTCTTGAACCGCCGTTTCAGTCAGAATCTTCTTTTCCACACCAATTTGAACAGGTCCTTGGGGAGCCTCAATTCGAGCATCTGCAATCGAACCTAGTTTGGCCATCGCAGATTCTTTGGTCATTCCGGCAATCACGCCTGTAGGCGCGTGAGCAATCATGTCCTCAATACCGACCGGGAGCCGAAATAGATGGTAAGAGCCAATTCGTCCCAATTCTTGGTCATGCAGGCGGCGGGCGCATTCGCAAGTGGCGTTAAAGGCGGCAGATTCAGCGGATCTTGGGAAGGTATTGAGCAGAAACCGCAAGCCGGTTTCGCTCATAAAATTGCAGTCCCACCATGCAGCCCCTGCCTTTTGGCCAAGCACCCCAACGGCAAGACGAAGGGAGGTATATTTTTCGATAATGTCGGTCATTTTGATTTGTGAGGGCAGAGGAAGATCAAAGAGGTTTGGCCGTCCGAGCCAAATTCTCAAGACTTATCAGAAAATAGGGGGCTGATCGTGCTACGAAGCAGAATCACAGTTTTGTCCGGATTCTAGTTCTGCTTTGAAGCTGGCGACCTGTGCCACCGGCGTCCCAAGCCGGAACCAACCGTTCCAAATTGAAGTGGGATGCCTGGCTCTGGCGGGCCAAGTCCTTGATAACGGGGAGGACAATGGTGGGGGGAGTGCGACAGCTAAAGAAAAGCTCTCCTTCAAAGAAGAAGAGCTTCGCTTTTCACGCGGAAAGACCGACGTGAGTGTCCAGCAGGCCGTGGAGGGCTTCGGTGCGTTTGGGCAGTTCGGCGAGATTTCCGTCTTTCAGGGACTCGGTGAACGCGTTGAACAGGCTCCAGACGTTACGACCCTCAAAGGCATCATGACGGGGCTCGCGCCATTCATGAAGCACTTCCGGGATCAAACGGTTGGAGCACACGCTGACATCGGTCGCCCGGATGATGAGGTCGTGGGCTTCGGTGTCGGTGATTTCGGCTTCTTTGTAGGCGGCGATGCGTTTGTCTTGATCGTGCCATTTTGCGAGCAGGAGACCGATGGAGCGACTGACGAGCTGGGGGAGGTCTCGGACGATGAACCGGGTGTGTTTGCGGGCGAATTTGATCTCACCACTGAAGCTGAGGTTATCACAAACGAACACACTGGCGCCGGCAACGATACCTGCGGGGAACTGCTTGTCGTGGCTGTTCCGCAGTCCAAGAACCCAGCAATAATCATCACTGGCTTTCTTGGCGTGAATCTCCATCAGGCCGAAATACCGCATTCCATCGTGGGTCAGGCTGTGGGCTTGGGTGCCGATGCGCAGACGGGTGGTTTTGAGGGTTTCTTGGACCGTGGAGATGAGCTGGTGATGGGGGATGGGACACCAGGTGGGGGTTGGATCAGGAGTTGGAACGCGGCGGACTTCCTTCAAATCGACGTGATGAGCGCCGCAGTGAAGGATGAGGTTCGGGGTTCGACGTTGGGTCTGGATGGGGGCTTGGGGTGCGAGATCTGCAATCATGACTGGCAAGGTTTTGAGGGTTGTTGAGCGTCACAGTTCTTGAACCATGCGCTCAATTCTTTGGATGGCAGGAGCGACGAGTTTCGTGGCGTTGAGGTTGCCACTCGTGAACCAGCACAGATCACCACTAACATCCCGCCACTCGACTTTGACGGTGCCGAGTTTGGTGATGAGGGTGGCCCGCTTTGGCTTTTCGTTCCTGTCGAAGACGATGGACGAGATGCGTGCCATAAAACGACAAGAGCCAGACACACCGGTGAAGGCAGGTCTGGCTCTTTGTGGATGGGGGTTGGATTAGATCTTCAGTCCTTGGAGAGACCGAAGCGTGGAGCGGACGGAGTGCATTTCCCTGGCATTCATCTTCTGCTCACGGTTGGCGAGCTTCAGTTTCAGGCCGAGGTCACGCAGCATATTGAAGCCGTCGTTGAACTTGTCGCGAATGGCGAGGCTCAGGTCGATGCATTCTTCAATGGTGGTTTTGGGACCGTTGGGAGGCGGTCCTTCGGAGGTGGGATTGTTGATCATGGGTTTGGGGATGGGTGGAGGTTGAGGAGCAGGCGGCATTGGGGGCGGCCTGCTCGTGGTTGTTGTGGGAACGGCCGGAGGTGGTGAAGGCCGTGGTGTTGTGTCTTGGTCACCAGGACGCAGGGGCATCACGATCATCTGCTTGCCCTGATTGTGAAACCGGAGCGGGGCGAGATACTCGATGAGGCTGATGGTGTTGAGGCCATAGCTGAGCGCCTTGATGAGGAAATGCCGGCTGATGAAGATGGTGATGTCAGGTCCGGTGCCTTTGGCGTCTGCGATGGGAACCCGCGTCCAGGGCTCGTTGTGCTTGTCCTTGCCCAGCAGAAGGAATTGCCCCTGCTTCCATTCGAGACCGATGGTTTCAAAGCGGTCAGGATCGTGGCAGGGGATTCGCTGGATGAGCTTGGACAAGGCTTCGAGCTTGGCCGGATCGAGGGTAATGTGCGTTTTCGCGTCCTTGGGGTTTGGGATGGTCACACGCCAGTCGGGGTATTTGCCTTCGATCTGGCGGGTGATGAAGCGCCAGCGCCGTGAGGAGAGCTGGATGCTTTGGTCATCGGCCTTCATCTGCCATTCACCGTCATTGTTGAACTCCTTCCATCCGAGGAACTTGTGATTCGGGATGAGGATGGAGTTCTTGATGGGCAGGGTGAACGAGTTGGCGCTGTAGAGGTGTTTTCCATCAGTCCCCACGACGTAGAACCCTTTCGGATTGCTGGCGTCGATAAAGGTGCCGTTGAGGACGTAGCGTGTGCTGTCCGTGCTGGCGCAGTTCATCGCCTCGTGAAGGGTGGTGCGAAGCGTGGGCGGCAGTGGA
>CALMTT010000202.1 GCA_937872615.1 uncultured Verrucomicrobiaceae bacterium | reverse complement strand
TGGAAGTGTTCAACCAAGGCACCGAAACCGCCTACAATGTCCGTGTGGTGGATTACATCCCAGCGCAAATGACGCTCAATGACTTGCGCTGGACCGCAGGCACCGGCAACACCGCCACTATCCTGCTCAACCAACCGTTGCAGCCCGGAACCAGTGTCATCCTGCCGATCATCCTCAAGCTCAACAACAACGTCGTGGGTCCGATGGACATCACCAACTTCGCTGAGATCCAGAGCTTCGTCGATGTGAACGGCACCAGCCGCACCGATATTGACAGCACGCCGGATAACGTTCCTTCCAATGACGGCCCATCCACGGATGACGCCATCAACAATGAGAACAGTGATCAGGACGACACCGACGGCGCCCTCGTCAAGGTGAACCCACCACAGGTGTTCGACCTCGCACTGCGCAAGAAGCTTGCCGAAGGCCAAAGCAGCACCGTTGCCCGCGGTGGACTCGTGACCTTCGAGTTCGAAGTGTTCAACCAAGGCAGCGTCACCGCGCAGAATGTGGTGCTCACCGACTACCTGCCGAACAGCCTCACGCTGGAAGACGATAACTGGTTCAGCACCCTGCCTGGTCAGGTGGCCACCACCGTCTTTGGACCGATCACTCCTGGTCAATCCGTGCGCCTCACCTTGACGGCCCGCCTCAGTGCGACCGCCACGGCCAATGCCACGATCACCAACCGTGCTGAAATCAGCGCCGCGCAGACCGGCACTGGAGCCACCGCCATCGATGGTGACAGCACCATGGACAACAATCCAGGCAACGACGGCGTGCCGACCAACGACGCCATCAACAGTGAGAACGGCGACCAGGATGATGCCGACTTCGCCCTCATCACCGTCGCACCTCCAGGTGTGTTCGACCTCGCCTTGCGCAAGACCCTTGCCGTCGGTCAGGCCACTGCGGTGAACGTAGGCGACTACGTCAACTACACCATTGAAGTGTTCAACCAAGGCAGCGTCACCGCCAAGGCCGTGCAGGTCACCGACTACATCCCAGCCGGTATGACACTGGCTGACAGCAACTGGGTGAACAACGGCAACGGCACCGCTACAGGCAGCTTCGGCAGCACATTCACGCTTGCTCCAGGAGCCACCGCCAGACTGGCGCTCCGTCTCCAAGTCAGCTCGAACACCGCTGCAGGCAACCAGCGCAACGTGGCTGAAATCAGCTCCGCTCGTGACATCGACGGCAACCCCGTCACCGACGTGGACAGTCTTGCCGACAGCAGCAGCACCAACGACGGCAGCATGACCGACAATGAAATCGGCAACGCCAACGCTGATGAAGACGACAGCGACTTCGCTGATGTCACCATCAACGAGCCAGGCCGTGCTGACCTCGCGTTGCGCAAAACCTTGAAGCCAGGCCAAGCCGCCAGCGTCCGCGCTGGAGACAAGGTCACCTACCGCATGGAAGTGTTCAACCAGGGCGTGCTGCCAGCCACTGACATCAAGGTGAGCGACTACATCCCTGCGGGTATGACGTTCGTGCAGACCGACAATCCGTTCTGGACCATCGATCAGCCGAACATCGTCTCGTGCACACTGACAGGACCGCTTGCTCCCGGAGCCAGCGCCGTGCTGGAAGTGACCCTCACCGTGTCTGAGTCTGCCGCCACCGGCAGCAGCCTCACCAACTACGCCGAGATCAGCAGCTTCAAGGCGCAGGGTCCGAACGGCGTCATCATCACCTCGGATGCCGACAGCACACCTGACACCACCCTGGGCAATGACGGACAGGTCACCAACGACGCCATCAACAATGAAGGCTTCGACCAAGATGATATGGACGGCGAGCCTGTCACCATCATCGAGCCGCTGCGTGCTGACCTCACCCTCAGCAAGGAACTCTGCGAATGTCAGAACAGCGCGCCTTCGCCCGGCCAGGAAGTTGGTTATTCCATCAAGGTGAAAAATGAAGGTCCCATCGCCGTCAATCACATCCAGCTGCGCGAGTACGTGCCAGCCGGCATGACCATGACCGCTGCATGCGCGGTGGATTGGATCGACGATGGCAAAGGACTCATGACCCGCACGTTGGATCGCACTCTCCAACCCGGCGAGTCCCTCACCGTGGGTGTGACCTTCACCGTTGATCTCAATGCCTTGCCTGGCAGTCTGCTCATGAACTGCGCTGAAATCGGCGGAGCCCTTGATGACAAGGGTCAGCCTGTGCTTGATATCGACAGCACCTTCGCCAACGGCCATCATGCTACTCCTGGCTGCTGCGGTCTTGAAGATGCAGATGAAGACGACATGGATTGCCTGCCTATCACGGTGGGTCCTGCCAGTGCGTTTGACCTCGCCCTTCAGAAGCGCCTCGCTCCAACTCAGGTGGGCAGCGTGCGCCCAGGTGACCTGGTCACCTTCAGCATCGAAGTGTTCAACCAAGGCACCATCCCTGCCTCGCAAATCGGCGTGGTCGATGTGCTCCCTGTGGGCTTCACTCTCAGTGATCCGCTTTGGGTGCCGATGCCTGGTGGCATGGCTCTGCGCTCCGTCGCAGGTCCGATCGCCCCTGGCACCAGCACGGTGGTGACCATCACCTTGAAGGCAGGCAGCACCACCGGTGTGGCCTCCAACTTTGCCGAGATCTTCTCCGCACGCAATGCCACCACCAATGTGGCCGTCAACGCCCTCACCGGCGACTCAGACAGTCCCTACGACGCACTGCCCACCAACGAAGGTGTCATCGTGGACGACGAACTCAACGGCGCGCTCGGCGACCATGACAGTGGCGACAAAGCCATCGTCGAAGTGCTCGCCGGACCTTCCATCGGTGACCGTGTCTGGGAAGACCGCAATGCCAACGGCATCCAAGATGCCAATGAACAAGGCATCGGCGGCGTGACGGTTTACCTGCTCAACGGCTCGGGCACACCGACCGGACGCAGCACGACGACCGACAGCAGCGGGTTCTACACGTTCAGCAACCTCACCCCCGGTGACTACTGCGTGTCGTTCGAGCTGCCACAGGGCTTCGCGTTCACCAAGGCCGACCAAGGCACCAACGACAACATCGACAGCGATGCTGACGCCACCACCGGTCGCACCGCGAAGACCACCATCGACGCCACCGAAACCGACGGCTCATGGGATGCCGGACTGTTCCGCCCCGCAAGCCTCGGCGGCACCGTGTGGAATGACAGCAATGACAACGGCATCCAAGACCCAAGTGAATCAGGCCTTGATGAAGTCGTCGTGCAGCTCACCACCCTGAGCGGCACCATCGTCGCCACCACCACCACCGATGTCGATGGCAGCTACCTCTTCGAAGGCCTCCCTGCCGCGCTCTACCGCGTGAAGATCAACACACCGCCGACCTCGGCTCCTGTGTCCTCATCGAACACCGACCTGGCAGACAACAACCAGCCCGGTGACGACAACGGCAACCAGAACGGTGCAGGCGCACCGACCAAGAGCCCCCTCATCACCCTCAGCTACGGCGAGAGTGACAAGACCATCGGATTTGGCTTCGTGCCGACCGTCGGTGTGGGTAACTTCGTGTTCATCGACCACAACGGCAACGGCGTGGGCGACGACGGCGAAGGCGTGGCAGGCGTCACCCTGCGTCTCTACAAGCAGGGCGACACCGTGGGCACCAGCACACCAGTGGCCACCACGACGAGCACCGCAGGAGGCAACTACCTGTTCAGCAACCTCAAGCCCGGCTCTTACTTCATCAACATCCCGGCCACCCAGTTCGCCACCGGCGCACCGCTGGCAGGCCGCAACTCCATCCCTGGAGCAGGCATCGACAACGGCGTCGATGACCTCAGCGATGAAAACGGCATCGACGTCGCCAGCACCGCTGTCAGCGGCATCAACTCCATCGTGTTCACCCTCTCACCAGGCACCGAACCGATCGACGCCACCAGCGAAGGCGGCACCCGTGCCGATCAGGACAACGCCAACGACGCCAACACCGACCTCACCATTGACTTCGGGTTCGTCGGCGCCAAAGCCTCCACGTTCAGCTACTGGCAGGCCATCAACGGACTCAACGGTCAGAACGGCCCGACCCAGAACGGCGACACCGACACGTTCAACAACCTCGTCGAATACGCCCTGTGCCAGAACCCCGCCAGCGGCGTGCAGCCAACCCCTGCGTTCTGCGCACGGTTGAATGCCGGCACCAATCCGGGCGACGGCAAGGTGGAAGCGTTCTACACCCGCCGCGCCGGTGGTGGTCAGAGCGACATCACCTACACCCTCGAAGTGTTGAACGAGCTGAGCCAGTCACCGACCGGCTGGAGAACTTCCACGCTCACTCCGACCATCACCGCCAATGGTGACGGCACCGAGAAGGTGTATTACCCAAGCCTCGAGCTTGATCCAGCGTTCGCCGGAGCCGACCACGGGTTCGTCCGCCTCAAGGTCACCCTGACTGGCACACCGAACAGCGGCACCACCGAAGTGTTCGGCTGGACCAAGCGCGCGTTCCCCGTCCAGTGCGAAACGTTCTCCATGCCTTACCTGCAGAAAGAACTGTTCAGCGGCGGCGTGGACAGCATCAGCGGCAACACGATCAATGTGGCTACCTCCGCTGGCCTCGTCAGCCTCACTGGCGTCATCAACCCGGCCCAACCCTCGTTCCTCGAAGTCACCGACGGCGACAACGAAGGCCACCGCTTCGAGCTGGATGAAGCCGCCACCACGGCCACCACGCTGAACATTGATGCCAGCAGCACACGCAACACCCAGGCCACCCTCCCAGCCAGCCTGGTCGGTGACAAGGTCGTCGTGCGCAACCACTGGACCCTCAACAGCCTGTTCCCCAAGACCTACTTTGTCTCGGGTCCGAACGGCACCGTGGCTGACCGCCTCATGTTCTTCAACCCAGCCAAGAACGACTACGACATCATCTTCATGACCACCGTCGCCGGACAGCGCCGCTGGGTCCTCGAAGGCGATGCCACGCAGGCCGATGCCGGCAACCGCGTCCTCGGCCCAGGTGAATCCGGCGCCTTCTTCGTCCATCCGCGCAACAACCCGATCACCATGTCCTTCGTCGGAGTCGTCCGCGCCAATGACTTCGCCGTGCCGCTCAAGGTTGGAACCAACTACATCGGCGGTGGCTGGCCCATCGACCAGAGCCCCAACGAGCGCCGCATGAGCGTAGCGAACGGCTTCACCGGTGCTCGCAGTTCCACCAATGCCGACCGCTTCCAGTTGTGGAAGGGGGACATCGTGTTGCATGCCGAGGGGTATGAAACCCACTTCCTCTACAACTTTGGCGGCCTCACCCAATGGATCACCGATGGAAACGCCACGTTCACCAACGAGAACGACCTCAAACTGTTCAAAGCCATGCGCGGCGTCGTGTTCACCAGCAGACTGGGCAAAGCCAACTACGTCATGCCAAACCCCTGGACACCCTAAAAAGTAACCGAACCGTTCCCCCGCTCTAGCTGGACTCCAAACACAGCTCCAACCCATGGCACAGGGACGGCTCCCACACGGAAAACCCTCGCCAATCTCTTTGACTTCGTCACGCCTTAAATATATAGTTTTAATAACTTTAATGAACTCCACACACACTTCGACACTCTCTGCCGCTGCCGCCAAGCTCGCTTCCCTCGCAGCTCTGCTCCTTGCTTTCCTCCCAGGTTCCTCCAGCGCCACCACCATCAACTGGGGCACCTACATCGGTTCCTCCAGTTACCTCTTCGACTCCACTGGTGCCAATCTCGATGACGACTACGTCTTCGAACTCGGCACATTCGGCTCATTCACTCCCACCCAGGCCAACATGTCCACCTGGCTCGCCAACTGGAAGGTTTTTGACCGTGCGCTCGCTCCATCCGGCAGTGGTTGGAACTCCGCCGCTGGCATTGTCGCCCGCAGCGCGACAGCTACGGAAATCATAACGGCTCCGACTGATTTGCTGAACGATTCAGTGTCAAGTAACGCATCCCTCCCTCCGTTCGTCTTCAACCAAGGTGAGCAGGCTTACATCTGGGTTTACAACGATACGTTTGGCAATCTCAGCCCCACACCCAGCTACAATGCTGCACTGAATTGGGCCTTGGTCACCAATGGTCTGGGAGACGGCACCCCTTCGGACGACTGGCTCTTCCCGGCTCCCTCGGGGCACGTCTCCACCACCCTCGACTGGCGCATCGAAGACGCCACGTTCACACCCTTCGGAGGTCTAAATGATAACCAAGGCCCCGGTGGGTTTACGACGGCGCCTGCCGATTTCATTTTACAGACGCACACCAACTCTCTTCCCATCCCCGAGCCCTCAGGTGCGCTTTTAGTCATCGCAGGTTCACTTCTTTCGCTCAGGCGCCGCAGAAGTCCTACCACCTGATCGGTCTGTAAACAGATCGGTAATCGATTCAAAAACTCCGCTACTTAATTTCGAAAGGGCCTTCCATGTCTATCCCCAGAATCTTTGGTCGATTCGAATACTACATTTTGTCACCACTACTAACGGTACTCGCGTCCTGCACAACGACCGTGAGGCATGACCTGTATCGCGTTCAGAACAGCGTGCGTTCTTTCTTTTACGGCCCACAGCAACAGAACCGCCAGTATGCGTTCATGTATCGCACTCCATCAGCGCGCCCGTACTCATTCTCCCCGCAATACCACTACAGCGTTCCAGCTACTCAGAAACCGAGAACCACGGCGAAGCCTGCCGTTTCCAAGATCGTCAAGAAAACGTCTCTCCCGAAGGCAGTTCCACCCAAGACAAGAGGGGCATCTGCTTCGGCATCACAACTGCTGGGCGAGATCGGCGTGCGCAGTCGCTTCGTAAGTCCCGCCGCACTTAACCGCGCTTCTCACCCGCCGATGAACCCGACCTTCATCACCATTCACTCCACCGGAAATCCGAACATGAAAGCAGGTGAGTACGCCGTGGCAATGAGCAAAGGATTGCCCTCTGTCCGTCGCGTTGGAGCCACTGGCAGAGGCATGCTCTCTTGGCACTTTACCGTGGATGACACCTTTGCCATTCAGCACCTCTCCACCTCTCCACCTCTCAGCAGGGCGGTCACGCCGATTTTAACGGCCCCGGCAATCGGACCTCCATCGGGATTGAAATGTGCGAATACAAAGGGGTCGATCTCAACAGCGTGATCGACCGGACCGCTAAACTGACCGCCTACCTGATGAAGAAGCACGGGATACCTCTCAGCCACGTCGTACCCCATTACCATTGGCCGCGCGCTGGTATGAAGCCGTCCCACAAAGCTTGCCCGCACTTCCTCATGGATGGCGGGAAGCCAGGGCCCAAATGGGCGGCTTTCAAAAATCGCGTCAACGCTCACTACCACCGCCTCAACGCAGGCTGATGTCTCTCTTCCCATCATCCCACCATGAGAACACTCCTGAAGATTCTGCTTTGTTGGTTCAGCGTCTTGAATTTGACGCAATGCGCGCCCCTTACGCAGGCACAGATGGCACTGAATCGCGGCAGCACACTGAAGCGGGGGAGTCAGATGATAGGTGTCAGTCAGATACCCCCGGCAGAGCCGTGCTTCCTCGCGGTGTGTAAGTGGCAGCCGTGAGCTGGGGAACGTC
>CALMTT010000201.1 GCA_937872615.1 uncultured Verrucomicrobiaceae bacterium | reverse complement strand
TTCAGCCTGTCAAGCAGGCGGGCGGCCCAGGGCTCGTAGCGGGAGAGGATGAGGAGCCCGATGACGATGAACAGCAGGCCCTGCAGGAAGGGCAGGACGAGGCCGATGATGCCGAGGAAGAGGAATCCGTAGTCACCGCCTCGGCCATCGCATGGCTGGTTTCGGGCACGATCCCCTGCCCCGCCAGCACCTGAAACCAGCCCACCTCGCTGAACAGCTCCTCGCCCTCGCGGAAGATATGCCCGCTCGCCCGGAACAGCTCGATCCGCGCGGCCAGACTGTCGGGCAGCGCCATGTCGCGACAGGCGCGCCAGAACGGCTCCTCGCGCTCGTTGGCCCAGTAGTGGAGGATGATGAAATCGCGGATCGCCTCCATCTCGAAGGCCACCTGACGGTTGTATTCGGCCCGCTCGACCGCGCTCTGCCCGCGCGCCGGCAGGAATTTCAGGATCCGGCTGATCGCCGACTGGATGAGGTGGATGCTGGTCGATTCAAGCGGCTCGAGGAACCCGCTCGACAGACCCACCGCCACCACATTGTGGCTCCACGCCGCACGGCGGCGGCCGGTGGTGAAACGGATCAGCCGCGGTTCGGCCAGCGGCTTGCCGTCAAGATGCGCGAGCAGGCTCTCGGCGGCGGCCTCGTCGCTGATGAACTGGCTGCAATAGACCCGCCCGTTGCCGGTGCGGTGCTGCAGCGGAATGCGCCACTGCCAGCCGGCATCGTGCGCGGTCGAACGGGTATAGGGGGTCAGCTCGGCCGCTCGCTCGCACGGCACCGCCAGCGCGCGATCACAAGGCAGCCAATGGGTCCAGTCCTCGAACCCCGCGCCCAACGTTTTCTCAATCAGCAGCCCGGCCAGCCCCGAGCAGTCGACGAACAGGTCGCCGCCGACGAGCGCGCCGCCCTCCAGCCGCAGCTGGGAAACATCGCCGCTCGCGCCATCGCGCAGCACTTCGGTAATCGTCCCCTCGATCCGCGTGACTCCGCGCGCCTCGGCCTGGCCGCGCAGGAAGCGGGCATAGAGCCCGGCGTCGAAATGGAAGGCATGGGGCATTTCGGGCACAGTGCGCGCGGTGAGCGGCGCGCCCCGGTGCATCTTGCCCATGCGCCCGGCTATGTCGTTCAGCGCATAGTCGCCCGGCGGCCCGGCCAGCCCCAGCCGCGCGCCCCGCGACCACAGGTGCTGAAAGCCGCACAGCCCGACATTGCGGCCAACATCGCCAAAGGCGTGCATATAGCGCGTGCCCGGGCGCAGCCAGTCGACGAATTCGATCCCCAGCTTGAAGCTCGCCTGGGTGGCGCGGATAAATTCGTCCTCGTCGATCCCCAGCGCCTGATTGAACATCCGGATCTGCGGGATCGTCGCCTCGCCCACCCCGATGGTGCCGATCGCGTCGCTTTCGACAAGGGTGATCCGCGCGGCCGGGCCAAGGAAATGGCTGAAGGCCGCGGCGCTCATCCAGCCGGCGGTGCCGCCGCCGACAATGGTGATCTCAAGGGGTCGGGCGTCGCTCATGCTCGGTCTCCGCGTCGGTTGAGCGACGCTATCACGGAGCGGCCAAAGGGCAACCGGGCGGGAGGCAACTGGCCCCTCCCGCCCGGCTGTCTCACAGTCCTCAGAACTTGTAGCTGAGGCCGATGTAGTAATCGCGACCGTAGCGCTGGTAGTCGATCACCTGCTTCGGGTCGTTGTTCTGATAGGTGATGAACGGACGGTCGGTCAGGTTCTTGCCCTGCAGCGTCACCGCACGGTTCAGCGCATCCGCCACGCGGCGCTGCATGTGCTTCGTGAGGCGGCGGCCCTTGCGGGCACGCTGCACCGCCTTGTGCGTGATTGGCTCCTCGCAAGCATTCACGAGGTCATGATTCCCCAAGGCGTGCTCCGCCATGATGCCGTCCAAAGGCTGCACGCCCATGTTGCGCTCGATTTCGTCCTGTCCCATGCTGGCCGCCCTAAACCCGAATTCCCGCCTTGCCAATGCGTATCCTTCTGACCACCACCAGCTATCAAGACACCCCCGGCGACCACCACGCGCTACTGGAGGCACAGGGCTTTGAGATCCACCGCGAGCGAGGCCCTCTCCCCGAGAGCCGCATGCTCGAGCTGGCGGGAGAATTCGATGCCTTCCTCTGCGGCGATGACGAGATCACCCGCGCGGTTTTGGACAAATCACTGCCCCGTCTCCGCGTCATCTCGAAATACGGCATCGGCCTCGACAAGATCGACGTGGCAGCCTGCACCGAAGAGAAGCTGCCCGTGCTCTTCACCCCCGGCGTGAATCACACCACCGTGGCCGAGCACACCTTCTGCCTCCTCCTCGCCCTCGTGCGCAACCTCGTCGATTCCGCCAACGCCGTGCGCAACGGCCAGTGGAAGCGTGTCACCGGCCACGAGATCTGGAACAAGACCATGGGCATCATCGGCCTCGGCCGGATCGGCCAGGAAGTCGCGAAGCGTGCGCTCGCCTTTGGCATGAAAGTGCATGCGCTGGATCCTTACTGGCCGGAGGCCTTCGCGAAGGAAAACGGCATCGAGCGTCATGAGACCATCGAGACCATGCTGCCGCACCTCGACGTGCTCAGCCTGCATGCGAATCTCAGCGAGAGCACCCGCCACCTCGTGAATGCCGAGCGCCTGAAGCTCGCGAAACCCGATCTGCTCGTTGTGAACACCTCGCGTGCCGAGTTGGTTCACATGGCGGACATCATCGCTGCTCTCGATGCTGGCAAGGCAGGCGGTTACGCCACCGACGTTCTCGACGAAGAGCCGCCGAAGCCCGATCATCCGCTGCTGAAGCATCCGAAGGCCCTCATCACGCCGCACATCGGCTCACGCACCTATGAAAGCGTGCCGCGTCAGGCCATGCGGGCCACCTTGAACCTCGTGAACTACCTCAAGGGCGAAAAGGACGTGATCCAGGCCAACAAGTGGTGAGACAGGAGCATCGCCTCGCGGCCGTTTGAACGGGCCGATGAAGCTCCTCCCTGCCCTCCTGCTTGCCACGCTGCCTCTCAGTGCTGCCGAATCCCTCTTTGATGGGAAGACGCTCACGCATTGGTCCGGCAAAGCGGAACACTGGCGTGTCGAGGATGGTGCCATCACCGGCGAGATTCCCGCGGATCAGCCGCTCAAAGGCAACGAATGGATTTTTTGGGATGGTGAGGTGCATGACTTCGATCTCACCGTCGAGTTTCGCATCACCGGCGGTCCCAGCGCGAACAGCGGCATCCAGTTTCGCTGCCAGCGTGGCGAAAACGGCCACGCCAGCGGCTATCAGGCCGACCTCGATCAAGGCGCGGTCTGGCTCGGGCGAATCTACGATGAGCACGGCCGTGCCCTGCTCGTTGAACGGGGTGCCCGCGTGAGCATCGCGCCGGATGGTCGGCGATGGACGGATGTCTTCGCCGAGCCGAAGAGCCTGCAAAACGTCATCAAACCCGGTGAATGGAATCAATATCAAATCACCGCCAGAGCCTCGCATGTCGAGGTTCGAGTGAATGGCGTGCTCATGAGCGTGCTCGACGATCATGAGGCCAAAGCCGCCGAATGGAGCGGCAAGATCGCCTTCCAGCTCCACAGCGGCCCCGGCCCTGCCAAAGTGCAGTTCCGCAACATCCAGCTCACGCATCTCGGCCAAACAGCGATGCCGGTTCGGAGTGATGCGGGCACTCCTGCCCGCAAAGAAGACGCTTCCGTGCGGGCAGGAGTGCCCGCATCACTTCCTCCGCCCGCCGAACTCAATCTTGGCTTCGAAAAAGGTACACTCGAAGGCTGGAAGGCCGAAGGCGATGCCTGGGCCAAGCAACCCATCGAAGGCGACACCATCGCCATTCGCAAACGCGGCAATTCGCAGCATGCGGGGAAGTTTTGGCTTGGTGGCTACGAGCGAGTCGGGGATCAAGGCACCGGCACACTCACCTCGACGAGTTTTGTCGTGACGCATCCGTGGGCCAGTTTTCTCGTCGGGGCCGGTCGCGAGCCCAAAGTGGAGATCGTGGCCGAGGAAGGTCAAAAAGTGCTCTTCAGCGCCAGCGGCGAGAATCGTGAAAACATGGCCCGCGTGGCGGTGAACCTCGAAAAGCAGGTCGGGAAGAAGATTTTCATCCGCATCACCGATTCATCGAAAGGCGGCTGGGGCCACGTGAACTTCGATGACTTCGTGTTTCATGCCGAGAAGCCCGCTTTTGCCGCCAGCACGCTCCAGATCAGCGGCGATCCCACCAAACGTGCCGATGAAAGCCCTGTGCTCTGGCACCTGCTGCCCAATCCATCGAAGGATCTGCCCGAGATGCGTGTGCAAAATGGCTTTCGAGTCGAGTTGATCGCCAAAGAGCCGGAGGTGAAGCAGCCCATCGCATTCTGTTTCGATGAACGCGGCCGCATGTGGATCGCCGAGGCGTTCTCATATCCAAACCGGCAGCCCGAAGGACAAGGCAAAGACCGCATCATCATCCTCGAAGATGCGGACGGAAACGGCAGCTTCGAGACGCGAAAGGTGTTCTGTGAAGGCCTGAATCTCGTCAGCGGCATCGAAGTGGGATTTGGCGGCGTGTGGGTGGGCGCGGCACCGCAACTGCTGTTCATTCCGAAGGACGCGAATGACAAAGCGGGTGAGCCGCAGGTGCTGCTCGACGGCTTCGGCTATCAAGACACACACGAAACGCTGAACAGCTTCCTCTGGGGACCCGACGGCTGGCTTTACGGCAATCAGGGCGTGTTCAACACGAGCGCCATCGGCAAGCCGGGTGCGAAGCCCGAGGATCGCGTCACCATGCGGGCGGGCGTGTGGCGCTATCATCCGGTGCGGCATGTGTTTGAGGTCTTCTGCCACGGCGGATCGAACCAGTGGGGGCTCGACTACAACAGCAACGGCCACCTCTTCATGACGCACTGCCGCAGCTTCTGGGGCAAAGGCGGCACGACACACGCCATCCGCAACGGCCACTTCTGGAACCAGGCAAACTCGAATTATCCGTCCTTCATCTCCGCCACTGCGCCGGACTTCGCGCCTGAGCTGCAAAACTACCTGCCCGCTTCCGCTCGTTTCGACAGCGGCGAAGGCGGTGCGGGCAAGCCGGGCACCACCGCCGTGTATGGTGGCCATTCGCACGTCGGCACGATGATCTACAACGGCGACAACTGGCCCGCGATCTACCGCGACCACCTTTTCACGCACAACCTCCACGGTCATCAGCTCAATCATCAGCACATGGTCCGCACCGGCAGCGGCTACGAGACCTTCCACGCCGGCTACGACCTCCTCCACAGCTCCGCGCCCGACTACATCCCCGTCGATCTCCAAACCGGCCCTGATGGTGCCGTCTATGTCATCGACTGGACCGACACCCAGCACTGCCACAACCCCGATGACGAAAAATGGGACCGCAGCAATGGGCGGATCTACCGCATCTCGTGGAAGGAGACTTACAGACCGGTGAAGGTGCCGGAGTGGAATATCGGCCAGTTGTTTTCCCGCGTGATGAAACAGGGAGGCACGGTGTTCGCAGCCCGTCCTCCATCTGAAACAGCAGTCGTATCTGATGACGTCGATCGTGAGTGGAGCGCACGCACGGCGCGAAGACTGATCCGGGAGGAGGCGAGCCAACTCGCTGGCTCCGCAGACGAGAAACGAATGGCCCTTGCCAACATCTTCTCGCGCACCCATGCGATTTCCCGACAAGACCGGGATAGTCGGCTTAGCATGCTTTGGATTGCTGCTGATTTATTCCATCCAGGTTTCGAGCAGCCTCTAACCAAGCACTATGAAGACAGCTTGGAGGATGACGACGACATCGTCCGCTCCTGGGCCATCCAGCTTGCCACGGAAGAAGCCGGAAAGCCGAAGCTCAGCTCCGAGACGCTGCTCAAGCTCGCGCAGAGCGATCCGTCGCCCACGGTGCGCCTCGCGCTGGCGTCGGCGTTGCCGAATCTGGATGCGGAAACCGCGTGGGAGGTCGGCTCGGCGTTGGCGATGCGTGCGGAGGACAAGAATGACCGCTTTTTGCCAAAGATGATCTGGTTCGGCCTCGCGCGAGTGATTGAGGAAAGTGGCCGACTTTCTCCGAAAGTCGCGCCTGGCTCGGTTTTTGGAAAAAACCGGCCACTTTGGGAGAGCGCTCTCGCTCTCGCCGAAAAGACGCCGATGCCCTCGCTGGCCGATTCGATTCGCTGGTTTGCTGGAAAGAGCCCCGAAGGCCGAGAGGCACTGGTGAAGACGCTGAAGACGACACGGGATCTCCAGATGCTGGCCTTTTCGTTGAAGGATGAAGCTCAAGTGGAGATGCCGAAGGCATGGCCGCAGGTGCGGTCGGACTTGTCAGACCAGTCTGACCTCGTCCGACAGCTTTCAGCGCTCTTCGGTGACAAAACAGTCCTCGCTGAGATGCGGTCTCTTCTGGCTGATGCCTCCAAACCACTCCCGCAGCGCCAAACCGCCTTCAATCTTCTCAAACGCACCGGAGACGCCAAGGCCACTCCCATCTTCGCGAAGCTGCTCGACGAGCCCGCCTTCACGGCGGCGGTCATTCCGCTGCTCTCCCGCTCGAATGATCCTGCCACAGCCACAGCGCTAATGCAGCGTTTTGAAAAATTCGATGCGGTGAACCAAAACGCGGCACTCGGCACGCTGACGAGCCGTGCGGAGCTCGCGAAGCCGCTGCTGGAGGCGGTGAAAAGCGGCGCATTCGACAAGAAACACCTTACCGCGCTGCAAATCCGCCAGATGCGCAATTTGAACCACGCGGAGATCAACACGCTGCTCGACGCGACTTGGGGCAAGGTGAACGAATCGAGCGCCGCGGCGAAGGCGAGCATCGCGAAGCTCAAGAAGGCCTACGAATCCGCCCCGCTGTGGGCTTTCAGCGCGAAATCGGGCGAGCAGACCTTCCAGCAGCTCTGCGCCGTGTGCCATGCGATGGGCGGTGTGGGCGGCAAACTCGGTCCTGATCTCGCTGGATCGTGGCGCAACGGCCTCGATTACTTTTTGGAGAACATCGTCGATCCGAACGCGGTCGTCGGAGACAATTTCCAGCTTCACGTCTTGACGAAAAAGGACGGCAGCGTCGTCTCCGGCATCATCGAGCAGGAAACCGACACCGCCATCACCGCACGCACCGTGACCGAGAGCATCGTCATCTCCAAAGCCGACGTCAAAGACCGCCAAAAGATGGCCGCCTCCCTCATGCCGCCCGGTTTGCTCGAAGCCCTGCCGGAGCGCAAGGCGCTGGAGTTGCTGAAGTATCTCCTGAGCAAGCGGGAGTGACCCGCGTGGCCGATTTCGCCCAAACGATGG
>CALMTT010000200.1 GCA_937872615.1 uncultured Verrucomicrobiaceae bacterium | reverse complement strand
GCCTCCTGCCCGTCGCGCACCTCGCGGCCGGCGACACCGAGGCCGCCTGGGCGCTTCTCTCGCCGCGGGTGCGCGAGCAGTTCGGCGGCTACGACACCTGGAGCGCCGGGCTCGAGCAGCGCCTCGCCAGCGGCCAGGAGTCCCTCCGCTTCCTTTCGCCTGACTGTGGCCCAAAACTCCAGCGGAGCGAGGTCTGCGGTCACGCACGTTGAATTCGCCGCGAGATAGCTGCTGAATTGCGCCGAATTCGGTTCCGGCGTGTAGAGCTTCACCAAACAGCCTGTATCCCAGTAGCTCATCAGTCGCGCTCCGAACGGATGTCTTCTATGATGGCCTCTGAGGAGGTTCCAGCTTTGCCTGTGCCGACGGACTCACGCAAGCTATCGAGGCGCTGCAACCATGCCTGCCGCTTGATTTCCGGCGTGGGAGATGCGGGCCGTGATTTCACCAACGCCAAAGCCTCCCGCACCAGACGCTCCAGCCGTGAGGCCGTGGCGCTGTCGATTTGCTTTAAGGTCTGATCAATTTCGAGGGCTAAAGCACTCATGACGTGATCATAACGCCTCAAGGGCCGTCTGCACCTGCAAATTCCTCGCTGGCATCCACCTTTCCTCTCGGCGGCTGGCTCGCTTCGGACGGCATCCAGACGTTCCGTCCTCCACGCGGAGGTTTATTCCTTCCGCAGACACCCGGTGAATGAGGGCGGACGCGTCATTGAATCCAAACCCCATCCGCGAAACGCAAACCTTCGCACACGCCTCATCAACCAGGCCGCTGATTACTTGCTAACGCTCACCGGGGTGCCCGTGAGCACCCATTCGTAGAAAAAGCGGGCTGGATTGCCCCCGGTGAGAGGCATGCGGATGCAACCGTGGGAGGCCGGGTAATCGGGCACGCTGCTGAAGCCGTGGATGAAGATGTGGCGGTTGATCTGCACGCTCCAGGGCATCGGGGCATTGTTGTAAAGGCTCGAAAAATGCTGCTTCGAGCGGTAGGGGCCGGCTCGGAACTCGCCCGCGGGGGTGGCTCCGTTGCGGCCGGAGCTGATCTTGGTCTCGATCACCAGCCGGTCGCCCTGCCAGCCCTTGAGCCGTTGGTTTTCCAAGCTCACCTCGACCCGCTGCGCTCCGGCCCGGAGGGTAAAACCGCGGAAGAAGCCGCCCACTCGCACTTCGCCTTCGGGGTTGATGTCCGCGACCGTGGCTCCTGCGGCGGCCAGTTGCGCGGTGCTGACCAGTTCCGTGCCATCGAGCAGTTGCCTGAGCGTGCCGGGGCTCACGGGGGAAGCATTTAGCTGGATAGTCCGGCCTTGGTCGTCGTGGGCGATCTGCCAGCCAAGTTCATCGACGGCCTCATTCACCGGGATGAAGAGCTTTCCAGGCTCGGCGGCAAAGGTGATCGCGTCCAGCGTGCCGGCACGGCCTGCATCAAGCAGGCTCAGAAAACACAAAAACAGGAGGACGAGGACGCGCATGGTCATCAGGGATAACGTGGGAACTTCGAGAAGTCCGGCTTTCGTTTTTCACCAAGGCCTTTTTAGCCTCCGGGGCTACACCCTCGCCAAGACCAGGAGTTCCTTTACGCGGGTGAGCTCCGAAGCCGAGGTTTTCGCCACAAAGCCGCGGGCGTGGGCGAAGTGGACATCCGGCTCCTTTTCGATGCGGGTGAAGTCGTAGCGTGGGTCGTCGTTGTGGCGGGAGAGGCCGTAGCCGCTGCCGCGGCGGTCGGGGTAGATCAGCGCGGCCACGGAGCTGCCTTTGCCGATGCTTTCGAGGTAGCGCCCGATGCTGGCAGAGGGATCATCCGGCACGGGATCAGTGCGCGGAAGAAAGAGCACCTCGTGATCGCCCTCGTTCCAGATCACCGCATTCTGCGCGATGTAGTCGAGGCGGCTGCGCAGCTCCCGCAGGTAGTCCAGCAGGTCCTGGCCGATGTAGCCGAGCATTTCCCACAGCGGCTCGCCGGGCTCCAGCCGCTTGGCTTTGGCGAAGCGGCGCAGCACGGTCACGTCGATGGGCGAGTTGAGCTTGTTCATCGTGTCTCGATCCACGCCCAGCCATTTCGCCGTCACATTCGGCCCGCGAGTGTCGAACCACTCGGCCGGCGCCAGCCAGTCGCAAAACTCGCGTGCATCCTCATACACGCCGAGGTGCTGGAGCACGAGGCTCAGTGAACACACGGGCGGATGGTCGGCGGGGAACTGATGATGGTCAAAGTTATGCCTCTCCGGCGCATGCTCGCCGCCCACATCGACCACGGCGATGGTGGGATCAGCGAGATCTTCCGGCGTCGGTTCCCGACGAACAATCGGCACGCGATGCACCGCCGCCAGCAAGGCGCAGGCAAGCAGTTCATCTTTATGAGCGCCGCCGGGATGAGTGAGGATGAGAGAAAGCATGAAGAGAGAAGGTCGAAGAGGAAGCCCATGGCCCTAGCCTGAAGGGCTCCTCACGTCATCCTCATTTAGACGGGTCCTCAAAATGCCTGTCTGATTCGCGAGGGCGATTGGCTCAGCTTGCGATCCGCCTATCTTGCCTCGGCTGTGTTTGAAAACCATCCAGAGACACCGATGACGCGCCAGCAGGGTAGCCATCTCGCTCAGTCGAGATGAGCAAAGGGCTTTCGCTCGCATGCAGGATGTCCGGAGACCGAAAACCGATGGGTATGCCGAGCGTCCCTCTCATCTCGCGGAGCGAGATGGCTACTTTGCTTCGCCGATGAGTCTGCCATTCCATCGACTTCCTGGTGGATTTGAGGCGATCCAATGGAACTTCGTCCCACCTTCTCCTTTCGAAGCTGCCACCATGACCTCCCCTCTCGCCCTGCTGAAAGCCGCCGTTCTGCTGCTGGCGCTGGTTTGCGTGCCGGTGGCACTTGGGTTGGGGCTCTGCTCGATCACGTGGACGGGCGTGGGACTGGGCTTGGCGGTTGGCATGATGGGCTGCGGGCCGTTGCTGTGGTGCATCGGCGACGAGCGATGCTCCACGCGGCAGATCTGGCTCGGAAAAGGGCTGCTGGGCCTCGGTTTGGCCACGGGGATGGGGCTGGTCATGCAGGCTCCGGATGGTCACACGGCGGAAACCGCACGCATGCATTCGCGCTTTGCCGATGGCGGGTGGCATCACGCGCGATTCGGCTTTGGGAACGTGCTGCCGGAGATCGACCAGATTCATCTGGGCTACGCGGCGGCACTGGCGATCGATCCGCTCTTCACACGGACACAGAAGCAAAAACTCGCCGCAATGACCGGCACCATCTACGCCGAGATGGAGCGTGATGCAGAGTTTGCGGCCTGTGGCTCGGCCTTGGGCGCGATCTATGACGAGGTGACCTTCTCCGAGTTCCGTCACGGGCACTATTTTCACTACATCCCGCCGCAACTCGACCGCACCAAGCCCGCGCCTGCACTCGTGTTTTTGCATGGCAGCGGTGGCAACTTCAAAGCCTACACCTGGCTCCTCTCCAAAGTGGCCGATCAAACCGGCTGCACGGTCATCGCGCCCAGCTTTGGCCTCGGGAACTGGGAAAAGCGCGGAGCCTATGTCGCCATCACCGCCGCCATCGCTGATGCAGGCAAACACGCGGCCATTGATCCGGCTCGTATCCATCTCATGGGCCTCTCGAATGGCGGAAAAGGCGTCTGCCTCGCCGAATCGGCCCCAGGGCCGCAGTTTGCCTCCATCATCCTCCTCAGTGCCGTCTGGCACGATCACATCACGCAGGAGCAATTCGCCCAAAGGCTCGCCAACCGCCCCGTCCTCATCCTTTCCGGTCAAAACGACGACCGCGTCCCCTGGAGCTATGTGAGCGACTACGCCACGAAACTCCAAAAAGCTGGCATGCAGGTCCAAACACGCCCTTTTGACGGCGAGGATCACTTTCTCTTCTTCCGCCGCCAAACCGAGATCCTCGACGAAGTGAGCCGGTGGATGGCGACTCCGCGAAAAGCAGCATCGACGTCGCTGCCCCCTTAGATTTGTGCTTTCGCTTCAAACGTCCTGCTGCCTCGCAGTGGCGGAGAGGGTGGGATTTGCTTCCACTCTCTGCCATTCCTTATTTTACGAGGGAAGGCGGAACAAACCGGGACGGGTTGTGTCTCGGAATTGTGTCCCAGAATGAAAGCTGAACGGTCGTAATCTGTCAATTCCGTGTCGGGGACATTTGGGAAGACGGGACGGAACGCGCCGTGGCTGTGTCGAATCAGCCCAGCGTCTTTGGCCTTCCGTAGCAATTCCTCGCCGCCCTGAACGCACTGGATGCGCTTCCCGCCGTAGATGCGTCCATACTGGCGGAGGATACGAAAGAGGGCCGTAGCAGGGCTAGAAACGCCACAGCAAGCGCCCCATGCCATCGCATAGGCTTCCCACTCTCCGGCAGTGCGTGAAGCGGCTGGCTGGCCTTCCAGAAACGAAAGAACGCCGTTCAGCGTGTCCGCTGCGGATTCGCGCAGGCCGTCTAGCTTGGCGAGCATTTCGGCGATGGTGGGGGCGGAGTAGGGCAGATTTCCGTTTCGGGGGTAGTGCCTGATTTCAAATCTCAGCCTGTCGGGAGTCTTGGCATACACGGCCAACCTTTCCCATTCTGAAAACTTCACCGTCACAGTTCCGGCGTTTCCCTCCCAGCCTTGTTTTCCCCCGTGTTCCCGCAGTCCCGGCGTGATGTCTGCCAAGGCTTGCACCGCATCAAAGCCATTGCCGCCAATGTCCCAGCATGTTTCCACTTCCCGAAGGGAGAACTTGGCGGGGTGCCCTTGCGCATCTAATTCGCTGCCCGCTGCCACTGCCTTTTCAGCCGCTCGCTTCACGTCCGCATAAATGGCGTCAATGACCGCTGAAAAGTAGGCTTGCCGCGCTTGGTCATGCTCCCCGCTTTCAAGATCAAAGGGCGCAAGATTGTCATTGCCACACAGTCCCAGCTTCACAGGGGCCGCACTCTCGAAAATGGCATCTGCTGTGCCCTCCGCCAGTTCTACCCGCCGATGATTCAAAGCGCGATTCACGTTCAGGCACAAATCAGCAGTCACGAAAACGACAATTCTGCCATCATCGCTGCGGACCCTGCGGAAGCGTAATTCACCACTGAACAGCGGGGGCTGAAAAGTCTGTTCGCTGCAACGCATCACAGCAGATCGAAAGTCTAATCTGTTGCCATCCCCATTCAGTGCTGCCGTGGTGAGGAGTTTGGAAAACAATTCATGTTCTCCCCTTTGCTGCATCGGAGCGGCCCCGCAGTGAAGAACAAAGATGGCGGCATCTTCTCTCGTTTCGCAGATCACGGTAGCGATGTCGCAGACAAAATGAATCCTGTCATTTCTTCCATCCTGTTCTGTGACCGTTGAAGGAATACATTGCCTTGTGTTCCTCTGTGTCTCTGTCCTTTCGTAACCTGCGGGACGCCTAATAGAGCACGCCACGCTTTGCCGTCTTTCAATTCGCTGCGAAGGGCGGGCCGGATTTGCACACTGTGCAATTCTCCGCTGCCGCAGTCTCACGGCTGGCGTGTGCGCTGACTGCATCGGCCCTTGCGAGCCGCGCAAATGTTTGATACTTTGCATTGTCAGTTACGAAGCCAACCCGGTTGCAATTTCCCTTCGCGCCGGGTTGGTTTTTTTGTGGGCTTAATCGTCCTCCATTGTGACGGCAAACTCTTGTAATGGCCTGTCAGGAAGTGCCGCGTTTCTCCTGAACAAATCCGGGTGCCTTCTCTCCAACATCCATGCCGCCGCCTGCCAGTGGTCTTTGGCCCGTTCTTCGATCAAGCCAACAAGCCTTTCTGCGGCTTCCGCCTCTGCTGTGCGGAGTTGGTGCAAAAACTGCCGAAAGTGGGGCGGGCTGTCGGGCTTGGTTCCTTCATTCCTCCAACGAATGAAAGTGTTGTAGCTCACTCCGCCTGCCGCCGCTGCCAGCTTGTAAGGCAGTCCGCGCCGGATGGCCTTCACGATGCGAGCGGCCTTTGCCGATGTGTAGCACGGTGGCCTGCCTGTGGCATTCATGGCCGCGCCCTCCTTGCCGTTTGCACCCGCCGTCTCAATTTACTCTCTTTACCCGGCAGAGTCGCAGGCGGGCTTTTGAAAGCGATGTCCGCAGCGTCGTTTATTTGTCGCTCAAAAGCAGGCGAGATTTCCCGCCAGTAATAGACGAGTTGGCGAGAGACACCGGCCCGCTTTGCGCTGGCAAGAATGTTCCCCGACTCCGCAAAAATGGAGAGAAAAGCCTGTTGCTTCGCAAGCTGGCGACGGCGGGCAAATGTGGCTTCAAACTGCATCGTTTTCTTTAGTCGCATTTGGACAATTTACCAGTGAAAACGGCCTGAAAGGATGCTGATTTCTGAGTCAGAAATGCGAAAGAATGAAAGTGCATTTCTCTTGCACAAACAGCCCGTATTTGATGAGGCTTGGCGAGGCTCTAAGCGGCCTTATCCAACCGCTTCAAAAGGCGATGAACAGACGTGCTGTGCCATTGCTTACCCTGTGGCGTGGCGATGCTGCGAGCATTCAAGGCGGCAGCGATTTCACGAACGGCTGTGATGCCTTCCGTTTTGAGAACTTCAATCGTGGGCTTCAAGCTGTGCGCTGTTTTCATCGCCTGCTTGTGATTCGCCTTCCCCAGCTTCGCGCCATGCTTTCCCAAGATCACGCCTCGTGCCTTGGCACTGGCGAGGGCTGCTTTTGTGCGTGATGAAATGGCGCGGGCTTCTTCTTCCGCAACAGCGGCGAGAATTTGAACCGTGAGGCGGTTTGCTGTCGGGTTGTCCACGGCCAAGAACTCGATTCGAGATTCCATCAGGCCGGAAATGAAATGAAGGTTGCGGGCCAGCCTGTCCAGCTTGGCGATTATTAGCGTGGCCTTCTGCTTTTTGCAAAGGGCGAGGGCCGCGTTTAGCTGGGGGCGGTTCCTCCGCTTGCCGCTCTCCACTTCCACGAACTCGCCAACGAGGTTCCACTTGCCGCCGTTCAGGTAGGCTTCAACGGCGGCCTTTTGTGCTTCCAGTCCAAGACCGCTCTGGCCCTGCTTGGCTGTCGAAACGCGGTAATAAGCTACAAATTTGCCGTCCATGTTCACATATATACGAGCGTTTATGTGTGAACGCAATTAAAATGACAAAGAAACGGGGAAGGGTTTTCCACTCAAACCCTGATGATTTCACTATCAGCGGAAAGTCTTGATGACTTGATACTGCTTGAGCCGTCTGGCTGCTCCAAGGGTGTTGGCATACGAGAACACGCCGCTTGGATAGGCATCAACATCAACAGTGTCGCCATCAACTTTTGCTCCCTGCCGCGAATGGCCGACTACAAAAATGTAATCAGCACCGCCCATGAGAAGCGGGGGGCGGCCTTTCGTCCTGCCCTCCCAAGGATCAACACGCAAAATGATTCCCTCTTTGACTACCTGAATCACTTTGCCCTGAATCTTTAGGGCTTGCTTGGCTTGCTCCTGATTTCTTTGTTCTACTGCCTTCTTTTCCGCATCCGCTGCAACAGCCTCTTGTTTTGATGCTGCTTGCCCAGCTTGAAACGCTTTAGCCTTCGCCTCGTCATAGCCGTATTTGGCCTGCAACTCGTCGGATAGCTCTGTGAACAGCACTTTGGCAGCGCCGTCTTTGTGGAGAATCAACAAGCCATCGGGATCAACGCGCTTCACGGTCACTGCCTCAAACGTCTTGCCGCTGGTTGTTGTCAGACTCCCTGAAATCTGCGTGGGGGCGGAGGTTGGGGCCGCCGTTGGTGGTGAAGATGGGACAACCTGCGCTTGTTCCGTCGTCTCCTTCGTTCCCTTGCCCTTTTTCTTCTTCTTGCAAAATGCCGTGGTGGGGGCCGCAAGGCAGGCCAAAATGATTACCGTTAAGAGGTAGCGGGCGGGGCTGTTCATGTTGGGATTTTAATCCCAGTGCGTAGAGCGTCAACGGGCGACTGTTGAACAGATGGAACCTCCATCGCAGCTTGATCCGAATGAACGCGCCATCGTTCTACGACTGAAAGAAATCCGCACGGAAAAGGGCATCTCGGCAAACGCACTGGCTGCCAAGATCAAGGTTGATCGAAGCACGATCACGCACATGGAAGCGGACAGAACGCGCCCGACGCTCTGGTTGCTCTTGAAGATCGCAGACGGGCTTGATGTCCGCTTGTCGAAGGTGTTGGAAGATCAAGACTGCTGACAGTTGAGCGGCCCGATTACGGAGAAATCAACGCCGGGAAACTCGATTTTGTCGATTTCCTTTTTCAGCAATGGAAGCTCGTTTGACCATCCGTAATCGCCCGCCGTGTCTGTTTGCGCCCATCCTCCAAGGCGTTTGCGGATGGACTCATCAAGGCCAGCGGCACGGGCTGCCATTGCCCAAGAATGGCGGAAACTGTGAATGCCTCTCGCGCCGTTGGGGCCATCAGCCGGAGCCGCGCCAAGTGTGTTTGTGACAAATCGCTGCCACCACTTGCAGACACCATCCGCGCGGCTGCCGTTCCTGTTTCGTTTGAGTCCTGCGAACAGGTAGCCTTGGGGATCATCTCGCCGCCTCGCCTCCGCGAACTCCAAGAATCCCAAGCTGATAAGCTGCCTGTGAAGCGGCACCTTGCGCTTGCTGCTATCCGTTTTCAGCCGGTGCTCGTCTGTCTCGCGCAAATCCATGAAGGGCACGCCATTTTCTTCCCGAACATCGGCGACGCGCAACCCCGCTATCTCGTTGGCCCGCGTGCCATGATACAGACACAGCAAGGGAAGCCAGAAGCGGGCATTCGTCGGGCCATCGGCGCTCTGTCTCAGCGATGAAAAATCTGCTGTCGAAAACAGCCGCTCCATTTCGTCGAGGGTGAGTGTCTGGCGATTCCGTTTCTTGGGCTTTGCCAGTCGTTCACGAACGAGCCGCCCCTTCAAAGGGTTCTCTCTCATCCATCGCCGCTCTACGGCATGGGTGAGCATGGCAGAAAGGCCAGTCAGATAATCCTCTGCCGTCTCCGCGTGAATGAGCTTTTGCGCCTGCAACTTGGCTTCACGTTCAGCCGCAAGCGTGAGGGATGCGCCCTTGTAACGCTTGGCCGCGTTCTGCGGAATCGTCGGAAGAAAGTCCACAAGGCTGATTGCATCCTCGCTGGTGAGTGAAGCCAGCGGCTTTTCTTTGCCGAAAAAGTCAGTCAGGATTCGACAACGCATTTCGATCTTTGGAAGCGTGGAACGCGCCAGATTCCCTTTCTTCACCTTGTCTTGATTGTGCGCCCGATAGTCGCCGCACAAGTCGCCAACGGTCTTGCCACCAGTCGCCGGCGACGGTGTGGCGCTGTCAGCGTGAAGGGCTTTGAAAAGAGGATCACGGCCCGCGAACTGCTTTCCGCTCATCGCCTTCTCAGTGCGCCAAGCCGTTTCGATACTGGCCCGCCGCAGCCTTTCCGAAAGCTCGCGCAACAAGGGATCATTCTCCCCTTCAATCGTCACGCCCTCCGCTTCCAAAGCCTCTCGTGTCTTTTCCAGCCAGTCGATTTCTTGATAAGCGGGGGAGCCTTCAAAGGCTGCCAAATCCTCGCGGGCTGCGTCCTGCCGCCTTTCCCGGATTTCAGAATCACGGCTGAAAGCACGCCTTCCGGCCTCCTGCCGCTCGCTCGTGATGAATGCGCGAATGATGAAATCCCGCCTCTCCATCTCCGAAAGGCCCGCCAGCTTCCGTTTCGCCTGGCTGTCGCCATTGGCCGCAGATGGTGGCGGGGTGCCTTGTTCCACTTCCCGCCGCTTTGCCTCAAACTCTTCATCCACTTCAACGGCTACCGTCTTGGCAAGGCGGTTGGCGGTGGCAAGGTCGTTGGTCTTGAGGGAACGCTTGATGTCCTTGGCCTTCCCGTAGCATCTCAGCCGCACGAGGTCGGAAGGAATGCGGCGGCGGTAGTAGTAGCGGCCATCACGCTTGAAGATGTGGGGATGTGTCGGAATGGGCTTTTGCCGGGAAGGTGTCCCGTCGTTGTGTCCCAGTTTGGTTCCGTTCTTCCCTGATTTCATAAGGAGAGCCGCAGTTTCAAGGGCTTGCGGGCGGGGTGGCGGAGAGGGTGGGATTCGAACCCACGGTGACATTTCTGCCACGCCAGTTTTCAAGACTGGAGCCATAAACCACTCGACCACCTCTCCTAAACGTGCGCGGTGCGGCTTGCGGCGCCGATGGTAGCGAACTGCGCACGGATGCAAAGTGGAAGTTTGCCCGCCGGGCGTTGCTCGGCATCATTTTGGCGCATGATTCACCCCACCGCCCTTGTTGACTCCCGTGCTCAAATCGATCCCACCGCCGAAATCGGCCCTTATGTGGTGATCGACGGCCCCGCGGTCATCGGTCCGCGTGTGCGTGTGCTGGCTCATGCGCAGATCGCTGGAAAGGTGACCGTTGGCGCCGGCACCCTGATTGGTCGCGCGGCCATCATTGGCAGCGAGCCGCAGGACCTCGGTT
>CALMTT010000199.1 GCA_937872615.1 uncultured Verrucomicrobiaceae bacterium | reverse complement strand
TCAATCAAAATGGCATCATCTTCGGTGGTGCGAGCGAGGTGAACACCGGCTCGCTCACCGCCTCGGCCTTGCCGATCAATCAAACCCTCGTCACGAACGGCTTGCTGAACAATCCAAGTGCCGAGTTCTTGTTCTCTTCGCCGGATGTGCCGGTGACGGCGACAGCTTACGGTAAGGTCGGCAATGTCACCGTGCAGGCCGGCGCGAAGATCACCGCGCCCACCAGCTCCGCAAACGTCGGCGGTCGTGTGGCGCTCATCGGCCCGAATGTCACCAACAACGGCACGATCTCGACGCCGGATGGACAGACGATCCTCGCTGCGGGCATGGAGGTGGGTTACGATGCGCACAGCAGCGATGATCCGAGCCTGCGCGGTCTCGATGTGTATGTCGGCAAGGTCGGTGCCTACGGCGGCACGGCGACCAACAATGGCCTCATCTCTTCCGAGCGTGGCAGTGTGACGGTCACTGGCAAGAGCGTGAACCAGAACGGCTTCATCCACAGCACCACCTCGGTGGCCTTGAACGGCCGCATTGATCTCCTGGCCAACTACAATGCTGTCTCCAACCCGAACTACGGCATCACCGGTCAGGGCGGTGCCTTCATCTATGACCAGGCCACCGATCCCACCACCGGGGTGGTGAGCGCCGGAGCGAACTCGGTCACTCGTGTGCTGCCGGAGTATGGGAGCTCGCTGAAAGTCGTCGGCACGGAGCTCGCTCTCAAATCGCAGGTGAACATGCAGGGGCTCGCCATTTACCTCGGCTCGGGTGCGGTGGTGCATGCGCCGAATGCGAATGTCACCCTCAGTGCGGGCGTTTGGGATGTGCTGACAGGCACTGGCAACACGGACATCGACTTCGTGCATGCCAGCGGGCAGGTTTACCTCGATCAAAACGCCGTCATCGACGTCGCGGGCTCCACCGGCATCGCGTCATCCATCAGCCAGTATGTCATCGAGGTGGACTTGCGTGCGGCAGAGCTCGCCGACGTGCCTTTGCAGCGAAACAGCAGCCTGCGCGGCCAGACCGTGACCGTCGATCTGCGTGAGACCGGCACCCGAGCTGACGGCTCCACCTGGTATGGCACACCACTGGCGAATCTCACCGGCTACCTTGGCGTCATTGAGCGCAATGCGGGCGAACTCACCACCAAGGGCGGCAACGTGAGCATCAGTGCCGGCGAGTCCGTCGTGATGCAGCAAGGCTCCCGCATCAACACCGCGGGAGGCTATCAAGAATTCGCTGCCGGCACGGTGAACACCACACGCCTCATCGACGATGGCAATCTCGTGGACATCGCCCGAGCCGACCCCTCGGTGATCTATGACGGCATCTACAATCCGGTCAGCTCGAGCGTGGACTCGCGTTGGGGAGTCACCACGACGACGTCCACATCGAGTGACAACAGCCGCTTTGAGACCAGCCACCTCTTCGGTGCCGCCGCGGGCAATGTAAGCATCAGTGCCGCCGCGATGGCTCTCGATGGCGGTTTCGCCGCGGGCACCGTGGCGGGGCCGCAGCAGCTCGATGCCGCGCCAAAGGCAGGCAGCCTCACCCTGCAATGGCAGTCCCAGCTGCTCTCGCGTGCGATTCCCGAATTTCCCTTCATTTCGCCCACGCCGCCCGCGATCACCTTCACCAGCACCGCCGCCACGCTGCCTGCGGCGAATGCCTTTGCCCTCGATGGCAGCGGCAAGCCTCTTGCCTTGCGTGCCGAGCGACGCGCTGCGGTGGAACTCGCGTCCTCGCTGCTTTCACAGCAGTCGTTTGGATCCCTTTTCGTGAACAACGGCGCTGGTGACATCACCCTGCCTTCCGGCGTGAGTTTGCGGGCACCCGTGGGTGGCACCGTTTCGCTCCATGGGGCGAATGTGAATGTGCAGGGCAGCATCAGCGCCCCGGCGGGCCTGATCGACCTCATCGCCTACAACGTCTCACCCTTTGATTCGAACGTCATCATCACGAACAACCTCCCCGTGCCTGCCGCCAACGCGGGGCGCGGCATCGTGACGATTGGCTCCGGAGCTTTATTGAGCACGACAGGGCTTGTGCTCAATGATCGCGATGATGCTCCCGCGCCCTTCAGCGTGCCGCGCCGTATCAGCGGCGGCGGCAGCACCTATGAGGGAGGAAGCATCCGCATCGAAGGATGGCAGGTTGATGTGCTTGCGGGGAGTTCACTGGATGTCAGCGGTGGTGTGCTGGCGGATCGCAGCATTCATCATGGTGATGCGGGCACGCTCTCGCTGCTTGGCGGTCGTGATCCAATGCTCAAATCCATTCTCGGCGGTCATTTGGCGCTCGGTGGCACTCTCCGCGGCCTCTCCGGTGCCACCGGCGGCACGCTCAATCTGCTCGCGCCGACAATACAAGTCGGCGGCGCGGCCACGTTTCCGAACACGCTGTTGCTTGATCCCGCCTTTTTCAGCCAGGGTGGTTTTCAATCGTTCACGATGACAGGTCTTGGTTCCGCGCCAGCGGGGGTGGACAGCTCAGATCCAGCCATCGTCATCGCTTCGGGCACGGTCATCACTCCGGTGGTGAGCAGCTCGCAGGCAAATGTGAGCACTCAGAGCGGTCGCAGCCTCGTCACGCTTGCCACGTTGATCCAGCCGGAGGGCTATCGAAACACGGTGAGCCTGGATTTCCGTGCTCCAGGCGTGCTCGACTCGTCCAGCAACGAATTGCTGGTGCGTGGTCGCATCGAGATGGGCGCTGGTTCACTCATCACCACCGATGCGCTTGGCAAGGTCACGCTGCACGGTCAGACGGTGCAGATGCTCGGAGGCATCATCGCGCCCGGTGGCCAGGTGCTCATCCACGGCTCGTCGCAGTATCCAGAGAACACCGCGTCGAATTTTGCCTACACCACCGTGCGGCTCGGCTCCACTGCCAGCGTCTCCACGGCTGGAAAGACGGTCTATCGATATGACATCCTCGGCCGCCGCAGCGGCACGGTGCACGCGGGCGGCAGCATCACGGTCGAAGGAAACCTCATCGCGGATGTGGGAGCCATGCTGGATGTCTCCGGCACCGCGGCCGTGCTCGACCTCACTCCTGAGCAGGCAGGAAATCCGCTGCGTGGCATCGGTGCGGTCACCGAGTGGTTTCAGCCCGCCGAACTCGTGCCCACGCTCGTGATGAGCAATGCCGGCCACATCACCCTCACCGGCGGCCAGTTCCTTTTCTCACGTGCCACATTGCTCGGCCAGGCGGGCGGAGCGAATGCCCAAGGCGGCACGCTGAGCATCGATTCGGGTCGCTTTTACATCCCGGGAGGGTTGAAGGATGACCGCGATATCACGCTGATCGTCGCGCAGGACATGAGCGCCTTCGCAGTGCCGGCCTCAGGCCTTGGCGTGACACCCGGCATTCCTGCACTCGGCTACTTTGCCGCGAACACCTTTCAAAACGGCGGCTTCGACTCGCTGCATCTCGGCGGCAATATCGAGTTTCGCGGCGCGGTGACGCTGAATGGTCGTGGCGCCTTGAGCATCGCCGATGGCGGTGTGATTCAAGCAGACGCGCTCACCACACTGAGCGGGGCGTATGTGAAGCTCGGTCTCACGCTCGGCCAGCCGGTGCGTGATGAGGAACTGGTGAACCCGTTTGAGAAAGACAACGCAGGCGGCGGCGGCACGGTGCCCAGTTACTTCAGCCCCACGGCCGGTGGTGGCAGGCTCGTCGTCACCGCCGACCTCGTCGAGACTGGCTTCCTCTCGCTGCAAGGCATCGGCAGCGCGGCCATCACTGCACGGCATGAGCTGCGCGGCGCGGGTTATCTCGACATCGCGGGGAATCTTGATCTCACGGCCGGTCAAATCGTGCCGGAGACAGCCTCCACCTTCACGATCACCGCTTACAACGGCGGTGCGGTCAGCATCGCTTCCTCGGGCGTCACGCCGCAGTTCCCGCTGAGCGCCGCGGGCAGGCTGAGCATCTACGCGCAGACCATCACGCAGTCCGGCGTGCTGCGGGCGCCGTTTGGCA
>CALMTT010000198.1 GCA_937872615.1 uncultured Verrucomicrobiaceae bacterium | reverse complement strand
GAAGGCCTTGGTGACCTGCTCTTGGTTCGCGCCGCCGCCGACGTCGAGGAAGTTCGCGGGGGCGACGCCGTGCTTCTCTCCGAAGACCTTGATGATGTCCATCGTCGACATGGCGAGGCCGGCGCCGTTCACGAGGCAGCCGACGTTGCCGTCGAGCGCGACGTAGTTGAGGCCCGCTTCTTTGGCCTCGAGCTCGACCGGATCCTCCTCGTCCTTGTCTTGGAGCTCGGCCCAGTTTTTGTGCCGGAACTCGCCGTTGTCGTCGAAGTTCAGCTTCGCGTCGAGGGCCATGACGTCGCCCGACTTCGTGACGATGAGCGGGTTGATCTCGAGGAGCGAGCAGTCTTCCTTCACGAACATCTCGTAGAGGGAGAGCATCACCTTGGTGAACTTGGCGATCGTCTCTTTGCCGTAGCTCTGGAGGCCGAGCCCGAACGCGAGCTGGCGCGCCTGGAACGGCATGAGCCCCGTGACCGGATCGGCGTGCACCGTGAGGATCTTCTCGGGCGTCTCGTGGGCGACCTTCTCGATCTCGACGCCGCCCTCGGTGGAGGCGACGATGACGGGCTTGGACGAGGCGCGGTCGAGGAGGATGGCGAGGTAGTATTCCTTTTTGATGTCGCTCGCGGCAGTGAAGTAGATCGTCTGGACCTTGCGGCCGGCGGGGCCGGTCTGGATCGTGACGAGCGTGTTGTTGAGCATCTTGCCGGCGATCTCCTTGGCGTCGTGCTTGGTCTTGCAGAACTTCACGCCGCCCTTGAAGCCGTCGGTGAACGTGCCCTTGCCGCGGCCGCCGGCGTGGATCTGGGACTTCACCATGGTCGGGCCCTCGGGCAGGGCGGCGAGGGCGGTGATGAATTCCTCGGGGGTTTTCGCGGCAGCGCCGATGGGGACGGGCACGGGCGGACAGGGCGTCGGCGGACAGATTGGGCGCGGACCGGGGCCGAACACCTCGAACGGCACCGTGGGCGCTGCGGGAATGAGCGGGACGAACGGCGCCGGTGCGTCGAACGCGGGCGGCTTCTTCAGTGGCCAGACGTATTTTGGCGACACGACGGGCATCGGGCGCATCACCCGGAACGCCGCAACGGTGACGACGAACTGGTGTGTGCTGACCAATGGCACGGTGGAAAACCAGATGCTGTTGCGCGGGAGCCTTTGCTGGGACCGGACGGGCGTCTGGAGCAACCATTTGGTGGGCGTGACCAGCGGTAATCTGAACGGGGGCACAGACCCGGCACTCAAGGGGGTTTGGCGTGTGGATGCGCAGGGACAGCCGACTCTCATCACGCAAATCGAAACCTCACATCTGGAAGGCGTCATCACCCTCCCCAACGACACCAACAAGTTCGGCCCGTGGGCGGGGAAAATTATCACGGGGGATGAAGAAGCCAGTCCCGTTGCTCTGATTTACATGATTTCGCCAAATGGCGTGGTGACGACAAATGACTCTACGCAATTATTCCCCGACGGCATCTACACTGAGGATTTTGAAATCATCCCGACCAATCAAGACCTCTTTGCCTGCGACCCGGACGCAGGGTTGGTTGTAAAACTCCCCGCCAGCTATTTTACCAATCATATTGGTGACCTACTTATCAACCAAGCGGGTGAAGCAAATGTTCCGGCCGCCCTATTCATACTTCACTGGAACTCAGGTCTAGCAGGTTTTGAAACGCTTCGGATTACCTACAGACGACCGAATGGATCCATCGGCCATTTTGAACATGTCGCGTTTGCTCCGATTAACATTCCACCATTGCATTGAGATGAAAACCACATGCCTTTTGTCCGTCCTTTTTGCAGTAGCCCGATTGGGTGCGCTTGGACAGGGATTTGTATATGATCAGCAATCCT
>CALMTT010000197.1 GCA_937872615.1 uncultured Verrucomicrobiaceae bacterium | reverse complement strand
TGCCGCACCTGCCATGCCGAACTGGAACCAGGCCACCTACAACTCCGGAGCCCTCTGGGGCCCGGCACCACCTCCCCCAAGCCAAACCACACCCGCCACACGCAAGAACACCACCATGAAACGCCAGCCTTACCTCCCCCGCACCGTAGCCGAACGGCCCGAATGGTTCGCCAATCTCGCTGCCCAGCTCCCCATCGCCAACGCCGTGCTCGCCATGCCCGCGGCCGCCGTAACCGACATCGTCAACGACGCCCGCTACTGCGAATACGCCAGCGGCATCTACCTCACCCAGGTGCGCGAATTCGGCCCCGCCTACACCGAGGCCCTCGACGTTCTCTTTGACGGCCCTGGCGGTGCCCCCTTCGTCCTGCCCGTCTTCACCGTCCCGGCGCTGCCCGCCGGAGTCAGCGCGGTGCCCTCCGGAGCGCTGCGCCGCATCACCACCTTCGTCCAGGCCATCAAATCCAACCCCGCCTACACCGAAGCCATCGGCCTCCAGCTCGGCATCGTCGGCCAGGAAGACGCCGCCGAGCATCCGCTGCCGGAATTCAGCCTCAAAGTCGAGCGCGGCGGCAGTGGCAGTTGCGAATGCGTGAAGGTCACCTTCAAAAAGTATGGCCGCCAGGGCGTCGTCATCCACAGCCGCCGAGGCGGCGGCGCATGGGAAATGCTCGCCATCGACCTCGCCAGCCCCTACCTTGATGAGCGCCCGCTGCTCGCCGCCGGAGTCCCCGAAGTGCGGGAATACCGCCTGCAATTCTATGACGACGCCGCGCCCGTCGGCGGCTTCACCGAGGTGGCCAGCGTCACCGTGGCCCCCTGATCCCGAACGATGCCGCTCAAACCGGCGGGTGACGAAGGCCCTGCCATCGCCACCTGCCCGAGTTCCACTTAACAGCTACCAACCAAGTCCCCGCATTATGCCATTCGACCCCAACCTCCCCCAAGAAAACACGCTCATCGACGCGGTGCAGATGCGCGGGCACCTCAACGGCCTCAAAGACCTCATCGACACCATCCCCGCCGGCCCCCAGGGTCCACCTGGAACCGAAGGCCCCCAAGGGCCGCAAGGTGATCCCGGTGGACCACCCGGCCCCGAAGGCCCGATGGGCCCTCAAGGCCCCCAAGGCGAACAAGGCCCGCAAGGTCCCCAAGGCGATCCCGGCGGCCCACCGGGACCGGAGGGTCCGGCAGGTCCCCAAGGTCCCGCCGGTCCCCAAGGCCCGCCCGGCGAAGTCACCCAGACCGATCTCAACAACGCCCAGCTCAACACCCTGAGCCAGTGCAGCAACATCAGCAACGGCGTGGCCACCCTAGACACCCCCATGGCCGATCCCGACGACGAAATCCTCCGCCAAAAACTCGACGAGCTGATCAACGCCCTGAGGAGGTAGAGGTGGCAAAAACAGGCGGTGCACAGTTTCTGTCTTTAAATGAGCGATTTGAGGCGTTGCACTCCCGGTGCGGCCTTCTACTCTCCGCGCCCCTTTTACCCCCCAGACATGGAGCAACCTTTCCCCGGACAGCGTTGGGTCAGTGACACTGAGCCCGAGCTTGGCATTGGCGTCGTCGGCAAATGTGAATTCGGCCGCGTGCAGATCTATTACCCGGCCGCGCAGCAGGCCCGCACCTACTCGCTCACCGCCGCGCCGCTGCGTCGCGTGAAATTCCAGGCGGGCGACACGGTGAAGACGCACGACGGTCGCTCGCTGAATGTGACGAGCGTCGAGGAGCGCACGAACATCCTCTTTTACCTCAGCGATGAGGGCGAGATCAGCGAGGCGGAGCTTTCGGACACGATCACCTTCTCCAAACCGGAGGACCGGCTCAAGGCGGGCCAGGTGGATGATTTGCAGGCCTACGACCTGCGGGTCGAGGCGCTGCAACGCCGTGCGGAGATGCGCCAGAGCGCGGTGCGTGGCTTCTGCGGTGGTCGCGTGGATCTGCTGCCGCATCAAATGTACATCGCCAGCGAGGTGGCGGGCCGTCTCGTGCCGCGCGTGCTGCTGGCGGATGAAGTCGGGCTCGGCAAGACCATCGAGGCCTGCCTCATCCTGCATCGCCTGCATCTCACCGGCCGCGCCGAGCGTGTGCTGATCCTCGTGCCGGAGGCGCTGGTGCATCAGTGGTTCGTGGAGCTGTTCCGTCGCTTCCACCTGCTGTTTGCGATTTACGACGAGGACCGCTGCGAGTCCCTCGAATCGAATGGCGAGGTGAGCAATCCCTTCCTCGAATCCCAGCTCATCCTGGCGAGCACCAAATTCCTCGCGAACGCGCCGAATCGCGCCAAGCAGGCCCTCGAGGCCGGCTTTGACCTGCTCGTCGTGGATGAAGCGCATCACCTCGAATGGAGCCCGGAGAAGCCGAGCGCCGAGTATCAGCTCGTCGATCAACTCGCCGCGAAGGTGCCCGGCCTGCTGCTGCTGACCGCCACGCCGCAGCAGCTCGGACCCGAGGGGCACTTTGCCCGCCTGCGCCTGCTCGATCCGGCTCGCTACGCGGATTTGAACCAATTTCTCGAAGAGAGCAGCCACTACGAAGAAGTCGCCGCCGCGGTCGATCGCCTCGTCGAGGGCAAAAACCTCACCGCGAAGGATGAGAAGCTCTTCGCGAAGAAGTCCACGCACCTCCGCGACCTGCTGAAGGAGACCAAAAAGAAGGTCGAGGGCTCTCGCGACAAGCTCATCACCGCGATGCTCGACGAGTTCGGCACTGGCCGTGTCATGTTCCGCAACACGCGAGCCGCTTTGACCGGCTTCCCGCAGCGTGAAGCGCATCTCGCGCCCATCGACGCAGGCAGCGATGCGCTCGAAGCCAAAGTGAAATGGCTCGCCGCGCTCATCAAACAGCTTGGCGATCAAAAGGTGCTGCTCATCTGCCGCACTCGCGAGCTCGCCGGCGACATCCACGAGAAGCTGCTGCGCGAGATCAACATCAACGCCGCCCTCTTCCACGAAGGCCTCACCATGGTGCAGCGCGACCGCCATGCCGCGTTCTTTGCCGATGAGGACGGCGCCCTCGTGCTGCTCTGCTCCGAGATCGGCAGCGAGGGCCGCAACTTCCAGTTCGCGCATCACCTGGTGCTTTTCGATCTGCCTCGCGACCCCGAATTGCTCGAGCAGCGCATCGGCCGTCTCGACCGCATCGGCCAGACGAGCACGATTCATATTCATGTGCCGTTTGTGAAGCAAACGACCGAGGAAGTGCTCGCCCGCTGGTATCACGAAGGTTTGAACGCCTTCGAGAAAAACCTCCACGGCGCCACGGAGATCGCGCAAGGCCTCACCGAGAGCCTGGAGCCGTTGTTGGCGGAATTTGATGCCAAAGGCCTCACCGCCTTCCTCAAAGAAACGCAAAAACTGCGGCAGCAGGTGACCAAGAAGCTCGAGCGCGGCCACGACCGCCTGCTCGAACTGAACTCCTGCAAGCCCGAGCGTGCCGCCAGCGTGATCGATGTGATCCGTGAGCAGGATGACAGCCTCGACTTCGAGGCCTTCTTCATCCGCCTCGTCGATCACTTCGGCCTCCACGTCGAGGAGCACGCCCCGCGCACCTACTTCCTGAAGCCCGAGGACATCAAAACCGACCGCTTCCCCTCGCTGCCCGAGGATGGACTCACGGTCACCTTTGACCGCACGCGGGCTCTCAGCCGCGAAAACATCGCCTTCCTCACGCAGGACCATCCGCTCGTGCGTGGCGTGCTCGATCTGCTGCTCGGCAGCGAGGACGGGAACAGCAACTTCGCCGTGTGCAAGCATCCGAAGAGCGAGTGCCTCTTCCTCGAAACGCATTTCATCGTCGAATGCGTCGCGCCATCGGCCCTGCATGTGGACCGCTTCCTCTCGCCATCGCCGCTGCGCATGATCGTCGATCACACGCAGGCTGACCGGCGCGAAAATGATCCGTTGGAAGAGGTGAAGCTCGAAAAGAGCCAGCCCACCGGCCTCTTTGAAAAAGGAGCCATCCGCAACAAGCTCTTCCCCGCCATGCTCGCCAAGGCCCGCAAGCTGGCCGAGGAGGAACTCGCCAAGCTGGTGACCACCGCGAAGGAAACGATGCGCCAGCAGCTCCAGGCCGAGATCGACCGCCTCGAGGACCTGCGCCAGCTCAACGACCATGTGCGCCCCGAGGAGATCGAAGCCCTCCAAAAGCACCTGACCGAGATCGAGGCCGCCCTCGACACCGCCGCCCTGCGCCTCGACTGCCTCCGCCTCGTCTTCCAGACCAAGGAAAAGTAATCCGCGTCAAGCTGACAGTTTCGAAACGATGAAGGGCCTTGCGCCGCCGTGATTCGTGCGGATGGATGCATGGCCGCCAACCCTCCTCCGGCGCATTCAACGCATGGTTTTCGACCTCAGCGAGCATCTCAAAACACCTCTCCAGCGCAGGCTTTACCGCGTTTTCGGCCCTGCTTTGGAGCAATCGCTCGGCTTGAAGGGGTTCAACGCGGTTTACGCGGCCTCGGCCCGCCTGTTTCGCGAGCATCCGCAGCATCCGAATGTCTTCGCGTGGTTCGATTCTGTGGCGCAGGTCATCCAGACGCGTGAAAAGGTGGACCTGCCATCCGGCTTTGAGTTTCCGAAGTCCGGACCGCTCATCATCATCGCGAATCATCCCTTTGGCATCGTCGATCCAGTGATGCTCAGCCGCTGGGCGGCGCAGTTCCGGCCGGATTTGAAGGTGATGACGAACTCCATGATGCTCGCGATGAAGGAGCTGGAGGATCACATCATCCCGGTGAACCCGTTTGGCGGCGAAGGCGCGGCGAAGCAAAACCTCGGCCCGATGAAGGAGGCCATCCGTTTGCTGCGCGGCGGAGGTGCCTTGATCATCTTTCCTGCTGGTGAAGTGGCCGCCTACAAGCCCGGTCGCGGCGTGGAGGAGCCCGCGTGGACGAATCACCTCGGCTCGCTCGTGCGCCGCACGCACGCCACGGTGCTGCCGGTGTATTTCCCAGGCTCAAACAGCGCTCTTTTCCACACCGCGGGCCTCATTCATCCGCGGCTGCGCACCAGCCTGCTGCTGCGTGAGTTCAACAAACGCGAGGGCACGGAGATTCCGATGCGTGTGGGGCATCCGATCCCGTTTTCACGCTTGAAGAAGTTCGAGGATGACGAGTCGCTCACCCGCTACCTGCGCATTCACACCTTTGTGCTTCATCAACGTGGCAAGGTGCCGAAGGTCGTGATCGAGCCGAATGCCGATGGCACGCTGCCGGAGCCCGCGCCCGATCTGCAAACCCGCATGGTGTGCGAGGTGGACCAGCTTCGTGCCCGTGGCGGACGTCTGGTGGGGCAGGGGAACCTCTCCGTCTATCAAGCGCACTCGCATGAGATTCCCTGCCTGCTCCAGGAGATTGGCCGCTTGCGCGAGGTGACCTTCCGCGAGGTTGGCGAAGGCACCGGCGAGGCCGTGGACCTCGATCGCTTCGATCGCTACTACGAGCATCTCGTTTTGTGGGACGAAGAAAAGGAGCAGATTGCCGGCGCCTACCGTCTCGGCCGTGCGGACATCATTCTGCGCGAATACGGGCCGAAGGGGCTCTACACGAGCACGCTCTTCCGCTTCGAAAAACCCTTCCTCTCGCATCTCGGCAACGCGGTGGAGATGGGGCGCAGCTTCATCGTGAAGGCTTACCAGCGGAATCTCGCCTCGCTGCCGCTGCTGTGGAAAGGCATCGCGCATTGGGTGGCCCGCAATCCGCAGTACACAAAGCTTTTCGGCCCCGTGAGCATCAGCCGGGACTACAACAGCCTCTCGCGAAAGATCATCGTGGCCTTCTTGCAGGACAACAAGCTGCATCCGCAGCTCGCCAGCTTTGTGAAGCCGCGGAATCCCTTCCGCTACATCCGCGGCCGCCGGCTCATGCGCGAGTTCATCTCCGCAAACCTGCAAAACGTGGACGACTGCTCCGCCCTCGTCTCCAGCGTGGAGACTGATGGCAAGGGCATCCCGGTGCTGCTGAAGCATTATTTGAAGCTCAACGCCACGATCCTGAGCTTCAACGTGGACAAGGACTTCTCCGATGTGCTCGACGGCCTCATCATGGTCGATTTCACGCAGATCGATCCGCGCACGCTGAGCAAGTACATGGGCGAGGAGAAGTGCCGGGCCTACCTGGCGCAGCACGGCATCGAGGTGAAGGCGGATTGAGCCGTGAACAATTCGGGAGCGCCAATTATTGGTGTCCGGCCAATTCTAGGCTGAAAAGGCCATAGGCATTCGATGGCATCAGAAATGGCGTGACAAGCCCTTACAACTTGGGAGTTGGCGGCACAGCGATGCCCACTAAAATCCGCGCCCGCATGAATGCCTCACAAGACGTCAACGGGATGATGTTTCTCCGCGCCACCGGGCTCAGCCTGGCGCTTCTTTTGGCCTCCTGCGCCTATCCGAGAAACTGGCAGGCAGGCACGACGACCTTTGGCGGCCCCAGCCCGGTGCTCCGAGCTCTTCCCGTCGATGGCAGCGGTCCTCTTTATAATGGCGCGGCGTCGATGAACGTGCCCACGCATTCCACCACGATCAATGACACGGCCCGCATGCTGGCCGGCATGGACGCGGATGGTTACGATCAACTCTCCGGCATCCGCCATTCCGCCGCCTGGCAGACGCATCGCCAGCGGCTCGATGTGATGTGGTCCACGCATGAGTCCCTCCATCGCGGCCCGATTCAAAGCTGGGCCAGTGGCGAGATCGGCGATGCGCAGCGTTCAAGCACGCTGTTTTATCCGTTCAGCGGCCCCGACTTCCTTTTCGCCAGCGCTTTCTTCCCCAGCGCGGAGACTTATATTCTTTGCGGCCTCGAAGGGGCGGACCCGATGCCGCAGCTCGGCGGCCTGAGTGCTCCGGAGGTCGAAAACGGCCTCGCCCGCCTGCGCACCACGCTCTCCACGAGCATGCAGTTCAGTTACTTCATCACCACGGACATGCGGAAGGACCTCCAGGCCACGCGATTCCGCGGCGTGCTGCCGGTGCTGATGGTCTTCCTCGCCCGCACCGGGCACACGATCGACTCGGTGGACACCGTGCGACTCGATGGATCTGGCAATGTCACCATGGCTGGCTCCTCCGGAAACACCGGTCTCATGATTCGCGCCCGCAGCGGCTGGGGATCGCAGAAACGCATCTTCTACTTCCGCCAAGATCTCTCGAATGGCGGCCTGAGCGGCTCCTTCCTGCGATTTGTGCAGAGTTTTGGCCGTGTGCCCGCCTTCACGAAGAGCGCCTCCTACCTCATGCACGACGGCGGCTTCTCCAAAATCCGCGATTTCATGCTGCGGAATGCCAGTGTCATCGTCCAGGACCCCTCCGGCATCCCGTATGCCGACTTTGGCCGCTACGGCTGGAACCTCTGGCTCTACGGCAACTACCAAAGCACCCTCGAAGTCTTCAAAGGCTGCCAGCAGCCCAATTTGGCGCAGGCCTACCGCAGCGGCCGCCACCCGGTCAAACCGCTCGATTTCGGCATCGGCTACCTTTTCCAGCCCTCAACCACCTGCCTGATGGTGGCCCGGCCCAGGTAAAAAGCCCCTCAGTCCCTCGGACGTGCCATCGTGTAGGAAAAAACATTGCGGGAAAAAGGTCATTCGGGTTATACCGAAAAGAATTCCGCAAAAATCATGGAGTCCAACCACTCATGGCCAATGCACACCCCGGCTGACCACCTGGATGGGGGAAGGGCATTTCTCGGGAATTCGCTTGATCTTCACCTGAGTGATTTGCTGGGCAGAGGGCAGAGGGCAGAGGGCAGAGGGCAGTAAAGCGGCGCATTCGCGGAAAAGGCCGTTTGCAAGCGCAGGCCGGTTTTTTGGGCGCTTCGCGGGTTTCTCAGGCCTGTGGACTGAAAAAAGGGGGCGTCCCCTTTTTCTCCGGGATCGCCCCCGTTTTTCAGGCGAGCGCCCCCCTTTTGTCCGGGGGCAGCCCCTTTTTCCGCGGGATCGCCCCCTTCCTATTTTTCAGCGTCCCCTTTTTTCATGGGGGTGCCCCCATTTGTTTTTTCGCCGCCCCCTTTCTTTCCGGGGGCCATCCCGCACTGTTTTTCAGCGCCCCCTTTTTCCAGGAAACCGCCCCCTTTTTGCAGATTCGGCGCTTTTTGGCCTCGCGGAGGCTTTTTCCGGGCTTTTCAAGCCTCGAACCATCGCGGAGCGGTCCGTCCGAACCAAGCGCGAGATGGCGGGCCAGGGGGAATCCGAGCCCCAGACAGCTCAGGCGGCGCAGCGCGGGATTTCACGGGCTCTACGCCCTTTGCCCTGTGCTCTCCGCGGGAGCGTCGCGACCTTATGCGCCTTCTCCATTTCGATGCCGTCAATCCCCACACCGGCCGGGGTTACACCTTCGACGATCCGAACCTTTTTTTCGGCCCCGATGGCCTCGGCTATGCCCGTGAGCCGGGTGATCCCGGTTTCGTGCCTTATCTGATTCCTGCTGATCCCGCCACACCCAACCACCGCCGCACCCAAATGAAACGCCAGAATTACTTTCCCACCCGCCAGGCAGACCAGGCCGTCTGGCTGGAGAATTTTCGCCTGAAACTGGCCCTTCACGCTGCGGCCCTGGGCCTGCCCGCCCCCCGCGTGGCGGACATCGTGGCCGATGCCCGCTGGCTGGTCTATCTGCTGCTGGCCTGGCTGGAATCCGTGCGCACGCATGGAAAGGCCGCCACGAACGCCTTGGAGCAGGCCATGAGCGGCAGCGGCCCGCTGGTCCTTCCCGTGCATACCCCGCCCGCCCTGCCGGATGGTGTCGTGGCACGGCCCGCAGGCGCTCTCAGCCGAATATTCGACCTCGTGGCCGAGCTGAAGGAAAACGACGCCTGCCCGGAGCCGCTGTGCATTGATCTCGGCATCCTCGGCAGCGTGGAGGCCACGCCGGACCTCGCCCAGGCCCGCCCGGAAATCACCGCCATTGTCTCCGCTGCTGGCGTGCAGATCGGTTGGGGCTGGCAGGGCCTCGCCAAGTTCCTCGACCAATGCGAGATCCAGGTGGACCGCGCCGATGGCAAAGGATTCGTCGTGCTCACCTACGACACCACGCCCGGCTACACGGACACCACCCCTTTCCCCGCCACCCTCACGAAATGGAAATACCGCGCCATCTACCGCGTGGACGATCATCAGGTCGGCCAGTGGAGCGCGGAGGTGAGTGTGAATGTCGGCGAATAATTCCCCCAAAGACAACGAGTAAACGACATTACAAACCATAGCAACCACCATGAAACTACAAGCCCGCCAAAACGTTGATTCCCCTATGTTTACAATCCTACTACGAACAAGCAGAGCAGCTTTTTTTGCGCTCATCGGAATAATCATCTTTAATCCCAATCTAGCATCAGCGGTAGGTTGCGACACTTGTGGCGCGGCCGAGATGAATGACTGCGAAAGATGTATTGAGGTGCCAATAGCAGAAGCAGCAGTAGATGAAGCGGAGGAAGCTTACGCGGATACGTTAGCAATTAGAAATATGATTTATGCACAAACTTGGCCAACACCTGCCACTCAGGCCATGAAAGATTCAGCGGATAATGCGCTTGCTCTAGCTCAAGCTGCTTACAATGCAGCAGTTGATGCTCTGGCGGCTGCGGAGGCTCTCGAATGCCTATGTGACGAAGGAAACCAGCAGGACACCCAGCAGGACACCCAGCAGGATACGCAGCAGGATACGCAGCAGGACACCCAGCAGGATACGCAGCAGGACACCCAGCAGGACACCCAGCAGGACACCCAGCAGGACACCCAGCAGG
>CALMTT010000196.1 GCA_937872615.1 uncultured Verrucomicrobiaceae bacterium | reverse complement strand
GTGGATCCGGAGGTGGGCGTGCTGGTGTTTGAGGCCGCGGACAAGCCGGTGGCCTCGTTGCTGAACTTTGCCATGCATCCCACCTCGGTGGGCGGTGGCGTGAAGATCTCCGCGGACTATCCCGGTGTGTTCACACGGCTGGTGAGCGAGCGTCACGGGGCGGACATGATCTCGGTCTTTGCCAACGGCACCTGCGGGAACATCAACCACACGGATTACCTGACGGGCAAACGCCGCAGCACGCTGGAACTCGGCACCGCTCTCGCGGATGCGGTGGATGCCGCGTGGCCGCAACTGAAGCCCACGGAGGCCTTTGCGCCGCGCATTCGGTCGGAACAGGTCACGCTGAAGCGTCGCAGCTTCACCGAGGCACAGATCGCGAAGGCCAAGGACATGGCGGCAAGCATGGTGACGAAGAGCTTTGGCACCGTGCCGATGGCGGAGACGGTGTGCATCCTCGAGACGCTGGACAAGAAGGACCAGCCGCTGCTCGCCGAGGTGCAGGTGATCGCCCTGAGTGATGAGGTGGCGGTCGTGGCGCTGCCGGGCGAGATCTTTGTCGAGCTGGGCCTGGCGCTGAAGAAGGCCTCGCCCTTCAAGCACACCTTCATCGCCGAGCTTTCGAATGGCAGCATCGGCTACATCCCGAACCAGGAGGCCTATCCGCAGGGCAATTACGAGATCGTGAGCGCCCGTTGTGAGGCTGGCAGCGGCGAGAAACTGATCGAAGCCGCCCTGAGACTGCTCGGCGAGGCGAAGAATGCCCGGTGAGCCTTCATCACGCCGCGGCATGGAAGCGATGCTGAAACAGTATTTTTGTTCTGGAGAGGTCTGGCGAGCATCCTGTCCGTAACCCCCCACCCCACTTTTCCATGAACAGCCATCACGACGTTCTCATCATCGGCGGAGGCCCTGCGGGCACGAGCACGGCATCCATCCTCGCGGAGCATGGTCATCGAGTCCTCGTCATCGAGCGGGAGAAGTTCCCCCGCTACCACATTGGCGAGTCCTTGATCCCCTTCACCTTCGGCCCGCTGGAGCGTCTGGGACTGATTCCGACGATGAAGCAGAGCCACTTCACGAAGAAATACAGCGTGAGCTTTGTGCAGCCGGACGGGAAGCGCTCGCAGCCTTTCTATTTCTTCAATCGCTACGACCGCGAGACCATCGCGCAGACCTGGCAGGTGCGCCGCTCGGAGTTTGACATGATGCTCATGAACCACGCCCGCTCGAAAGGCGCTGAAGTGCGTGAGGAGACGACGGTGACGAAGCTGCTAAAGGATGACAGCGGTCGCGTGATCGGTGTGGAGGTGCAGACGAAGGAAGGCGAGAAGCAGCATCTGCTGGCCAAGCTGGTGATCGACGCCTCGGGCAAGGAAGCCTTCTCCACGCTGCGCGAGGGCTGGCGCATGAAGGACCCCTATTTGAACAAGGTGGCCGTGTGGACCTATTACAAAGGCTCGAAACGCGCGACTGGCATCGACGAGGGCGGCACGACGATCGCCTTCGTGCCGGACAAGGGCTGGTTCTGGCACATCCCGATGCATGACGACATGGTGAGCGTGGGCGTGGTGGGCGAGGGCAAGTACCTGAGCCGTGATGGCGTGAAGGACCCGAAGGCGATGTTTGAGCGCGAAATCAGCGAGAACAAATGGATCGAGGATCATCTCTCCCAAGGTCAGTCCACCGGTGAGTATTGGATCACGAGCGAGTACAGCTTTCACTCGAAGTTTGGCGCTTCTCCGGGCCTGCTGCTCGTCGGTGATGCCTATGCCTTCCTCGATCCGGTGTTCAGCAGCGGCGTGATGCTGGCGCTGAAGAGCGGTGTGCTGGCCGGTGATGCCGTTCACGCGGCTCTGAAGGCCAATGACCTCTCGCCGGAGCGCTTTGCCGACTATGGGCGGCTCATGCGCGAGGGCGTGGAGAACATGCGCAAGCTCGTCTATGCCTTCTACAACCCGAATTTCTCCTTTAAAGACGTCGTCATGAAGTATCCCGACGCCGGCGGCGAGATCACCGACTGTCTCAGCGGCGATGTGAACAAGGACTACTCCAGCCTGTGGGCGAAGATCCGCGAGTTCGCGCCGATCCCCGACGAACTACCGTATGGCATGCCGCTGGCGGCGTGACAAGAACGTCCTCCTTCCACAGTCTTTTTACTTGCCCGATGGCAAGGAACTTGGTTAGCCTCGTCAATGATCGCGAGTCAGCCAGGTCGGCCTATTCTCTCTTTTTTCCTCGCCTGGGTCGTCCTGGTGGCGGCATCCCTGGGACGTGCGGCACCTTATGAGTGGACTTGGGTGGCTGGCAGCAGCACGGCCGGGCTGCCGGCGGTTTATGGCACCCAGGGGACGCCTGCGGCGGGTAACCGGCCTCCGGCAAATGGCGGTGTGAGCGGTCGTGACAGCACGGGAAGAATCTGGCTGCTGGACGCAAACATGAACATCTGGCGGTATGATCCCGCGACGGGGCAATGGGTTTGGTTGAATGGTGGTGGCTCGACTGTCCCAGCACTGAATTGGGGAACGAAGGGTATTGAAGCACCAACAAATCATCCAGGCACTCGAAATGGCATTGGTGCCGTTTGGGACCTGACAGGGCGTCTTTGGCTCTACGGGGGGACGACGACCATCAGCGGTAGCGGCTTTTTTTTCGGCGATCTCTGGCGCTATGATGGAGGGACGAACCAATGGACGTGGATGACGGGAACGAATACGAGTTTTACCTCAGCCACCTTTGGTGTCCGCAATGTGACCTCCGAAACAAACAATCCCGGCATGCGGTCCGGCTTCATGGGCAGTCTAGATCCACAGGGCAGACTGGTGTTCTTCGGTGGCGGCGCTTCGACTCCAGCCTGTGATGTCTGGCGCTATGATTCGACGACGAACTGGTGGGTTTGGCTTGGCGGAGCACAGGGGACTTTGATTGCTGGAATCTATGGCACCCAAGGGGTGCCTTCGACTTCGAACCGCATCGGCTCACGAGCTTCTGGCAGCACACTTTGGCTGCCAGAAGACGGTACGATCTGGATCTTTGGCGGATGGGGTTTCGATGGTTCGGGGGACTACAATCTCTATCCGATGAACGACCTGTGGAGGTTTAATCCAGCGAGCAATGAGTGGACGTGGATGAATGGAGTCCCTGTGGTGGGTTACGCCTCCCATGCGAATGGTTTTCCAGGGGCGTATGGCACAAAAAACGTCGCCTCAGCCTCAAATCAGCCTGGTTCACGCAGGAATCACACGAGCTGGCTCGACCCACAGGGAGACCTTTGGATGATGGGTGGTACGGGACTGGACAGCACCGCCTCTCAGACCACAGGGGTGCTTAACGACGTGTGGAAGTATAGTCGCGGCACCGGGCAATGGACCTGGATGGCGGGCGCTCATCTGAAGAACCAAGGCGCTGTCTTTGGCATCTTGGGCTCACCTGCGGCGGTGAATACGCCGGATGGAGTGCGTGGTGGCACAGGCTCCAGTTGGTTTGATCCCAGCGGCAGCCTGCGCTTCATCGGCGGTGGCGGCACAGCGGATATTTGGAGCTTTGAACTGCCCGTGGCCCCGGAAATCCGTGTGACGCGGGGCTTGGCAGATGTCGTGGATGGATCAGCCCTTCAGGTGACAGACGCGCCCTCCGGCGGCTCCTCGCAGACGGTGCTCACGATCACGAACACCGGCACCACAGCCCTCTCAGGCATTGCTGCCACCCTTTCAGGCACTCATGCGGCGGAATACAGCCTGACGGGACCGGTGGTGACCACGCTGGCAGCGGGTGAGAGCACCACGATCACGATTGCCTTCACGCCAGCGGCAGCCGGGCAGCGCACGGCGGCGCTCAGCATCACCTCGAATGATGCGGATGAGAACCCTTACGACATCGCTTTGAGCGGCATCTATGCCTCACCCGAAATCGCGGTGGAGCAGCCAGTCGGCACGAACCTGACCGATGGCAGCGGCAGCCTCTCTCTGCCGACGACGAATGTGGGCAGCAGCAGCGCGGCCACCACCTTCACCATCCGCAATGCCGGCAGCGCCGATCTCAGCGGCATCAGCATCACCAAGGATGGCTCCCACCCGGGTGATTTCAGCGTTTCCACGCCACCGGCGAGCATCACGCCAGGCGGGAGCGCCACGTTCACGGTCACCTTCAGTCCCGCTTTGGGCGGCACACGCACCGCGGCCATTCATATCACCAGCAATGACGCGGATGAGAATCCCTTCGACATCGCCCTCACCGCCACGGCGAATGCGCCGGAAATCGAGGTGGAGCATCTTAGCGGCACCTTACTCGTGGATGGTTCCTCGACCATCACTGTTCCATCCTCCGCAGTGGGCTATTTCTCCTCGCAGACAACAGTCACCATAAGAAACACGGGAATCGCTCCGCTGAGCGGCATCAGCATCACCAAAGATGGGGCGAACAGTGGCGATTTTGCCCTCACATCCCCAGGTTCAACAATCCAACCTGGCGAAAGTGCCAACTTTACCATCACCTTTGCTGCATTGGCAGTCGGGTCACGCACGGCAGCCATCCACATCACTAGCACTGACAGCGATGAGAGTCCCTTTGACGTCAACTTAACTGCCGAGGGACTGACACCACCGCCGGGCGCCGTGGATCTGAGTTTTCCCAATATCTCATCAGGTTGGACCTCTTGTTTACAGCCGGACGGGAAAGTGCTGATAGGCGGCACCTTCTCTTCAGTGCTTGGCAATTCCAGAAGCAATATCGCCAGGCTGAATGCGAACAACACGCTCGACTTTGGATTCGATCCTGGGGCAAACAACAGGGTGCAAGCTTTCGCCGTGCAGCCGGATGGAAAGCTCATCGTCGGTGGCAGCTACACTCAGATCGCGGGTGCCAGCCGGAGCTTCTTGGCCCGGTTGAACGTCGATGGAAGCCTGGACAGCGCTTTCGACCCAGGAGTGAATGGTGCCGTCTGGTGCGTCATTCCTCAGGCAGATGGGAAAATACTGATCGCTGGCAGCTTCACATCCGTGGGAGGAACGGTGCGGAACCGCATGGCTCGTCTGAATGCCGATGGCACTCTCGATGCTGGTTTCGACCCAAATCCGAACGCAGAGGTCTTTGTTGTTCGCACGATGTCGGACGGTAAAATCTACGCCGGAGGCTTCTTTAGCTCCATCGGCGGGCTTGGCCGGAGCTATCTCGCACGTTTGAATGCAAATGGCACAGTGGATGGCTCCTTCAATGCTGGTGTTGATAGCGCCGTGATCGATATCGCGCCACTAACTGATGGCAAACTGTTGATCGGTGGCTACTTTAGTGCTGCTGGAGGGCAGCCTCGAACGCGTTTGGCACGACTCAATTTCGACGGCTCAGCTGACCCATCCTTCACCATCGGGGCAACAGCCAGTCTTAGTAGCTATGTGCTGTCATTGTTGCCTCAGGCAAATGGCCAGGTGATTGTGTGTGGCAGCTTTTCAGCTCTTGGTGGTGTTGCGCGCAATAACATTGGCCGGGTCAATGCCAACGCGACTGTCGATGCCAGTTTCAATCCGTCGGCATCGGGTTTGCTTTCAATCAGTCCGCTTCTGCTTGAGAACGGACAGCTTCAGCTCTCAGGCGGTTTCCCGGCAAGATCAGGTCTGGTCAGACTGATAAACGATCCAGCGACTGATTCCCTTGAAGTGCGCAACACATGGCAAATCCAATGGTTGCGTGGCGGCTCGGCACCAGAAGCGCATGGGGTGAGTTTTGAACTCTCCACCGACGGCGGCACGTCTTGGCAGATGCTAGGCACAGGTTTGCGCACAAGTGGTGGGTGGGAGATCAATGGTCTCACGCTTCCAGCCAGTGGGCAGATCCGAGCGCGGGCACGCTATGCTGCGAGCGGCTATCAATTCAATTCAGGAGGATTGGTTGAGACTTTGCTGACCTACTCTGGTGCCGTGGACAAACCCGAGGTCGCACTCGAACAACCTGCGGGCACAAGTCTCGATGACGGCAGCACTCGCGATTTCGGCTCCACACTCGTCACAGGCACCAGCAGCCTCACCTTCACGCTGAAAAACACCGGCAACGCCGCTCTCAACGGCATCTCCCTCACGAAAGACGGCTCGAATGCGGCTGACTTCACGGTGAGTTCACTTCCCACCTCCATCGCTGCGCAGAGCAGCGTGACCTTCACCGTGGATTTCACGCCTTCCGCCACCGGGGCACGCACCGCGGCCATCCACATCGCCAGCAATGACGAAGATGAAAATCCCTTCAACCTGACGCTCACCGGCACCGGCATCAGTCCCGAGATCGTGGTGGAGTATCCCACGGGCACCACGCTCACGGATGGCGTCTCCAGCGTTGCACTTCCAACCACCAACATCGGCAGCAGCAGCACCGCGCAGACATTCACGATTCGCAACACCGGCACCTCGCCACTCACCGGCATCAGCATCACCAAGGATGGCGCGAACAGTGCCGAATTCACCGTCAGCACGCCGGTGACGAGCATCGCGTCGGGAGCCAGCGCCACGTTCACGGTGACGTTTTCGCCGTTGGGCAGCGGAGGCGCACGCGCAGCGGCCATCCACATCGCCAGCAGTGATCTGGATGAAAATCCCTTCACCATTGCACTCACGGGCACGGCCAATGCCCCGGAGATCGACGTGGAGCAGCCTGCGGGATCGGCCTTGGTCGATGGCGTAAGCACGGTGGACTTCGGCCCGGTGCTCGTCGGCAGCAATGTAGTCCGCACCTTCACGATTCGGAACTCGGGTGCTCTGACGCTCTCGGGGCTCAGTTTGAGCAAAGCGGGCACCGACAGTGCGAATTTCACGCTCAGTTCGCTTTCCACCACCTCGCTGGCGGCGGGAGGCTCCACGACCTTCACCGTGACTTTTGCACCCGGAGCCACCGTGACGCGAAATGCCGTCATCCGCGTCGCGAGCAATGATTTCGATGAAAATCCCTTCGACATCGCCGTGACGGGCAATGGCATCGCGCCGGAGATCGCCATCGAGCAGCCAGCGGGCACGGATCTGATCGATGGCACGGCCACGACGGCCTTTGGCAGTGTCTTGCTTGGTGGAAACATCACGCAAACTTACACCGTGCGGAATATGGGCACCGCACCGCTCACCGGGCTATCTTTGAGCAAAGCGGGCACTAACACCGCGGACTTCATGCTGGGCACTTTGGCCGTCACCACGCTCAATCCCGGCGACTGGGCGAAGACTTATGAACTTTATCCCACGCGCTCCAGAAAACCTTCATAACGTACCAGTAATCCAAACACGGCCACGGCGGCTTCCACCTCGAAATGGAATCGTCCGTTCTGCTCGGCTTCACGCGCGATGATGCGCGCCACGGTGGCGAGCCCCACGCCGGTCCCCTCGAACTGCTCGGTCACGTGCAGGCGCTGGAAAGGGTGGAACAGGCTGCCCACGTAACGCATGTCGAAGCCGACGCCGTTGTCGCGCACCAGCAGACGCTGGCCCGGGGCGGGTTCGCGCTCGAAGATGATCATC
>CALMTT010000195.1 GCA_937872615.1 uncultured Verrucomicrobiaceae bacterium | reverse complement strand
AGATGGAGGCGCTCACAGCCTGCTCGGTCGCCTGCCTCACCATCTACGACATGCTGAAGGCGGTCGACCGCGCCATGACCATCACCGACATCCGCCTTGCCGAGAAGACGGGCGGCAAATCCGGCCCCTACAAGGCGGAGTGAAGCCATGGCGCTTCTCCCGGTCGCCGACGCCCTCACCCGCATCCTCGATGGCGTGAAGCCCCTGGGGAGCGAGGCGATTGCCCTTGAGCGGGCCGCGGACCGGGTGCTGGCTGAGGCCGCGGGCTTTGTCTCGAAGTCCCTGACGTCGGTCGAATGCGTCCGCAAGCGTCCTCAGCTTCCAGTGGCGCAGAGGCCGAGGGAGGGAGCTGACGGCAAGCTAGCCGTCGGTTCCAGTCGGGCATTCAGGGTCGTCTCTCGCGGGCGTCGGTGAAGCCATGACGTTGCGGTTCACGTCGCCGCACGCCGCGAGCGTCGAGAGCAACGCCTCGTTGATCTTCTTCACGAGCGGCCGCAGACCGGACATGACGATGCCGTGGAACTGGATGCTTTGCCGTGTAGTAATGCGGAGCGTGTTGTTGGCGTATTGCGTCGCGAGATCGTCGAACACGCACCACTGCTTCGCCGTCATCACGCCACCGGGAATGCGCCCACGCACCATCATGATGTATTTCTTGCTGGTCTTGCGCAGGTCGCGGTCGTCCTGCTGATAGCTGCCGTGAAACTTCAGGAACTGATTATCGTCCTCGGAGAAGTGATCCGTGCCGCTATCCATGGTGGCGGAAATCATGCCTGCTAGGGTAGGGATTGCGGTTTTTATCTCCTCATTATGGGTCGGTTTCTTTTCGGCGGCAGTCGTTGTCATAAAGTCAAAACAGCATATTACAAAAGAAAATGCCGTCGTCTAGAAATGATTTTGAATACCCGACAAAGACGCTGTGGATTAGCGAGCTGGCGGAATTTTTGTCCACGGATTAACCCGGGTTCAACAAGCCGGTCAGCGAAAAAAGAGCCACCAGACGATGATCAGCATTGGCCCCATGATTGGGAAGGTGAACTTCAGGATGTAGCCGAGGAAACTGGGTGTATGAACCTTTTGCTGGTCAGCGATGGACTTGACCATGAAGTTCGGGCCGTTGCCGATGTAGGTGTTCGCTCCGAAAAAGACCGAGCCGACACTGATGGCGACGATGAAGTTGTTAAACGCCGTGTTGCCAATGAGGAAGGCGATTTCGATGTGTTCCGGGTCCACCGCACCGGCGGCCAATAATTTCGGGTAAAATTTCTGGATGGCGTCGCAGGTGTTGCGGACGGCTTCGGTTTCGCTGCCAATGGCCGCCATCAGATTGGCCCCGTGTGTCTGGATCAAATCCTGAATGTGGGTGACCAGTTGGTGATCAATGCAGGAGCCGAAGATGGCGCTGAGAAAACTCAGATAGGTGGGCGCATTGTCGAGGACGCTGGATAGGACGCCGCTGCCCCAGTAAAAAAACTGCGGTTTGGGGCCGCTGCTCATCAAGTGGCTGGCGTTGAGTTGCAACCAGTCCAAGGCGGGGATCATGGTCGCAAAGATGCCGATAAACAGAATCGCGACTTCTTTGATGGGGTGAAAATTGAAGTCGTTGGCTTCATGAATCGGTTTGCGGGTGGTGAAATACGAGCCCGCCGCCGCGCCCAGCATCAACGCTTCCCGCAGGAAAACGGGCTTGTTAATGAACACTGCACCGAGAATTACGAGCAGGAAGAAGACATTGCCGATTCCGTCAAATCGCCAGGATTCTTGAGCGGTTTCCTTCTGGCGGACGGCCTTGGGCGCGCGGCGGAAATTCAATGTGTCCACCACGAAGAACATGGCGAGCAGAACCCCCAAGCCCACCGCCCACATGGGCCAGCAATGTTCCGCCACCCACCAGAACGGCACCCCTTTGAGGTA
>CALMTT010000194.1 GCA_937872615.1 uncultured Verrucomicrobiaceae bacterium | reverse complement strand
ATCGGCACGAACAACCTGAACGCTGGTCGCTCGAAATCTATTTGGTTCGCCGCCGAGCAACCCGGTGACAGCACCTATCAGCGCACCATCCAGCAGGCGCTGCTTGCCTTCACACTACCGCTGACGAACGGCACCGCGCAAACCATCAGTTTCACAAACCCCTCCGATCAATTGAATGGCGTCACATCACTCAACCTCAGTGCGTCAACGACCGGCACCTCCACTTATGCAGGAGCACAAGTCAACTTCTACGTCCGCCAAGGCCCCGCCATGGTAAGCGGCAACACCTTGACCTTCACCGCGCTGCCACCGCGCACGAAGTTCCCCGTCAAAGTCACCGTCGTCGCCACGCAATACGGCCGCACCATTGCCCCGCTGCTGCAAACCGCCACACCGGTCACTCGCACCTTCTGGATTCACAAGGACGCGAAGGAGCAGTGGCGTCATCAGACCTTCGGCACGCTCGGCACCAATGGCACCACTGGCGAGCCCGAGTGGACCCTCGCCGCCAACTCCGACGACAGCGCCGACTTCGACAGCGACGGCCTCACCAACCTCCAGGAATACAACGCCACCACCGATCCCAAAGTCGCCCAAACCGCCATCGAAGTCTGGCGCGTGCAAAACTTTGGCACCATCGCCAACACCGGCGGCACCGCCAACACGGGCGACAATGACGGCGACGGCGTCAGCAACATCGTCGAGTTCGCCTTCGGCATGAACCCCGCCGCCAACAGCACCGGCACCTTTGCCATCAGTGGCAACGTCCTCACCCAGACCGGCATGCCCGCCGCCAACGTCGAGACCCTGCCCGGCGTCGTGAACTACACCGCACGCTTCGTCCGTCGCAAAACGCACGCCAGCGACGGCCTCATCTACACCCCGCAGTTCAGCGCCGACCTCACCACCTGGCAAGACAGCACCGCCACGCCCACCGTCGTCGCCAGCGATGCCAATCACGACGTCGTGCAGGTCACCTACCCCTTCTTCATCGGCGGCAAAAAAGCCCGCTTCTTCCGCATCGCCGTGAGCACGACGCCTTGATGAACTCCTGATTTTGATTCCCACAGATTCAGTTCACCACAGATATTTCTCCTCATCAGTGGTGCGCTGAATCTGTGGGAATCCCAAACCCAACACCGCCTTTACCCGCCAGCACTCCAAGCATTATGACCCAAGCACCCAATCGCCGCAGGTCCTTCATGACGAGCCTCTTGCTCTTCGTCATTCTGTCATTCGCCATTCGTCCTTCCGCGCAAAGCGCGGTCATCTACAGCGGCGTGCAAAACATCGCCATCCCGACCACCTTCGACGGCGTCTATCTCGACATCGACACCGCCACCTCCAGCACCTCCGTCATCACGGGTTGGGACGTGAATCCCTTCTTCGGCGGCTACGCCATTGGCAACAGCGCCGCCTTCCAGCCCGTGCGCAGCGGCACCGGAAACAGCGACAGCATCCTCAACCTTGCCTACGGCACACTGGTGGACAGCCTGCTCAACTACGCGGTCGGCGAGGCAGGCAGCAGCGACCACATCGGCGGTGGTGCCTACCAGTTCACCGAAGGTGCGCAGGGCTATCTCGGCTTCAAATTCACCACCAACAGCAGCGCCGGCCCCTTCTACGGCTGGATGCGCCTCACCCTCACCGCCAACACCAGCGGAGCGATCATTCACGACTGGGCCTACGACGACACCGGTGCTGGCATCTTCATTGGCTCGATAACCTCTGTCCCCGAGCCTTCGCGTGCCCTGTTGGTCATGGTCGGACTCGCTTCCACATTGCTCCGTCGTCATCGCCAGATGATTGCCAAATGACTCGCAAAGCACTCATTAGCCCGCGCGAGATCCTTTATCGCGTTGCCGGAATTCTCGGCATGGTCGCCGTTTTCGTCGCCCTGTCATGGTTGGTTTGCCGTCTCGTGGGCTGATTGAAAAGCATTTCTTCTCCGCCGGTGCTCGTCCCCGATCCATCCTGCGTCCGTGTGATCGAGTGATCACCTCCGGTTTGCAGGGGAGCACCGGCGGAGGGAATTGCGCCCGGCCGTGGCTTGAGATTTTCGACGAGGTGCCTATGCTTGGCGGCATGAAAACGACACTTCTCCTTCTTGTCGGTGGTCTTCTCGTCCTGACCTCCTGCCGCAATGGCCGTGGAGGTCCGGTGGAACGGGCGGGACGCAGCGTGGATAATGCGGTGGATTGGGCCGGCTATGGTGTCCGCCGTGCGGGTGAAGGCATCCAGCGGGCGGCGCGGTGATCGGGAATACCGCGCATGCTGCCTGAATCCACGATCTTCATCGCCGGGCCGACCGCTTCCGGCAAATCAGCCCTCGCGCTGGAGCTGGCTTCGCGGTTGGATGGGGAAATCGTGAACGCGGATGCCTTTCAGCTCTATGCTGGTCTCGATGTGATCACGGCGAAGCCCTCCGCGGCGGATTTTGCCCGGGTGCCGCATCATCTTTATGGGGTGCTGCCTCTCAGCGAGGCCTGCGATGCGCAGCGCTATCATGACCTCGCGAAGCCGGTGATCGAAGAAATCGCCTCGCGAGGCAAAACGCCGCTCGTGGTCGGCGGGTCAGGTTTGTATCTCAAAGCTCTCACCCATGGCCTCGCGCCGCTGCCGCAGGGGGATGCGGCCATGCGTGAAAAGCTGCGAGAAAGGCCGCTGGAGGACAAAGTGGCCGAATTGCTCGCTCTCGACCCCGCGGCGGCCACGACGGTCAATCTGCGCAATCCGCGCTACGTCGAGCGAGCCCTCGAAATCTGTCTCCTGACCGGAAAACCCCAGTCCGAGCTGCGCCAGAGCTTTCAAAACGCCCAGCCAAAGGTCCGCGGCCTCGTGCTGAGCTGGGAACGCGAGGTGTTGTGGCGTCGCATCGAGGCCCGCACGCGGCAAATGCTCGCCAGCGGAGCCATCGAGGAGATCGCCGCCCTCGGCGAGGTCTCCCTCACAGCTTGCAAAGCCATTGGCATTCGCGATATCCGCGACCACCTCGCAGGGAAACTCACGCTCGAGCAGACCCACGAGGCCATCGTCATCGCCACCCGCCAGTATGCGAAGCGCCAGGCCACCTGGTTCCGGCGTGAGACGTGCTTCCAAACGATTTGCCTCGATTCCTCATCCACCGCACAGTCCACCCTCGAATCCGCCCTGCGCCTGTTTTCGTCATTCTGAATTCGTCATTCGTCATTTCCGCCCATGCCACCTCAGCCCATCCGTCCCGTCTTCATCAATCTCGGCCCGCGCAGCTACGTCGTGCAGGTCGGCAAAGGGCTGCTCGCCACGACGGGCGAGGAGGTGAACAAAAAGCTCGCGGATCGCACTCGCTGTGCCGTCATCACCGATTCGAACGTCGGTCCGCTCTACGCGGAGAAGGTCATGCAGAGCCTCCGTGATGCCGGGAAGGAGCCGCACCTCATCACCGTCCCCGCTGGCGAGGCCTCGAAGTCCCTCATCAGCAGCGAAACTGTGCTCAGCGAGATGGCGAAGGCCGGTCTCGACCGCAAGAGCTTCGTTGTCGCACTCGGCGGCGGCGTGATCGGCGACCTCGGTGGCTTCTGCGCGGCCATTTACCAGCGTGGCATCCCTTATGTGCAAATCCCCACCACCGTGCTCTCTCAGGTGGACAGCTCCGTCGGTGGCAAAACCGGCGTGAACCTGCCCGACGCGAAAAACATGGTTGGAGCCTTCCACCAGCCCGTCTTGGTCATCGCGGACATCGACACGCTCTCCTCGCTGCCCAAACGCGAGTGGAATGAAGGCTTTGCCGAGATCATCAAGCACGCCGCGATCAAAGATCCAAGCCTCTACGCCCAGATCGACGCCATCGCCGATGGCAAAGGCGACCTCGTCGCGGTCATCCGGCGCAACATTTCCATCAAGGCCGCCATCGTCGAGGCCGATGAGTTTGAGACCATTGGCACGCGTGCCCTTCTCAATTTCGGCCACACCATCGGTCACGCCATCGAGGCCGCCGCTGGCTATGGCAAGCTCCTCCACGGCGAGGCCATCTCACTCGGCCTCCGTGCTGCCGCGTGGCTCTCCACGCACATGAGCGGGCTCAATGCCCAGGAACACGACCGCATCGTGAACCTGCTGAAGCGCTTCGAGCTGCCCGTGACCCTCGGCGAGGAGTTTTCCACCGAGGAAATCATGCGCATCGCCCGCATGGACAAGAAGTTCGAGAAAGGGCGCATCCGCTTCGTCCTGCTCAAAAAGGCCGGCGAGGCCTACCTGAGCAAGGATGTCCTCGAAGGCCACCTCATCAACGCCCTCGACGAGATTCGGAAGCCGGTGTGATTTGATTCGTGACAAAGCGGCATCGTTCCGCGTATTCCACGCACCATGTCCAACCGCCGCCGCTTCCTCCGCTCCCTTTCCGTCACCACGCTCGCCGCTGCCTCGGGCGGTCTTTTGCCTGCGCAGGAGACCAAGCCGGCACGCAAGCTGCGCAAGGCCATCATGGGCGGCACGCTGGGTCTCAAAGGCACGCTGATCGAGAAATACAAAGCTGCGAAAGAGGCCGGTTACGAAGGCGTGGAGCCTTCCGGAGGCATGAACCAACAGGAGGTCATCGACGCCCTCGGCCAGTCCGGCCTGCAAGCCGCCAGCGTGTGCTGCCACACGCATTGGAAGCAGACGCTTACCCATCCCGATGAAAAAATCCGCGAGGAGGGCCTGCAGGGCGTTCTTCAAACATTGCGCGATGCGAAGGCCTATGGTGCCGATTCCATTCTCGTCGTTCCAGGCACCGTCGGCGATGACGTGACCTACCAGCAGGCCTGGGACCGCTCGATGGCCCAGATCAAGAAGGCCGTGCCTCTTGCCAAGGAGCTCGGCGTGAAGATCTCCATCGAGAACGTCTGGAACAACTTCATCCTCAGCCCCATCGAGGCCGTGAAATTCCTCGATGAGATCGGCGATCCGATCGTCGGCTGGCATTTCGACATCGGCAATGTGCTGCGTTACGGCTGGCCGGAGCATTGGATCCCCGTGCTCGGCAAGCGCATCAACCGCATCCACGTTAAAGAATACTCCACGAAGAAAATGAAGGACGAAGGCGTGTGGAAAGGCTTCGATTGCGACCTCACCGAAGGCACCAACAACTGGGCCGCCATCATGAAGGCCCTCGACAGCATCGGCTACACCGGCTGGGCCATCAGCGAGCAGCGCGGCGGCATCAACCCCAACGGCCTCCGCATGCTCGTCGAGCGCATGGACAGGATTTTCGCGATGTAAGCTCGATTGCTGAATGCTTTTGAAGCCTCCCCGCGGCCACGTGGGGAGGCTTTTTTGTGTCCGAAGCATGCCCCGATGCCAGTCTGCGCCCACTTTCCCGCCGTCCCGGCACAGCAAGTGCTCATTAGGGCTTTGAAACGGCCCTTTCACCATCCATCTACTTGCCCTTCTGCCTTCGCTCGCCCTTCGTGGCGGCCTCATTTTTGTTCTTTGTCCCTTTCCATGGAATCTCCGCTCAACTGCCCGCCTTCCGACTCCACCGAGTCGCTCAAAGTCTCGATCACCAATCACCTGCGCTTCACCCTCGGTGCCTATGTGAAGTCCGCTTCCGAGAATGACTGGTGGGTGGCCACCTGCCTGGCTGTGCGTGACCGTGTGATGGACATGTCCACAAAGTCCCGCTCGCTGCATCGTCAGGAAGGCGTGCGCCGCGTGCATTACCTCTCGCTCGAATACCTCATGGGCCGGCTTTTGGAGAACAATCTCCGCAATTCCGGGCTCTACGATCACACCAAGGCCGCCCTCAGCGAGATGGGCAAGGACCTCGACTCTTTGCTGCAACGCGAGCCTGACATGGGCCTCGGCAATGGCGGCCTCGGCCGTCTCGCCGCGTGCTTCATGGATTCGCTCAGCACGCTGAACCTGCCCGCCATCGGCTACGGCATCCATTATGAGTTCGGCCTCTTCAAACAGGAGTTCGTGAATGGCAAGCAGGTCGAGCATCCGGATGCCTGGATGCGCGATGGCAGCCCGTGGAAGATCGCTCGCCCGTCTTACCGCCAAAAGATTCACCTCTATGGCCGCAGCGTGCAGAAGTTCGACGACCTCGGCAATCCGCATTACGAGTGGGTCGATACGAAGTGCCTCCTCGGCCTGCCTTGGGACATCCCGATCGTCGGTTATGAATCCCACACGGTGAACGTCCTCCGCCTCTGGCAGGCGCAGGCGGATGAGGACCTCAATCTGCAAATCTTCAACGAAGGCGGCTACATCGATGCCATCCGCGAGAAGGCGATGGCAGAGACCGTGTCGAAGGTGCTCTACCCGAACGACAGCACCGAGAGCGGCAAGGAATTGCGCCTCGTGCAGCAGTATTTCTTCGTCGCCTGCTCGCTCGCCGACATCATCCGCCGCTTCAAAAACGGCTACAACCTCCCTTGGAGCGAATTCCCGTCGAAGGCCGCCATTCAGCTCAACGACACGCATCCCGCCGTCGCCATCCCCGAGCTCATGCGCATCCTCGTCGACGAGGAAAAGCTCGATTGGGCACAGGCCTGGAGCATCTGTCAGCAGACCTTTGGCTACACGAATCACACGTTGCTGCCCGAGGCCCTCGAAACGTGGTCCGTCGGCCTATTCGAGCGAGTGCTGCCGCGTCACCTTCAGATCATTTACCAGATCAATCACCTCTTCCTCACGCACGAAGTCGAGGCCAAATGGCCCGGCGACAACGAGAAGAAGAAAGTCCTCTCCCTCATCGAGGAACGCGGCGGCCACAAAGCCGTGCGCATGGCTCACATGAGCGTGCTCGGCTCCCACGCCACGAATGGCGTCGCCGCGCTGCACACGCGTTTGCTTTGCGAGCGACTCTTCCCCGAGTTCCACGAGCTGTATCCCGAGCGCTTCCTGAATCTCACCAACGGCGTCACCTTCCGCCGCTGGCTCGATGTGTGCAATCCGGAGCTCTCCGCCCTCATCACCGAGTCCATCGGCTCCGGCTGGCTCAAGGATGCCTCCAAACTCCGCGGCCTCGAAAAATTCGCCACCGACAGCTCCTTCCAGCAGCGCTTCCACGACATCAAACGCGGCCACAAAGTGCGCCTCGCCAAGATCATTCAGGATAGCTGTGGCGTCAGCGTCAGCCCCGATGCGCTCTTCGATGTGCAGATCAAGCGTCTGCACGAGTACAAGCGCCAGCACCTCAATCTCATCCACATCGTCAGCCTCTACCGCCAGTTGCTCGACAACCCGAACCTCGACATCGCCCCGCGTGTCTTCGTTTTCGGTGCCAAGGCCGCTCCCGGCTACTACCTCGCCAAAAACATCATCCACGCCATCAACGCCCTCGCCGCGAAGGTGAACAACGATCCGCGCATCGGTGGCAAGCTGAAGGTCGTCTTCATCCCGAACTACGGCGTCTCCATCGCCGAGCGCATCATCCCCGCGGCCGATCTGAGCGAGCAAATCTCCACCGCTGGCAAAGAAGCCTCCGGCACCGGCAACATGAAGCTCGCCCTCAACGGTGCCCTCACCATCGGCACGCTCGATGGTGCCAATGTCGAGATCCTCGAAGAAGTCGGCGATGACAACATCTTCATCTTCGGTCTCACCGTCGAAGAGGTCACCGAACTCCGCGCCAAGGGTTACAATCCCATGGACTTCTACTGGGCCAGCGAAGAGCTGCGCCTCAGCCTCGACTGGCTCACCAGCGATGCCTTCACCGGCAACGCCAACGAGTTCAAACCCCTCCGCGACAGCCTCCTCCATCACGGCGACCCCTTCCTCGTCATGGCCGACTACGACAGCTACGCCGCCGCACAGGCCAAAGTCGGCTGGGCCTATCAAAACCAGCCCGAGTGGACCCGCAAAGCCATCCTCAACACCGCAAGAGTCGGCAAATTCAGCAGCGACCGCACCATCCTCGAATACGCCGAGAAGGTTTGGAAACTGCCTCAGGTCGCGGTGCCGTAACCGCCGCAGGCGAATCCTACTCGTCCTCTTACTCCTACTCCTCGATCAGAGCGCGTCGTTTCAAGTTTCAGGTTCCAAGTTTCAAGTTGCTCCGCCAATCGCGGTAGCATCTAGCAAGTCGTCTTTACGCTGTCTCCGCAGACGTCAGGGCTCCAGCTTTGGACTAGCTTTGACGGTGTTCTTCCCGTCGAAATCCTTACCCGTACACTTGAGCGTGTCGGGGTTAATCTTGAGCGTCGCAATTGCGCCTTTCGATAGCACCAGCTTCACCTCCCACCCCTCGCTGGACCAGGCAAAGGCTTCTCCCTGATAGTGGTGAATTCCGTTGCCGCCTTCTTTCAAGGTGATCGTAGTCACACCAGCTTGTCCCGCGTCCCATTCCCAGTCGCAAGCCGTCAGGACTTTTCGGCGCTCATCATCGGTCCTCGCTCGTTGTGCGAGCTTGATGAGTTCCGCTTTGAACCAGTCATTCACCACCTTGCGTCTGGCCTTCAGTTCGCTTTTGAGGTCGGCGACAGGCTCGGCCTGGGCGGAGGCTGAAAACAGACCGATCATGACAGCGAAGATGAACAGATGCTTCATGAATGAGGACAAGTGCATAGTTAGAAAAGGTATTTGTTTGCCGTCGGAGGCGATGCGCCTATCGCGCACATCCTATCCATCAGAATGGCAAACGTAAAGCGTGACGTCTCCAGCCGCCCCGCTCATCGCGGCAGCGAATCAAATCACTCCTTGCCTGAATCCGCCTTTCGTCCTTCCATCGGCGCATGGAAGACCCGGCCACCATGCCTCCGAAGCCCGACAACGAAATGGCATGGCCGTTTTGGATCATCGCGACCATCGTGCTACCTTCGATTGCGGGAGGTTTTTACTTCACAGGGGGGAATGGTCCTGTCGTGACCGTATTCCTAGGTGTCGTTTCTTTTGTTCTGCATTTGGTCGTCAGCATGAAGATCAACAACGTAAATGGCTGCGCGGTGATCGGAGGATGGGTTCTCATGGTGGCCTCGTTTTTTGTCGGGTGTTTGGTCAACTTCCCAAAGATTTGATCATGGAAGAACCGCGCCAATCTTCACCCGGCGACAGAGGCGCCCCAAGCGGTCTTTGGTGGCTGGGATGGGTGGTTTCGATCATCATGACACCCATCGCAGGCATGTGGTGCTTTTCTGGCAACTGGCAGCCGGTACTGCTCTGTGCAGTAGGATTTCTGTCGCACACCACTTTTAGTGCAGCCATCAGCGGTCAGCACAAAAGCTGTTTCATACCGGTGCTACTATTTGTTGGCGGATGGTTGGCCATGTTTTTCATTTTGGCCGTAGGCTGCTCCTCACCCTATGGTCGATGATTGAACTGCCCAAAACACAAGAACCGAACTGCATACATCCATGAGCGATCTGCCGTCCAAGCCCCAGATGCCCAAACCAGCTCCCAACTCCTTTTGGGGTCTGCTCTGGATCGTTTCGTCTATCGTTCTCCCGGCATTGATTGGAGCTTTGATAGAAAACATTCAGTCTGATCCGCCTGATGCTGTCTTTTGGGGTGTTCCTGCAGTCGTGCTAATCATGCATGCTACCGCGAGCACGATGATATGCCGCCATAGTCTCGGTTTAGGTATCCTCGCATTCTTCTTTGGTTGGATTCTGATCGCTGGCAGCTTTTTCATCGGTTGCTGCGCAAACTTCAGTCTTTGATCATGCCCGCGGAACCCCTCTAAAACACCAACTGCATCATGCTCTCACCATGACCGACGCACCCGAACCCACCCAGGAGGATGACACGCCTTCAAAGCCCATTTTGAAGCCGTTCTCCATCCCGCTGTGGCTGCTATCGACGATCGTGATTCCGTCGTTGGCCGGCGTTTATGTGGGAGGACGGCAGGGGCATGGTGAGCCGCCGTTGATCGTCTTCTTGGGGGTGCCGGCGCTGGCTCTTTTTCTCCATGCAAAGGCAAGCACGAACATCGGCCGGTTTAACTTTGGGCTGGGCGTGCTCAGCTTTATCGGTGGCTGTATTCTCATGGTCGGCTGCTTTTTCTTCGGCTGCGCTTCGTCATTCAAGCTGTAACCCCCTTCCATGCCCGCCGAACTCCTCAAACGCACGACCTCGCGCTGTCCGACATGCCTCAAGCCATGCCCGGCGACGGTGGAGAAGGAAAACGGG
>CALMTT010000193.1 GCA_937872615.1 uncultured Verrucomicrobiaceae bacterium | reverse complement strand
AGCGCTTTACCCACAGCGACCGCCTTCGCGATGTGCCAAGTGCCGCTTCTCAGTCATTATTGACGAGTCTGCTCCATGATGAAGCGTTGAAGCTTGAGGTTTTTGGTCGTGAGGTCGTGCGTACAGATACCACCGATGGCCTGCTCGTTTACTTTGCCAATGAAGCAATCCTGATGGGAATCGTAGCAGAGCTGAACCCAGCAGAACCAGTTTTTGAATGGCGGGATCGGATTGGTGGATTTGATTGTGAACCAGCTGTCTTTCTTTGGATCATAGGCGAAGATGCCGGATGGGTAGTTCCCCTTCTCGTAGACCGCCGCGGTTACGAATAGTTCGTGCTTTGAATCGTAGGCAAGGTGAGCCTCGTAGAGTGGAGTGGGGCAATCGGCGAGTTTCTTTACGGTTTCCGCTTTGGGATCAAATGCATAAAGCTCGCGAAATCCCGGCTTTTTCGGTTCGTTGAACTGCCCTTCCAGCGGACCACCACCCGCAATCAGCATGCGATGCTGCGTTGGATCGTAGACAATGGTCTGTCCGGATGCGCCACGGAATGGTGGCGAATTTTTCGCGGATGCTGGCGAGCAGGCGGTCGCCTTTCATCTCGGGCGAGGTGCGTTTGTCGAAGTCATCGAAGACCAGGAAGGCCGCGCCGACGTTGGGCTGGTTCGCTTGCAGCACGGAGCTGTAACCGGAGATGGCGAAGGTGTGCGCGATGCCGGGGATCTGCTGCGCCATGAGGTCCATCTTTCGCACGACGGCATCGGTGCGTTCAAAGGCGGACGCGTCCGGCAATTGCACGAGCACGATGGCGTAGCCCATGTCCTGCGCGGGGATGTAGCCGCCGGGGACGGTGTTGAAGACTTTTTGAGTGAGGAAGAGCAGGCCGCCGTAGCCGAGGATGACCAGCAACGCGAGGCGGATGAGCTTGCGCACGAGTCCGGCGTAGAGGCTGGCGCTGAAGTCGAAGACCTTGTTAAACAAGCGGAAGAACCAGCCGAAGAGGAGATTGATGAGCTTCGTGAGCAGATCGGTCTTCGCTCCGTGCGGTTGCAGCAGGATGGCGCACAGCGCGGGGCTGAGCGTGAGCGAATTGAAGGCCGAGATGACCGTGGAGACGGCGATGGTGAGGGCGAACTGTTTGTAAAACTGCCCGGTGATGCCGCTGACGAAGGCGGTGGGCACAAACACGGCGCAAAGCACGAGCGCGACGGCGATGACGGCCCCGCTGACCTCCTTCATGGCCTGGATGGCGGCCTCACGCGGCGCGAGGCCTTTGGCGATGTTTCGCTCGACGTTTTCGACCACGACGATGGCGTCATCGACGACGATGCCGATGGCGAGCACGAGGCCGAAGAGGCTCAGATTGTTCAACGAGAAGCCAAAGGCCTGCATGACGGCCAATGTGCCGATGAGCGACACGGGAACGGCGAGCAGCGGGATGATGGAGGCACGCCAGCTTTGCAGGAAAAGAATGACGACGAAAACGACGAGCAGCACGGCCTCGACGAGCGTGGTGAGCACGGATTTGATCGAGGCGCGGACGAACTTCGTCGTGTCGTAGTTGATGCGGTAGTCGATGCCGGGCGGGAAGCGTTCCTTGAGCTGCGCGAGGCGTGCATACACGGCGTCGGCGGTTTGGATGGCGTTGCTGCCAGGAAGCTGGAACACGCGGAGCGAGACGGCGTTGTAGCCATCCATGTAGGTCTTGCTGGAGTAGTCGCGGGAGCCGAGCTCGATGCGTGCGACATCGCGCAGATGCACCACCTCGCCCTTTTTGCCGGTTTTGAGCACGATGTCGCCAAACTCATCCGCTTTCTTCAAACGGCCCGGCGCGGTGAGCGTGTATTGAAACTCCAAACCTTCTGCTGCGGGCGGCTGTCCGAGCGCACCGGCGGCGACCTGCACGTTTTGCTCGCGAATGGCTCGAATGACATCGCCAGCCGTCAGACCGACTCCGGCGACTTTTTCAGGATCGAGCCACACACGCATCGAGTAGTCCAAACCGCCGAGCGAGGAGGCCTCCGCGACACCGGGGATGCGGGCGATCTCGTTTTGAATCTGCAGCGTGACGTAGTTGCTGAGGTAATCGACCTCGCGAGAGCCATCGGGGCTGTAAAACTGCGCGGCGAGCGTGAGGTCCGGCGAGCGTTTGTTCACGATGACGCCGAGACGACGCACTTCCTCCGGCAAACGAGCCACGGCGGCATTCACGCGGTTTTGCACGAGCACCTGCGCCTTGTCCAAATCCGTGCCGAGACGGAAAGTGACGGTGATTTGCACGCGGCCATCGCTCGTCGAGGACGACGAGAGGTAGAGCATGTCCTCCACGCCATTGATTTCCTGCTCCAGCGGCGTGGAGACGGTCTCGGCGAGCGTGCGGGCATCGGCGCCGGGATAGGTCGCCGAAACGACGACGGTGGGCGGAATGACCTCGGGATACTGCGCCACGGGCAACGCGAAGTAGGCGAGAGCACCGAGCATCGTGATGACGATGCTGAGCACGGCCGCGAAGATCGGCCGGTCCACGAAAATGCGGGCGAAGTTCATGGTTTCGGCTCCTTCGCGGGTTCGATGGCCATTTCAGCGAGCGCGGGCTTCACCTTGCTGCCATTGCGCACGCTCATGAGGCCGAGAATGACGACGCGTTCATCGGCTTTGAGGCCTTCACGCACGACGCGGAGTCCATCGAGCAGCGGGCCGAGCTTGATGGGGCGATACACGGCCTTGTCCTCGGCATCGATGACCCACACATAGCTGCTGCCTTGATCATCGCCGACGGCGGCATCGCGAATGAGCAGGCCATCGTATTCGCCGCTGCCGGGGATGCGCACCTTGGCAAAGAAGCCGGGCGACATGAGGCGGTCCTTGTTCGGAAAAATGCCACGGGCGCGGATGGTGCCGGTCTCGGGGTTGATCTGGTTGTCCACGAAATCGATCTCGCCGCGATGCGGCCAGCCTTCCTGGTTCACGAGTGCCATTTCCGCCGGGATGCGCTGAAACAGGGCGCTCTCGCGTTCGCCCGTTTTGTGCATCTCGCGGTATTTGAGCGCGGAACGCTCATCGACCTCGAAATCGACGTAGATCGGATCGAGCGCGACGATGGTGGTGAGCAACGTGGGATCGCTGGTGCCGCCGGTGATGAGATTTCCCTCGGTGACGCGGGCATCGCTCACGCGACCGCTGATCGGGGCGCGGATCTGGGTGAATTCGAGATCGAGCTTCGCGGTGGTGACCATCGCCTCGGCGGCGCGGACGGCGGCGCGGGTGTCTACCATTGGCGGGCTTATTGGCATTCTGACTTACTTGAAGAAGTCGAACTTCTGAAGTCGGTCTCGAACGGATGCCAAGAACTTGCCAGCGATCATGCCATCAATCAACCGGTGATCGTAGGTAAGCACCATGTGCATGATCGACCGAATTGCGATCATGTCGTCGATGATAACCGGGGTCTTCGAAATTGAATAGACGCCCAGGATTCCTGCTTGCGGAGCATTGATCATCGGCGTTCCGAAGAGCGCGCTGTTGATCTCGGACGAAGGGATCGCCTGGTTCGATTGTACCGGAGGCATCGCCGTTTGCGGCTGCAAAGTGCCATAGGGCGTGGCCCCGGCACCGAACGAAGGATCATAGCCTGCCTCTTCGCGAAGCGCAGGCGGCGTGCAGGCTGCGAGCAATGCCAAGGCGGCGACGGACAGGAGCGGACGCATCAGGTAACCTTTGAATCGGGCTGTTCGGCCGCCCTTACCACCATTTCGCAGGCTTGGAAACAAAGCCGGCCGCACGCTCCAGCACATAGGCGTGATTCAGGAGATCCGCCTCCTCCCACGGCCGCCCGATCAGTTGCAGCCCCAACGGTAGCCCCTGACGATCGAGCCCGGTCGGCACCGCGACGCCGGGCAGACCTGCGAGGTTCACCGTCACGGTGAACACGTCATTGAGATACATGGCGACGGGATCGGCATCTGCCATCTCGCCGAGCCCGAAGGCCGCCGACGGGGTAGCGGGCGTCAGGATCGCATCAATGCCGGCGGCGAACACCTGCTCGAAGTCACGCTTGATCAGCGCGCGAACCTTGCGGGCACGGTTGTAATAGGCGTCATAGAAGCCGGCGGACAGCACATAGGTCCCGATCATCACCCGGCGCTGAACTTCCGGGCCGAAGCCTTCGGCGCGGGTCTTTTCATACATCTCGTTGATGCCGTCGCCCTGCGCGAGTTTCGCGCGATGGCCATAACGCACCCCGTCATAGCGGGCGAGGTTCGACGAGGCTTCTGCAGGCGCCACAACATAGTAGGCGGGCAGCGCGTATTTCGTATGCGGCAGCGTGATGTCGACGATCTCGGCCCCTGCGTCCTTCAGCATCGCCGCGCCATCGTTCCAGAGCGTCTCGATTTCGGCGGGCATGCCATCCATACGGTATTCCTTGGGAATCCCGATCTTCTTACCGCGAATGTCGCCGGTCAGCGCTGCCTCGAAATCCGGCACCGCAATGTCGGCGCTGGTCGAATCCTTCGGGTCATGGCCTGCCATGGCGCCCAGCATGATTGCGCTGTCCCGGACAGTCTTGGTCATGGGCCCTGCCTGATCGAGCGACGAGGCAAACGCCACGATGCCCCAGCGCGAGCAGCGCCCGTAGGTCGGCTTGATACCAACGATCCCGGTGAAGGCCGCCGGCTGC
>CALMTT010000192.1 GCA_937872615.1 uncultured Verrucomicrobiaceae bacterium | reverse complement strand
CTGTCAAAGATGCGCCCTTTGAGGATTTTGATGCACTCGACGGGATCGAGGCCGCTGCGCACCCAGTGACCGACATCGGCGCAGGAGCCCATGCGAGGATCGCGATCCTTCACGAGGCCAAGGACGTAGTTCGGGTCCCAGAACAGGTAGGCGCGATCCAGAGGACGCTTCGGATGGTTGTGAATGGCCATCTTGATGTCGAATTCCTTCACGAGTGCCTCGATGCCGTCGAGTCCCGCCACGTCCGGCTCGGTCACGACGATGCTGATGCCCATGGCTTTGCAGAATTCGAAGACCTTGCGGTCCTGCGCGGCATCCTTGCCGAGCTTCACCACGCCGTAACCGACGGCGGTGAGGCCTTTGTCAGCGAGGTGCTTCTTCACCTTCTCGATCATCTCAGGCGTGGCGTTGTGATCCCACTTGGCCGTGTCATCGAACTTCTGACCGGGATAAAATTCGATGGTCTTGCCACCAGCCTGCGCGGTCTTGTCGATGGCCTCAAACACGCTGTAGAGGCGGAAGCTGTAAGCCTGGCAGCCGGCGAAAAACTGGCCCACTTTGGCTGTTTCGGGGATCGGAGCCGCAAAACTGGTCGCCGCGGCGAGAAGGAGGGAAAGAATGATTTTCTTCATGGGTGAGGTGGAACGCGATTGTGGCGCTTTCCTTGCGGAATGGAAGGCCGGAGTGCCCGGAAACCTTCGCTCATCACTCTGCATTGACCGGCTGCGCCTTCGGCGGATGGCGGTCGGCATTGATCCACTGCTGCACTTCCGTCCAAAATGACTCCACCGGCAGCGCAAAGGTCGTCACACGATCCACGCGGGCGATGTTGATGCCTGCGACGCGACCTTCGAGCGTGGCCAAAGGTCCGCCCATGTCGGCCGGAGCCAGCGGAATGTCATGCTGGAGCACATCGGGGAAATTGTCCGTGCGCAGCGAGATGCCTCCATTCGCGAAATCCTCGCCCTCCCAGTTTTGCAGGACTTTGGTGCGGCTGGCCAAACGCACGCGGCAGGTCGCCTCCTTGCCTTCGCGCAGGTATCGCACCTCCACATACTCGCCCGGCTGGCGCTTCGACACGATCTCGTGCACGTGCTTGAACTCATCGACACCTTCCTCCGCAATCGCCACGATCACATCCTCGGGCAGCAGCCCGGCAGCCTCCGCCGGGCTGTCGCTCGCGATGCTCACGATGCGCACGCCTTTGACGTCCTTCGGCTCTTTTTCATCCATGCGCACACCGAGAGCCGCGCCGAGCCCGGGAATGCGGCGACGGTTCGCGCTGACAATGCCGATCCGCGGCTCCAGCTTCTCTCCAGCCATGCTGCAAAGCCATTGCCCATGTGAAAGCGAACGTGTGCTGCCAAAGTTCGCAGCCTTCAAACCGGTCACGCCCACTGCTTGGGCGAGCACGAGGTCAAAACGCACCTCACGTCGGATCTCGCGCAGCTCCGCGGTGCGGCCATTCGCGAACTTCACGCGCACCTTTTCCAACTCAGGCACTTCGCTGGCCTTCGTGAGCACATAACCATCTTCGCCAACAATCGTCGCCTCGCACACCGGCCTGCCGAGCAGGCTTTCAATCCGAGCCGAGCAGGCCAGCGCCACCGGTGCGACCTTTTCGAGTGCCGCCACGGTTTGACGGCCATTCGTGCGCTCTTCCACCGGCAACGTCGGCCGCGCAGGCTCCGCGATGACATTCGCGGCCCAAAACACGCACACACCCAACACCCACCGCATCCCAGCGAGCCCATTCGTCATTCGCCATTCATCATTCGTCATTCTCACCCTTCCTCCTTCGGACGTTGAGTGAGTGTGACAGGCACATGCCGCTCCTTGGCTTCGGAACGCAGTTTCAGCTTCACGGTGTCACCTGCGGCCTTGGCTTTGATGGCAGCGGTGAACTGCTGCTGATCGGTCATGGCATCGCCATTCAATTCGAGGATCACATCGCCGACACGCACACCGGCTTGATGCGCAGGCGAGCCATCGATGACATCCGCCACCTCGAGCTCGACCTCATCGGTCATCCGCGTGGCCACGCCGAGGTATCCACCCGCTCCCACGCCCCACACTTTGATGACCTGCGAGGCTTGCATGGCGTCCCACGAGCGAAGAAACGGTGCCATCGACACATGCACGTTTTGATCGCGACCTTCCCAAATCTGGCTGTGGATGCCGATGACCTCGCCCGCGAGGTTGAAGAGCGGACCACCGGAATCGCCGCCCATGAGCACGCAATCGCTGTGCAGGCTGTTCGCGGTCTGCTTGATGATTTTGCCCACGCGGAGCACCGCGCCGCGAGCCTTGTCAAAGCCACCCGGATGCCCCAGCGCGAAGCACCACTCGCCAGGCTGTGCTTTGACGACCTCGCGGCTCAGATTCACGCTCGGCCAAGGTTTGCCGCGGTCTTTGAGCTGGGCCAAGGCCGCATCGGTGGCCTGATCGAGGCCGAGAGACTTTGCCGTGGTCGTGCTGCCATCCTCGAGCACCACACGGATGTCACGCCCGGGTTTTCCCACGACATGCGCAGCGGTCAAAATGAGGCCGGTGGGCGAGATGATGACACCGCTGGCCGTGCCGCCGCCCGTTTGAATGGCCACGAGGGCCGGCCGCACCTGCGGCAGCAGCTTCTGCACATTGCCCTGAATGCTCAAAAGCGTTTCGATGTCCAGCTTCGGAGCGACTTCTGCCCTCGCGACGATCCCGAGCAAAGCCACGAGCAGCGTGGCGAGATGACGGAACTGTTTACAAGGATGAAGCATGCGCGTGAGGAAACCGGACGAGGCTAGCGAAACGCTCGCCGCGGGTCAATCAAGCACGCGAGTCTGCGAAATTTCTTACGCGGCGGCGTTTGTTGCCGCGTCATGCGATTCCTCCCCTTCCCCGCCCTTCTCGCCCTGTTTTGCCTTCCGCCGTCTCTCACCCGCGCCGCGGTGAATGAGGTCGAAAAACTGGCCGAGGATGTGTACTTCCACGAAGGCGAGATCCGGCCGGCCGGGCACTGCAACAACGGCTGGGTCGTGTTTGAAGATCATGTGCTTGTGATCGATGCAAACTTCCCTTCCGGTGCTCGCGTGATCATCCCGAAGATCGAGGCGCTCACGACCAAACCGGTGCGTTTTACCTTCGACACCCATCATCATGGTGACCACGCCTACGGCAATCAGGTCTGGGTGGACAAAGGCGCGACACCTGTGGCGCATGAAAATGCTCTCGCGCAGATGAAGAAGTATGAAACCGGCCTCGCGGGCGGACCTCCCGGCCGCTGGGAAGATGCCGCGAAGAACCGCAAGGACCTCCGCGAGAGCAAGCTGAAGGCTCCGACGCTGCTCTACCGCACGGAGATGATCTTCGATGATGGCAAGCACCGCGTGGAGTTGCTGCACTTTGGCACCGCGCACACGCCGGGCGACGGCTGGGCCTGGCTGCCGAACGAGAAAATCCTTTTCAGCGGCGATGCCTGCGTGAACGGGCCTTACAACTACACCGGCGATGGCAACATCGGCGATTGGATCAAGACGCTCGAAGCCGTGAAGAAGCTCAACCCGAAGGTCGTCTGCCCCGGTCACGGTCCGCGAGGCGGGCCCGAACTCCTCGAAGATCAACAGGCCTTCTTCATCGCCCTGCAGGACGAGGTGAAGAGGCTCGCGGGCAAAACATCGGCGCAGGCCGAGGCTGCGGTGCCCACCATCATGGCCGCGTTGAAGAAGAATCCACGCATCGCCCGCTACGCTGGCAACTTCCTCCCGGCGCAGGTCGAAAAGGCCTTCATCGAGCGAGGCGGGCAGCCGTTCCCGAAGGCGGACATCCCGGTGAAGTAGCCCCGAATCACTTCTTCGAGTCTTCGCCGTCCTGCGCTTTCTTTTTCGCGGGTTGCGGAAACTTGGGTGGTGGGATGAAACCGCCACCGGAGCCACCTGACCACTTGGGAGACCCTCCACCGGTCTTGAACGGCCGTGGAGCACGATTGTTCTGCTTCTGACTGCGCATGGCTGTGAGACTTATTTCTTCCCGCCGATCCACTCGACGCTAACGACGGAGTCGATCTCCATTTTGCCACCGGCTTCGGGGATGTTCTCCGTGCTCTTCTTCCACGTGACGCGGCATTTTTTGCCGATGTAGGCCTTCGGATTCTCCACGACCTTGTCGATGGCATCATCTGTCTTCAAAAGGAAGAACGAAAGCTCCTCGCCGCTCTTCGAGGTCATGTTCCAGTGAAAGTAGTCGCCCTCTTCGATGCCGGTGAAGGTGCCTTCCGCGACTTTCGCGGCAGAGGCCTTGCCTTTGCCCTTCTTCAGCGCGGCGACGAAGGCCTTGCAGTTCTCCGTGTGGCTCTGGGTCATGGATTGGTAGTCCTCGCCGTGAAACACCGGCGCAGGTTTCTCGGTGGTGAGCCACTTGAAGATGGCGCCGTCTTTGAAATACAGGCGCTCCTCGACCTTTGCACCGCGCTTGCCGCTCTCGGTCATCTTGAACCACGTGCTGTAAACAAACAGCGGCTGTTCGCCCTCAAGATAATACTCCACCGGGCCGCTGCCATCATCACCGCAGAGCGCCACGATCTTCTTCACGTCGAGGCCCTTCGACGTGAGCGTCACGGAGAGCGCCTTGTTCGGCGCGTCGAGCGTGCCCTTCGCCTCGAGCGCGCCGCCCGCCGTCGTGAGCGTGAGGCCG
>CALMTT010000191.1 GCA_937872615.1 uncultured Verrucomicrobiaceae bacterium | reverse complement strand
AGTTTGGGTCGGACGTCATCCAGAGTTTTTCGTGTCGGTGCAATTGCTCGATTCAATGCGGCTTTGACAGTTTCAGCTGCATCGGCGACGGCTTTTAATGCCGCCTCGCTGTCATTTGCATCACAACCTTCAAGATGTTTGATAGCGCTATCCAGCACGGCAACATTCACCTTCTCAGTCAACGGTGCTTTGAGCGCTTCTTCGCGCCACTGGCGCGCCTTGCGGACACGGTTGCGGAGCGCCTCATCCACGCGCGTGCCAACTGCTCGCAGGCGCTCGATTTCACCAACTAGGGTTTTGTTGCGCTCCTTGATAAACAAATAAGTTTCACCGCCAGGAATGGTGCGAATGAGATTCTTCAGTTGCTCAATATCGCTCTTCCGCGTTTCAATGCGTTCGCCCAAGGCTTTGGTCTTCTTTTCTTCCTCAGCATACGCATTCTGTTCCCTTTGCAGCTCCGCTTCTTTGTCGCGCATTACCGCGAGCGCGTTCTGGTGGGTTAAATCGGCCGCCAACCAACGAGCGACAACTTGGTCACGCTTCGCGTTGGTGTAATCCACAAAATATTTGTTGATTGCCTCCAGACGGGTCTTTTGGTCGCGCAATTCCTTGAGGTCAGCTTCAAACGAAAGAAAGCTTTTGTAGCTGGCGACGACGTTTTCCACGTCGAGCTGGTCGCCGGGAAGCACATAGTCACGGATGAAGCTGTCAAAAGATTCCCGGTTCGTGAACGCCATCGCTTGCGGCAACAGCCCGGTGAGCACGGCCGGGTTGTAATTCAGGTGCTGCTCGTTTGCCATGTCACGCAGATATTGTTTCTGCGTTTCAAAAATTCTGCCGTCACGTTCCTTCACGATGAAGTTTCGGAACGCGGCGAGTTCGAGCGGACGCTTTTTCCCGTCTTCGGCCCTCACAGCGAGAAAATCGTCGCGACACAACTGACCATCGCAATAATACGAATCAATGTGTCCTTGGTTTTCTGCGGTGTTGCGAAATTCGATTCGCAATCCCCAGGTTTCCACGCGGGGAGTTTCCCCGGCTTTGGCGGGCCAAGTGAATTCGAGCGCGATGTAGGTGATTGCCCCTTTGTTGCGTTGATACTCCGGCACTCCGTTCTCTTCGCGCTTGGTGTCGAGAAGGCAGTAGCCCTTCAAGGTGCGCTTGGAATGCCTGCCGGTTGCCGAACGGTTGAAATGATCGTGCGCCACATCCGTGCCAACCAGCACCGTCATGATGAGGTCCATCAAGATGGACTTGCCCGATCCGGTGACGCCCGCCAGCAGCAGATTCCCGTCAATAGCCAAGGTGTCATTGTAGCCATACCAGTTGATGGCATGGATGCGGGTGAGTTTGATTGCGCGGCTCATGGTGTATCGCTTCCTTCCTCCGGCGAATTGCCGTTGGCTTCAGTGCTGGGATTGCGGTGCAACTCCGCCGTTTTGTTCCATTCTTCGATTCCGTTGAACTGGATGACCTTTTTCAGGGTCGGCAACACTTCGATTACCGATTTCTCGAATGGCTCATCAAACTCCACCTCTACAAGATTGAAGCGTCGCGCTTGCGAAAGAATTTCCCGCATCCTGCCTGCGCTTGGCTGGCTTTTGAGGTCAGGCAATAGCTTTTCCTTCAGCAATTGGTTGAGTTGCTCGATGGAGAGGCGAACTTCCGTTGCGCCGTGGTCGCGGACTTGCGTATCGAACTCATACCAGAGTGCCAACAACACAAGTGTCGCATCCTGTTTAAGATTCAGAATCAGCGAGGACTTTTGCGGGATGGCCTGCACCAGACGGCTCTCGTGTTCGCTATAAACCGCAAGGCCAACCAGCGCCGCCGCCTCGCGCACCCAATCCGGGTTCAGCCTGCACCACTCGTAAAGATCAGCTTGGCCGGGGTTGAGGCCTAGAATTGAACCATGCCCCAACAATTCCTGTAGCACTTCGGCCAGACGCGCTCGGTCTGCATCCTTCAATTGGAGCAGGGAGTTGGAGGATGGAATGGGTGGGGAGGATGTCATTTCTTGATGATAAAGAATTTTTCGAGGCGGTAGTTAAGCTTGTGGTCAAACTCAGCCACAGTGAGGTCAGCCTTTACGCGCGGCACTTCGATGCGATAACGGGCTTCACCGGCTTCGGCATGCAGCAACAAGGCAATCAGGTCGGCGAGATCATCTTCATTCCGAATGGTGACATTTGTGCTTGGTATGCGTGCGCCCTTGCCGCCATCGAGTTTTTCGATCAGTCGATTCGCCCGTGCCACGGTTAACGAATCGCGAACAACCGCGCCGAGTTGAGCCTTTGCTCGGTCACGCTGCTTATCGTCCACCTCATCATCAACGGGAGGATTCTCCTCCAAAGTGCGGCGGCGCGGCGGTTCATAAAGTGAATCGCGGCCAGCCAACAGCCTGGCATCAGGCAATAGCAGCGGCGGTAGGGAAATATCGCCGTTCAAATCGCCGAGTCGCCAACCGTGAAACGTGGCATTGATGCGCTCGAACAGTTCTTTCACTTGAGAGCGCCGCTCCCCCACAACTTCCTGCAAGTAACGGGAGCGAGCTAGCGAACGCCGGGCGAATTCAGCAGTGCGTCGGTCGATTTCATCAGCCAGCGGCTGAACCAATTCAAGTGCCCTCGCCAGTTCATCCAACCGATTGCGAACGCGTGACATTGCCACTTGCGGTTCTACGGCATCACGCCGCATGACCTCATGCTGCATTTTGTGTAAAAGCTCGGTGTCCGTGAGCAATGTGTGGATGCGTTCACGCGCTTCATCCAAGCGCGCCGGCAGTTGGGCGCGGACAAGTTCGGCGTAACAGGTGCGGCCAACTTGTTCGGCGTATTCGTCAAATACGACCCCGTAAATCTCGCCCAAAGTAGCGGCTTGTCGCTGGCGCTGAACCAGCCGCTTCAAAGATTTTTCAATGCCACGCAATTCCCCAAGTCCGCCCCGGGCCAGCGTAAGGCAGTTGTCCAGATGAGCCAGCGGGGATTCAGCAAACGCCCCTTGGTTCGCCAAAGCCGCGCACACACCCTGAAGTTTGTCGGTAAAGACCACCGCATCTGGCCGGGCAATTCTCCTCAACGCCTCCAGCAAGGTGACGCCGTGGGCATCAAACCGGACGACACGTTCCCAGTTCGGGAGTTGCTCATCGAGCACCCAGCCGACCTCCGGCTTCGCCAGATGATCCAGCACGCTGCGGGCTTTCTCACGTAATGGCAGTCCTGTGAACTGCTCACGAATGTCGCCCCCAGCTTCGCCTTCATCTGGGAAAAACGTCGGATGTTGCGCCAACACTTCACTGACAATGGCAAGAGCCTCCTCACGGCTCATTCCTTCGTGCCGCTCGGATGCTTCTCGCTCCAGAGCATCCAGCACGTCGAGATAAACCGCCGCGTTACCGCTTGCGAGCACCCGGAAAAATCCAGGGCTCACTTCGCGGAACAGTTGTTCGGCAAAAGAAATCATCTTTGATAGTGTATCAACCGGGTGGGACAAGGGCGGTCCTTCCCAAAAAATCGAAATGGTCCCGGTTCGAGCGAAGAACATGATGCGAAATATTTTGCCAAACGACAATCGCGCGATTTGGCTGAAGCCCAGCCACGCCTAGAATCGTTGGCCTTCCGCTTTATTCCTAAAAAAGACGCCCGCGAGCGTTCGGCTGGCGGGCGCAACTGATGTGGGAATGGATGCTTATCCGACGGACTGTCCAAGGCGGGCAATTCGCTCGCGCTCGGCATTGATCGACGGAAGTGGAATGATTTGATCCGCTGCCGCTTGTTTCTCGTAGCTTTCCAAGGAGGGAAGTTTGACTTGGGCTTTGCGCGCGTAAGCGCGATGCACGGCCTTGCTGTTATGGCCGAGCGCTTCTTGGGCGAACCGTTCCGGGTAGCCGCACAGCTTTGCCCGTTCGGCCCAAGCGTAGCGGTAGGAGTGGAGCGAAACGCCTTTGATTCCCAAGCCCTCGCAGCGCTGCTTAAACTCCGTGGCGCGGTCGCCGCAGCGAACGGTGTGCAGATATGGGAACAACGGTCCTACCACGGGCAGACGGCGCAGAATGGCTTCAAGTTCTTCGCCAAAATGAATCATCGCCAGACTGCCGGTCTTTTGCCGGGTGTAGGCAATGGTGCGATTCGACCAATCAATGTCTCCAGCGTTGAGGTTGGCGATGTCGGTCTGCGAACCGCCGAGATGCCAGCAGAGTTCGTAGAAATTCTGGCGCTCGGGATTCTTTTCCCGCTCGATGATTTTTTGATGCTCCGCAAGGGTGATGGCCCGTTTGGGCTGGAACTTCACCGCCGGCCAGAGGCGCTTGGGGATGATCGGCCACGGCAACCAGTTCATCGCTAGACAGAAATTGTGCAGCTTCCGCAGGTGGACATTCGTGCTGACCGTTCCGGCTTTCAGGCAGGCGAGCATTTGCTCCGCTTGTGTTTCGAGGATGACGTGGCTGCGAATCAAGTCGAAGGCGGATTCCTTGGCCGCCCGCACCCAGCGGTCCTGGGTCGAGCCCTCCTTGCTCGCGATGACGGCATTGAAGGCATCCTGCCAGGTCCGGGTTGAAACCCCGGAGTCGGTTCCGGCAAGATAGGCCTTGGCGATGTGGAGATTGAGTTGCGGCGCGCGGAACGATTCGTTGCGGGCGTTGAGCAGGGTGGTTGCTTCGGCGCGGTCCTTGGTGCCGAGGCTTTCCTGTTTGCCGGTTTCGGAATCGTGGGCGTAAAACATGCCGCCCTTTTTGCGGCGATAGAGGCGGAAGCGGTTTTTCATGGCTCGAATTTTTTGTTCGAGCCTGCCAAGCGAGGACGAAGGACAGGTGTCTCAATGACACCAAACGCACGGCCAATTGCGTTTCAGCGAGTCGTGCCGGGGTGATCGCGGAGTTGTTATTGAGTAGTTCCGAGTCACAAAACTGCTGGCACTCTTGCTGGCACTTGAGAGTTGTGAAATGCGTAACTCCTTATCCAAGCGAAGCTTGGAGATGGAGGCGGAGGTCGGAATCGAACCGACGAATG
>CALMTT010000190.1 GCA_937872615.1 uncultured Verrucomicrobiaceae bacterium | reverse complement strand
GGGCTTCAGCCCGCTCAGGCGATCGTCCATCGTCTATTGTCGATGCGCGAAGCGCTTTGCCCGCGCCTTGGGGTTCTGTCGTCCCGTCTTCAGGCGGCCCCGTCCCTCGGAGGGCGCGATTGCATTCGCGCCGACTCTCCGCCACGGTGGGAACTCCAAACGGGATCTCCGTCGCATGAAAGACACCTTCATCGTCCTCAATCAAATGCGCGCCGCAGGCGTGATCGGACGGTATGCCATTGGCGGCGCGGTGGGGGCCACGTTCTATCTAGAGCCTGTCGCCACGCTGGATGTGGATGTCTTTGTCCTGCTCTCCCAGGCTGCCAGCAGCCCGCTGCTCACCCTCGGGCCCGTGTATGACTACCTCCTCCCGCGCGGTTACAAGGCCGAGGGCGAATACCTCATCATCGGTGACTGGCCCGTGCAGTTTCTGCCCCCCGCAGGACCGCTGGAGGAGGAGGCCATCGCCGAAGCGGTCGCCCAGCAAGTCGAAGGCGTGCCCGTCTGGGTCATGACGGCGGAGCACCTTGTCGCCATCGCGCTCAAGACCGGCCGTGCCAAGGACTACGCCCGCATCCTGCAGTTCATCGAAACCGGCGTGCTGGATGCCGCCAAACTCGATGCACTCCTCGCCCGCCACAGCCTGCTGGACAAATGGGAGACCTTCGGGAAACGTTTTCTCATCCCCAACCAGCCATGAGCGAATGGATCAAACAACTCATTGAAAGCAAGCGAGCCTACAGGGCGAAGCTCGCTGCGTTGCCTGTCGATGAAAAGATTCAGCTCCTTGAGAAGCTCCGGCAGCGAACCCTGGCCATCCGGGCCGCGAAACACATCGGGTGAGCTCATGAAACTCGAACGCTTCACCCACGTCATCCTGACTGAGGACATGCTGTCCCATGGCTCGCGCCTTGGGTTCTGTCGTCCCGCCTTCAGGCGGCTCTGAGACTTCCTCCTCGTCCTCCTACTCGTCCTCGATCTCGTGGCCTACGGAAAACACGGAACACTCGAAAGGGTTGAGATGGTCTGAGCAATCCTCCTCTTCCTCGAAGTCAGAGGACAGAGGTCGGAGCTTCAGAGGTCAGAGGCTCTGCTGCTCCGCCACTCTGTGGCTCCGTTCGTCTCCCCGTCTCCAAGTCCCCTTCTCCAAGTCCTACTTCGGGTTGTTCATCGTTTCGATGGCCCAGGGATGGGCGCTGGCTCGGCATCCGCGGCGGGGTGCTGCTTGAGGGAAGCCCAAAGCACCGCGCCAAAGATCAGGCTCCCCCCGCACAGCATCCGTATCGTGGGCAGCTCATGCAGCAGCAGCCAGGCGAACACGATCCCATAGACCGGCTCCATGCCATAGGCCACGCCTACCGCATGCGCCCGCAGATGCCGCAGACTGGCCACCGCCAGGCCCTGCGCCAGTCCGGTGAAGACCACCCCCAGCACCACCAGCAGCAGCACATCGTGTCCCGTGTAAGTGCCCTCCCACCGCAGGGCAAAGGGCAGCGCACACAGCGAGGCGAATGCCTGCTGGTAAAACGCCACCGTCAGCGTGGGGTAACCCCGCACATACCAGCGGCTCATCAGCGAGAGCACGGCGTAGGTGAAGGCAGAGAAGACACCCCACAGCACCCCCTGGGTGAGATGATCACTCAGATCCCAGCTCGGCGTCACCAGGACCAGCCCCGCCACCACGACCACCGCCGTGATCACGTCACGCTGCCGCAGCCGCTCCTTGAACACCAGGGGCTCCAGAAACGTCACGAACAGCGGAAAAGAGGAAAAGGCCAGCAGGCCGATCGCCACCGTGGACACCTGGATGGACACAAAGAACGAAAACCAATGCACCGCGAGAATAGCGCCGGAGACAGCCAGCATGAGCAGATCCTTTCCGCAGCGCACCCGCAGCCCGGCCTTCATCAGCGCCGCAGCCACCGCCAGAGCCGCACTCCCAAACAGCGTCCGGGCGCAGGTAATGACCGCCGGGCTGACCTCCACAAATTTGGCGAACAGTCCCGCACCACCCGCCAGCAGCACCGAGACATGGAGCTGGATCAGGCTAAGCCGGGAGGAGGAATGGGGCATCGGTCGTCACGGTGGCTCTGAGCCTCCCAAATGTCCAGCTTCGGCAGCCCGCCCCGTCTCCAAGTCCCCCAGTCTCCTCTTCTCAAAGTCTCCCCCTCTCCCCCTCTCCTCTTCTTCACCTCCCGCCTCCATTCGCGTTGAAACAGAATCACCGCCGAGATGGAAAGAGCGCCGAGATTGGAGGGCGCGATTGCATTCGCGCCGACAAGACATTCACCACAGAGGCCGCAGAGAGACACAGAGGTCCAATCCTCGTCATCGCCGCCATGAAGCCGGGCAAGGCCTCGCGGCAGTGCGTGCGGCTGTCTCTGGGGGCTGGCTTGAAGAATTCGGAGGTGGAGGACGTTCTCACTCACCTGCGCCAGATCACCACCAGCCTGCGCGGCACCCATGAAACTCCCTGCGGACAGCCTCATTGATCGACGAAAGATCACCCACTACCTGCTGGTGCGGCGGGACATGGATGACAAGTCGGGCTTCCTTCGGCTCGCCGGCTATGAGCCGCAGCATGCAGCGAGGCTGGAGGCGGACATTCGTGACCTGCTCAAGTTCGACGCCTGGCCCGTCGAAGTTACCGAATACGCGGAGAAGTTCGCCATTTACGGCACCCTCACCGGCCCGAATGGTCGGCAGTTGCGCGTCCGCTCCATTTGGGCCAGACTCCACACCACCGGTGAGGTCCGCTTTGTCACCCTTTACCCTGCCTCCTCATGAAACACGAACTCTTCACCCGCGTCATCCTTGCACAGGACATCCCCGCGCACGACCTGTGCCGCGGAGACATCGCCACCGTGGTCGAGCAGTATGAAGGTGCGGCCGGTCAGGAACCCGGCTACGAGCTGGAGGTGTTCAACGCCCTCGGGCAAACCGTGGCGGTCGTCAGCGTGCGGGAATCCCAAATTGAAGCGCCCCGCCAGGAAGAGCGCCTTTGTGTCCGACACACAGCGGCCTTGGCCGCTTGAGGAAGGATGACCGCGTGACGGACTTTGAGACCGGGAGATGAGGAGACTCAGAGACCGTGAGTGGTGAGAAGTGAGAGGTGATGCGGGCATTGCCTCGCTACGCTCGCCCTTCGGGCATTCCGCTGAAGCGGAAGTGGCTATCTGCGCTTTGCTTCGATTCCTGGCCGCCGTTCGGGGTTCTTCGTTCTTCGTTCCTCGTTCGTAGTTCGGGCTTCAGCCCGCTCTGAGTTCTGTAGTCCCGCCTTCAGGCGGCCTGCCCCTCTTCTCCCAGTCTCCCTGTCTCAATGACTCCTCCACGCCGACTAGGTTTTCGGGCGCTTCTTGAACTCGCCGTGCACATCCACGTAGAAGGGCGGGTCAGAGCCTTCGGGATTCAGTTCGAACACGGCATGGGCGGTGTCCGCATCGTTGAGCACCGCCAAGATGGCCGCCATCTGACTCTGATGAACACTCATCTCGGCGACTGGGATGAGACTGTCGGTGCGCAGGAAAGGCTTGGGCAGCTTCGTCCCGTTCGGATAGACGCTCACCCGAAACGCCCACCCTGGTGGCTGGGAGGTGCCATTCAGATTCACAATGCCAATGGCCTTCTTGGATTGGGGGTTGGTGATGGGCTCGTCTCTCAGACACGCCAGGACATTGGCACCATAGCTCAAGACATGCAGGAGAATCCGGGCAGGAAGGCTTTCAGGCGGTGCGGCTTTCTTTTTCATCGGGCAGGTGGAGAGGGGCAGGCTTGAGGACGCATCAGGCGCTCGCAGGCCTCCAGATGAGGCGCATCCAAGCAGATGGCCGTGCCGATGGCAAGGCTTGGGGAAGAACGACGGAAAAAGGCCCGGAGACCATCAGACTCGGAGACCGTGAGCGGTGAGCCGTGAGAAGGGAGCGCGGCCATTGCCTCGCTACGCTCGCCCTTCGGGCATTCCGCTGAAGCGGAAGTGGCTATC
>CALMTT010000189.1 GCA_937872615.1 uncultured Verrucomicrobiaceae bacterium | reverse complement strand
GCTGGCGCAGTTCATCGCCTCGTGAAGGGTGGTGCGAAGCGTGGGCGGCAGTGGAATGGCCTCCGATTTAAGGCGAGGAGTCTCCGGGAACTCAGCGATAGGCAACGGCTTGACCTTGGTTTCACCTAGGTTGTCAGCCAGGGCGAATTTGATCACCGGGCCATTTTCGGTGATGTCGATGAGGAGACGTTCATCCCGGCCGCAGTTCTTCGAGAGGTGCTGGAGCTGGTCGAAAGGAACCAGCACCGCACAGGGAGGACCTTCGGCGGGATGTTCGAGGCGCATGGTGACGAAGCGGTCAAGATCAGTGCCGGTGAGGGCGATCCAGCCGTCGTTGGTGCGTTCGACTTTGACGTGTTGGAGAACGGGCAGGGTGGTTCGTGGGTTGATCACCTTGCCGATTCCTGAGAGGGCGGATTTAAGCTCCGCGATGGGCAGTGGGATGGGTTTCATGTTGGGTGTTTGGGGTTGAATGCCAAAAGCCCCTGCGCCGGTTGAGGACACAGGAGCTTTCAGCGAGGGTTTGGGGGCTTGGGCAAATGTTTACACAAGCTGGGGGCGGGACTGTCTGGTTCCCCAGAGTTGCAGTTCAATCCCCTCGTCTATCTTGTTGTCGTGGTGGTCGTTCCAATTTCGGATCAGGGTTTCGCCTGCTTCCTGGATGACGACTGACTCAACACTTCCGAGCGTGATGGATTGGATGGCACTCGCAAGGTCATCCAGAGCGGTTTGCAGGTCCGAGCTCATGGGGTTTTGTATTTGAGCTGGGCCGTGGTGCATTCCGTGTGCTGGATGTCGTCACGCACTCCCAGAAACACAGGCTGGTAAATGGAGCCTGATTCCTTGAAGGCGTAGAGGTAACGACACTCGACGACATCTCCCGGTTTAGGCATGTCGTGATTGGGCGGGATGGTCACATTGCCTGCTGAACGAACCTTTTCGCCGTCGAACAGGATCAACATGACGCTGCGCTTGTCGTTGATCTGAGTGACGATGAAGGAGGCTGTCTCGCAGAACTTGTATTTGAGCTGCGTGCCTCCTGAGTTGGGTCTGCCGGGGATGTAAGGCGCGTGCTTGTTTTTGAACACGACACCTTCTTTGCCTTCCGTTTTGAGCCGGGTGAAGATCGGCATCAATCCAGGAGACAGAAACGGTTCGACCTCGTGGATAAACGGATGGTCGAAGCTCCTGAGCATGTCCCGCAGCCTGAAATAGCGCACGGAAAAGCCCAAAGGACGCATGTCTTCGGGACCGATGGTGAGGAGGTCGAAGGCGTGGTAGTGATCGCCAATGGCTTCACCGTCGAGGATGAAGTTCCGGGGATACTGGCTGGCGCTTTGGGCAATGGCTTCTGGAACCGCCGTGGGAAAGCCCAGACGGTTGATGCCGGTGATTTGAGCGCCTTCCTTTTTGAGGATGAGCCTTCGTCCATCGAGCTTTTCCTGCATCCAGTAGTCGGGATGAAACATGAATTGTTCGAGCTGGATGTTGGTGATGAGGTTGAGAAGCTGGCACTGGATGCCGCTGTGCTTCTTGGGTGAAGCTGGCGGCAGGGTGTTTCCAGCGTCGGCACCAGGGAGATAGCCTTTCGCCATCTTCTCTTTGATGAGCTTGTCGTAGATGTCCTTGGCGATGGGATAGGACACCGGTGTTGGTGTCTTGCTGCCGGTGTTGAGAGTGGAACCGCGGCGACCATACGCGAAGTGAACCATGAAGCCTTCGCCTTGGGGCTGGATGCTGGTTTGATACACTTTGTCGGATGATCCCTCGCGGTAGTAGAGGGTGGTGGTGTTTTCCATGTTCGTTGAAATGAAAAGAGCCGGACAATCCTGTGAGAGATCATCCGGCTCTTTGGGTTTTGGGGTTGGGGTGGTGCTTCAGTAGTAGCCCTGGCGGTGTTGTGACCTCATGCGCATCTCCAGAATGCTGCGGCCGATATAAACCATGCCGCAGACCAGGATGATGCTCAGCACGACGGAAAGCGGGAACAGCACGAAGCTGCTCATGGTTTCCGTGAGCATGGCGATCCAGGTTTTGAACTGGTTGAGCGCCAGAGTGACCAGAGGTGCCACGAGAAGGGCAGGAATGGCGATGGCGAAGGCGACACGGAAGTTGAGCTTCACGAACTCCCTCAGATGTCCAAGGGGTGAGAGCGCATATTCCAGACGACTGAAGGTGAACCGCATGACTTCCGCCGCTCTTTCGATGGCGGTGAGCTTGGGCAAGTCACGATCAACCATGGGTACGGGCAGAACTTCAGGCCGCCAGTGTCGAGTGAGTGTGCTCGTCAGACGCTTCATCCACGAATGCGGATTTGCGACCGTTGAGGCCTGTGGGTGAGGGTGATGGGGATGTTCGTCCCAGTCGTCGTGTGGATTCATGGTGATGTTGACGGGTTTTGGCACCGAGAGCAGCGCCGATGATGAGGAGGATGATGCAACCAATCGCCAATGAACCTGTGGCGATCTGCCAGCGGTTCATGGTGGTCGTTTGCGTGCTGAGGGTGTTTTCCAGGACCACGATCTTTTCCTGAGCCTGCGCGAGGGGATCGGGATCATTGGAAAACCAGCCTGCATGAGCTGTCGGTGAAAACAGCAGCAGGCCGATGATGAGGGTGAGGAGGTGTTTCATGATGAGGTGTGTGAGGTTGAGGGTTTAGCGCCAGCGACGGCATTCACCGAAGAACTCGCAGCCCATGCAGGCGAAGCTGGGCGATGGATAAAACTCGGCTCGACCCAGTTCCTCGTAATAGGTGTCCATGAGATGAAACAGGCGGTGTTCCTGTTGTTCGGTCATGGGAGGAAGGTCGGTGACGCAGAGTTTGGGGTTCTTCAGTTTGACCAGGTGATGCAGCTCGATGCCGGTTTCCTTCTTGCCCGTGTTGTGACGGTAGAGGACGGCGTAGCTGCTGACCTGGAGTTCATGCAGGTGCTCGACAGAGGATGGGTTGGGTGTGGAGGAACTCGTCTTGAAGTCGATGATGGTGCCTTCTTGAACGAGATCGAGGATGCCGATGAGGCGGGGAAGACCATGTTGGGACAGGTCGGCTTCCACGGACACTTCCACGGCGTCGGGTTTGATGGTTGCCATCGAACCGCACTGCCGGATGTAGGTGTCACAGAGACGCCAGCCCGTGGTCTTTTCCTCTTCTTCCTCGCCGGTCTCCCAAGGAACGGTCCCTTCGGAGATGTCCGCCCATGCCTTGGTGTAGGCATCGTGCAAATCACGGAGCGAGAGCGGTTTGCCAAGCCATCGCGCCTTGCTCCATGCCTTCAACGCGGCGTGAACCGAATTGCCAACATGCAGGGAGGCGGTCTTGGGCTTCTTGAGACGGAGGACGTAGCGATAATAGAACTTCAGCCGGCACTGCAAAAAGAGGCTCAGCCGCGAAGCTGAAACCTCCTCCTGCAATGACCGGATGATGTCCTTCTCGCTGCGCTCCTGTGGTGGGGGAGCTTCAGCGGTGGGGTTCATGCTGCGTGTTGGGTGGTGTGGGGTTGACGTTGCTGCCAGCGGTGTTGCTTCGGTGACTTGCCCGCTTTGGAGAGCAATTCCTCGATGACCTGGCTGGCCTGCATCTTGTCGATCGCGAAGATCGAGGTCAGCGTCACCTCGGCGCCCTGGCGCGCCGACACCGCGGCCACGTCGTGCGCGATCACGCCGGCGATGGCGTTCTCCGGCCGGTCGCTCTCGTTGATCTTCTCGATGTGGCCGAGGCGGCGTGCCACCGTGGCCACGTCGATCGAGGTGTCGCCGCCGCCGACCACGACGACGCGCTTGCCGACGTGGCGCATGCGCCCGTCGTTGAAGGCCTTGAGGAAGGCGGTGGCGGTGACGACGTTGGGCGCCTCCGAGCCGTCCACCGGCAGCGGCCGGCCGGCCTGCGCGCCGAGGCCGAGGAACACGGCGTCGAACTCGGCGCGGATCTGCTCCATCGTGATGTCGGTGCCGATGCGCGTGCCCATGCGCGCCGTCACGCCGAGGTCGAGGATGCGCTGGATCTCGGCGTCGAGCACGGTGCGCGGCGTGCGGAAACCCGGGATGCCGTAGCGCATCATGCCGCCGAGCTCGGCGCGCTCGTCGAAGATGGTCACCGCGTGGCCCTTGCGCGCCAGCTGGTAGGCGGCCGAGAGGCCCGCCGGGCCGCCGCCGATCACCGCCACGGTCTTGCCGCTGAGCGTCGCGGGCTTGGGGAAGCCCAGCTTGTTGGCAATGGCGTATTCGCCGAGAAAATGCTCGACCGAGTTGATGCCGACGAAGTCTTCCACCTCGTTGCGGTTGCAGCCCGATTCGCAGGGCGCCGGGCAGACGCGGCCCATCACCGAGGGCAGCGGGTTCGCTTCGGTGAGGCGGCGCCAGGCATATTCCTGCCAGGGCACGCCGGCCGGCGGCTTCTCGATGCCGCGCACGATGTTGAGGTAGCCGCGGATGTCCTCGCCCGAGGGGCAGGAGCCCTGGCAGGGCGGCGTGCTCTGGATGTAGGTCGGGCACTTGTGCGAGTGGTCGGCGTCGAAGATCTGGTCCTGCCAGCGCTTGACCTTGGCGTCGCCGTCCTTGAAGCGTCGGAAGGTGAGCGGCTGGGCCTTCACCGAATCAGCGGGCGCGGACATGGGTGGTCTCCTCGGAATGTGTTCAGTGCGGCTCGCCGAGCCGGATCGCCTTGCTGACGAGCTGGTGCACGCCGCCGACCATGCTCATGTCGAAGCCGTAGTAGGGCAGCACCTTG
>CALMTT010000188.1 GCA_937872615.1 uncultured Verrucomicrobiaceae bacterium | reverse complement strand
GCGCCCGGAGATTCGCGATGCCGTTTTCATGCGGAATGACCCGTTTGGCTTTGAAGGACTGCAGCTCATCCGCACGGTCGATGACTCGAAGAAGCTCAACCGCCTCAAAGGTGCTGCCATCATCATCTCCGCCTCCGGCATGGCGGAAAGCGGGCGCATCCTGCACCATCTGCGCAACAACGTCAGCAACCCGAAGAACATCATTCTCTTCGTCGGCTACTGCGCTGAAAACACCCTCGGCTGGAGGCTGCGCGAGGGACACGAGCGGGTTCACATCCTCGGCGAGGAGTTTGAGGTGAAGGCGGAGATCGAAACGCTGGACTCCTTCTCCGGCCACGCCGACCACGATGAGCTCATCGAATGGTATGGCAAGGTCACCGGGCCTAAAAAGCGCGTCTTCCTCGTTCACGGCGAGCCCGAGCGTTCTCAAACCCTGCAAACCGCCCTTCAAATGCAGCATCCCGAATCCAGCTTCACCGTCGCGACGTTCAAACAGACGGTCGAACTCTAACCTCAACCCAACCATGAAAACCCTCCTCGCTCTTCTTGCCATGACTCTCGCCTCGTTCGCCGCGGATTCCGCCCACGACATCACGCTGAAGGACATCGACGGCAAAGACCTCGCCTTGAAGACCTATGCCGGAAAAGCGGTGCTCGTGGTGAATGTGGCCTCGCAGTGCGGTTACACGCCGCAGTATGCCGGCTTGCAGGAGCTGCATGAAAAGATGGCGGCGAAGGGCTTGGTGATCCTCGGTGTGCCTTGCAATGATTTCGGCGGCCAGGAGCCGGACGATGAGAAAGCCATCAAGGTCTTCTGCACCGAGAACTACAAGGTCACCTTTCCGATGACCTCGAAAGTGAGCATCAAAGGTGATGCCAAACATCCGCTCTTTGCCCTTCTCACGCAAAACGGCGGCGATGTGGGCTGGAACTTCGAAAAATTCCTCATCGGCAAGGATGGCAAGGTGCTGAAGCGTTTCGGTTCGGATGTGGAGCCAAACTCTCCCGAACTGCTTCAAGCCATCGAAACGGCGCTGAAGTAGTCGTTTGCCGCCTCACGGCAGTTCAAACACGAAGGGCAGCCCTTGCTGCTTCATCATGTCGCGTTCCTTCGCCATGAATTGATCGGCGAGACGTGCGAACGAGCCATCATTCCGCATACGGGCCAGTGTTTCGTTCACGATTGATTTCTTGGCTTCATCACCCTGACGCAGGCCAACGGCCCAAGACTCTTCGCGCAGTGGCGCAAGCAGTGCCCGTGTCTTCTCCGGATGCTTTGCCTGATAATTCATGATCGAGAGCTGGTCATAAATCCAGGCATCCACATTGCCGTTCACGACTTCCATGACGCACGAAGTATCGAGGTCGAGGACCTTGATCTCCGCTTTGGGCAGGTTTTGACGAGCCCAGCTCTCGCCGGTGGTGCCGAGACGCACGACGACCTTGCGTCCCGGAGCCTGCAGATCCGTCACCGACTGCACCGATGCGTCTTTGCCGGCCAAAATGGCGAGGCCGGTCTTCACATACGGCTCGGAGAAGTCGATCGACTTCCGCCGCTCGTCGTTGGCGGTCATGGAGGAGATGACGAAGTCGATCGAGCCGGTGCGCAGCGCGGTGATGAGGCCGTCGAAGTTGATGTTTCGAAACTCGACCTCTTTGCCCGCCGTCTTGCCGATCTCTCGCCCGATCTCGACACTCACCCCACTGATCAGGCCTTTTTCATCCACGAACTCGAACGGCGGATAAGTGGCATCCATGCCGATGACGATCACATCCCGCTTCGAGCAGGCGGTGAGGAGCAGGAGAAGGGCGAGAAGATAGCGCATGACGTTTCGTGGGGGTTACAAAGCCATCGCCCAGAGGACTTTCAGGTAGCGGCCGTCCGGGCAGTTCGACATGACAGGGTGATCAGCCCCTGCGCCGGTGCGGTCGAGGATCTGGAGGCGGCGTTTGCTGCGGTGGGCGGCACGCATGACGATCTCTTCAAACTCGGCCACATCGAGCAGGCCGGAGCAGGAGCAGCTCACGAAGAGCCCACCACGCTTCAGCAGGCTGAGCGCGACGACGTTCATGTCGTAATACTTGTTCCGGCCGAGCTGGCCTTCCTCGGGCTCGCGGGAGAAAATGAGCTTGGGTGGGTCGAGCACGACGGCGTCCCATTGCTGGCCGTTCTGCTGCATCTGGCGGCCCCAAGTGAAGGTGTCGCCATGCGTCCAGGTGAGGCGTGTTTGATTGAGATCGGCGTTCTTTTTGGCCTGTGCGATGGCTTTCTCGTCCAAATCGACGCCGGTGACATCCTCGCAGCCTCCGAGCACCTTCGCGGCGAGGGCGAAACCGCCAGTGTAAGTGCACAAATCGAGCACGCGGCGGCCGAGGGCGAGTTTGGCAAAGCGCACGCGATTCTCACGCTGATCACAAAAGAAGCCTGTCTTGTGCCCGTCTTCGAAATTCACCAGGTAGCGCACGCCATGCTCCCGCACGCGAACGCTGCGCGGAGGCTCGCCTT
>CALMTT010000187.1 GCA_937872615.1 uncultured Verrucomicrobiaceae bacterium | reverse complement strand
TTGCAAACGGGACGCAATCCGGCGGCGCTCGGATGGACCAAGGCGGCACCGGCGGAGATGGGGCATCGTTTGATCGAAGGCGACAATCGCAAGAGCATCCGCGATGACGAGGTCACGATCGGGCAGATGCTGAAGTCCGCTGGCTACGCCACCGCCCACTACGGCAAATGGCACCTCTCAGGCGGTGGACCCGTCGCGCATGGTTATGACGAAAGCGATGGCGACACGGGCAATCAGGACGCCGCGCCGCATCTGCCGCCAAACCCGGTGGATATTTTTGGCATGGGCACACGAGCCGTCGAGTTCATGAAGAAGAGCCAGGCGGCTAGGAAGCCGTTCTTCATCCAGATGAGCTACAATGCGCTGCATTATCCCGAGAACGCGACTCCCGCGCTGATCGAGAAATACCGAAAGCTCGCTGGCGGCAGAGACGACAAGGAAGTCGGTCGCGCAGCCATCGCGGAGGATCTGGATCGCGGTGTGGGCGAGTTGCTGGCCAAGCTGGATGCCATGGGCCTCTCCAAGAACACCATCGTCATCTACATGTCCGACAACGGCGGCTCGAACCGCCGCACCCTGAACGGCGGCAAGGGCGATGTGTGGGAGGGCGGCATCCGTGTGCCCTTGATCATTCGCGGACCCGGCATCGCGGCAGGCTCGTGGTGCCATCAGCGCGTCGTCGGCTATGATTTCTTCCCGACCTTCTGCCGCTGGGCCGGTGTGAAGTCTCCGCTGCCAACGCAACTCGAAGGTGGCGACATCACCCACCTGCTCAGCGGTTCATCCGATCCCGTGAAACGGCCCCGCGAGGCGCTGGTCTTCCATTTCCCGCATTATCAAGGCGACTCCCCGCACTCCGCGATCCTCAGCGGCAACATGAAGCTCATCCACTTCTACGAAACGGGCGAAAACCAACTCTTCGACCTCCAAGCCGACATCGGCGAGACGAAGAACCTCGCCTCCAAACAACCCGAACTCACCGCCAAGCTCTCGAAGCAGCTCGCGGACTACTTGAGCGAAGTAAGAGCTGAAATGCCGAAGCCCAACCCGAACTACGATCCGACCAAGGAGCCCGCAAGGAAGGGCGGTGGCAAAGGTGGGAAGAAAGGAGGCAAAAAGCCATGAAACCGATTTTCGTATCCTTTGGATTCGCCGCGCTCGCCTTGTTGCTGATCGCCGCTGCGCCGGAAGAAAAACCGAAGGGTGGAGGCAAAGGCGGCGCAGGCCAAGGAGGGCAGGTCGAGCCAGCAGTAGTGCCGCCGTATCTGTTCAACGTGTGGCTTTGCAGGCCGGGCGCGGAATCCGTGACGGTCAGTGTGCTCGCGTGGGATGAGTTGGAGGCTTTCATCGAGTATGCAGAAAGTAGCCGGGGCATTCCTGCCCCGTCAGACGGGCCAGGAATGGCCCGATTACGGACGGAGCCGGTGAAGTTGCAGGCCGGTAAACCGCAAAACATCGTGCTTAGCGGTTTGAAGCCCGACACGGCTTACAACTACCGCCTGACCTATCGCCGCGCGGGTGGCGAGATGGCGCAGGATGTGATGCGTAGCTTTCACACGCAGCGGAAGGCGGGATCGAGCTTTCGCTTTGTCATGCAGGCGGACTCGCATCTCGACAACAACACTGACGTGCGCGTTTACCAGCAATCGCTGGCGAACATGCTCGCGGACAAGCCGGACTTCATGATCGACCTCGGCGACACGACGATGGTGGACAAGTTTGGACAGTTCTTCCGTCGCTCGGAATCGCAATACAAGGCGCAGCGCTACTACATGGGCCGCATCGCGCACAGCGTGCCCATTTTCATGGTGCTGGGGAATCACGATGGCGAGCGCGGTAGCGATCCGGACATGTCCGAGTGGTCACTCGGCATGCGTCATACCTACTTTCCGAACCCGACGGATGGGAACGACAAGCACAGCTACTTCGCCTTTGAGTGGGGAAATGCGCTCTTCATCGGCCTCGATCCCTTTTGGTCCACCATGCGGCGCGGTGCCTCCGGTTGGGACATGACACTCGGCGAGACGCAGTATCGCTGGCTGGCCCAAACGCTCACGAGCAGCAAGGCGGAGCTCGACTACCGCCCCGTCGCGCTGATGCCCG
>CALMTT010000186.1 GCA_937872615.1 uncultured Verrucomicrobiaceae bacterium | reverse complement strand
CTATGCGTGCCACCCTGGCCGGCACTCACGAAGGTGGAGCCCGTGGGCACGCTGTCGGTGATGGTGAGGCCGCCGAGGAAGTCACAGCCGGGATAGGTCGGCGTGATCGTGTAGGTGATCTGATCTCCGGCCACAGCGGAGGTGCGGTTCACCGCTTTGGTGAGCAGGCGCGAGAACGCAAAATCATTTCCTGTGCTGTTTTCTCCCGCGGCAATGGTCACGCTCAGCAGGTCACTATTGATGGTATAACCTGGCGGAACCTCGGGGGAGGCGGGATCACACTGAACCAGATAGTCGCCTGCGCCCAGGCTGGTGAAAGCAAACGCTCCAGCCGTGTTGGTGCGCTGCGTGGCGACCAGTTCATCGGGGTCAGGGGAGTTGTCGCCGTCCGCGTCCGCATAGAGCGAGACGGCAAAATTCGCGATCGGCGTTTCGCCGACATTCATGACGCCATCGACATTCGCATCAAGGAAAGCCTTGCCGGAGATGCTGCCGGGAATTTGACGCCAGAAGCCGAAGTGCGCCTTCGAGTAAGTGCCAACAAGGTCCTCCACGCGATGGGGATCAGCCGTGGTGATCGAGAAAGGTGTGCCGCCGAGCCCCGTGGCAATGTCCGCATCCGCTTGATCGACATCGACGAGGTAATCGAGCGTCAGCGTGAGGTTCGAGAAGCTGTAGGCACCACCCACACCACTGACCTGCGTGCTCACCAGTGCATCCGTGCCAGTCTCGAGCGTGCCGTTGCCATTCGTGTCGCGATACAGCTTCACGGTCACGTTCGGCAGGCCGGACTCACTGGACTGGAACACGCCGTCTTTGCCCTCATCATTGAAAATGGTGCCTTGGATCACGCCGGTGCCGCCGGGACGATAACCGAAGTCCACATTCAGCTTCTGCTCATTATTGGAGATCGTCACCGTGGCCTGATTGGCCGTGGCGATGCCATCGAGGTCGTAGGTGGCTGTGTGGTTCGCAGGCGCTGTAACTCGCACGATATAGGTACCGCCTTGAAGACCGGAGAAATCGTAATTGCCAGCCGAGTCCGTCGTTTTGGTGTTGAGCAGCGTGGTGCCGTTGCTGGCATAAAGCTGCACCTGCACGCCCGGCAGCGCTTCATCCTCGGCATCCTTGACGCCGTCCGCATCCCAATCGCGGAAAACGAGATCGCCGATGCGGGCTCCGCCGACCGTCACGGGAGCGAGAGCCCCGGTGGACATCATCTTGCCGCTGTTCTCGTAGGTGAACTGGTTTGTGTAGGTGCCCGCTGGCTGCGTGCTGCTGATGCGGCATTTGAAGGTGATCGCCAGCGTTTTGCCATACTGAATGGCCGAATTCACCGTGAAGACCGGTTTCGAGGTATTGCTGGCATTGATGGCTACTGCGGAAGTGGGCGAGCCATTGATCTTGGCGGAAACGAGGCTGTCGTAAGTGAAGCCCGTGGGCAGGTTTTCGGTGATCACGAGCGGCACCGCGTTCGGGCACGGGCCGTCGTTGAGCATCGTGAGGGTGTAAGTCACGAGGTCGCCCGGATTCGCCATGGATGGGGCGACGGTCTTGTCCGGATAAAGCAATGCGTTCGTGCCCACTTCGATGGTGTCGGTGTTGCAGGAGCGGGGTGCCTGATCGCTCGTGGCGCAGATCGTGTTGGTCTTCACCCCGCTGCCGGTGGCACGAACCGTCATCGTGATGCTGCGCACGGTATTGGCTTGCACGGTGCCGATGTTCCAACGCAGCGGGCTCGTGCTGTTCGGGGCCGGTGAGGCGCTGATGTATTGAATGCCGGAGGGCAGCGTGTCCTCGAGCACCACGTTCGTGAGGGCGCTGTTTCCAAAGGTGGTGAACCAAATCGTGTAGGTGAAGACCTCGCCGGGCTGCACGAGCCCCTTCGAAGCCTGCTTGAAGACCATCGGCTTGCTCGTGAGCGACACCGGGGTGTTCTCATAGTAGCGCCAGAGGTGGTCTTTGTTCGTGTACTCGCCGCCGGCGTCCCCGCCGAAGGTGTCTGCGTAGCTTTTCAGGAAGCCTGCGCTGTCGAAGGGCGAGTTTGGCTGGCCGGGACCCACGGTGATCTTCAGATGAATGCGGGCGTATTCCGGGCGGAAGAGCTCGATGTTTCCCCAAGCCATGCGGATGGCCTTCGGGCTCGTCGTATCCGACCAGCTCGTGGTGGCGGGCAGAGGATTCGTGGGGCTCAAATCCCAGCCGATCTGGCTCGCATCGACACCCCCGAGGCCC
>CALMTT010000185.1 GCA_937872615.1 uncultured Verrucomicrobiaceae bacterium | reverse complement strand
CTGGCGGGCGGCGGAGGCATCGTCCTGCTCCGCGGCGGCATCGGCATCGAAGGCGGAGGTGCTGGCCTTGCCGCTGTCAATATCAGCGGAGATGAGCTCCACGCGGCGGCGGGCTCCGTCGAGGCGCTGGCGGCAGTTTTTCAGCAGGGCAATGCCTTCCTCGTAACTGCGGATCATGTCCTCCAGCGGCATGCGGTCCGTCTCCATCGCGCCGACGATCTCATCGAGACGCGACATCGCGTCCTCGAAGGACAATTCCTGGGGCTGGGAGGCGGCTTTGCTCATGGGGGTAGCTGGGGCGCGGCAAGTATCAAAACCCCGCCCCTGCCGCAAGCTCTAAAACCGCCGTAAAAGAGACGGGGCTCAGCCGCGTGCGTGATGGATGAACTCGGCCACGAGGGCCAGATCCTTCACGCCGGGCGCGGACTCGACTCCGCTGGCCACATCGACCGCGGCGGGATGCGTCTGCGCGATGGCGGTGGCAATGGTCTGCGGGGTGAGACCGCCGGAGAGAATGATGCGCTTGTCCGGGAAGCGATCAGCCGCCTGCACGGCGAGATCCCACGGAAACGAATGCCCCGCGCCGCCATACAGGCCGGGATTGTAGGCATCGAGCAGCACATCGGCGCAGGCGTAGGTGCCGATGGCATCGAGCGAAGCGGCATCACGCACCTGAAAGGCCTTGATGACCTGCTGGCCACGCTCGAGCAACTCAGCGACGAGCGATGGCGGCTCATCGCCGTGCAGTTGCAGCGTGCGGAAGAGGCCGCAGCGGATGGTGGCATCGAGCAGCGACGCGTCCGGATTCACCAATACGGCCACGAGATGGTGATGCGCGGCGGTTTCGGCGAGGTGCTGCTCCGCCTCGGCGAGCGGCAGGTAGCGCTTCGATTGCGGCCAGAGGTTGATGCCCACGGCATCGGCACCCAGGTCGAAGATGAGAGGGACCTGCCGCGGGTCTTTGAAGCCGCAGATTTTGATGCCGAGACGATTGGGAGGAGGGAACATGGTACTTCAGGCCGGTTGGGGGACCTTTTTCACAAACCCGCTGATGTGCACGTTGTCGCCCATGGGCATCACTTTGGCCTGATCGAGCTCCACCGAGGCAGGCAGGGCGGGTCCAGCAAGCGAGGGACGCCCGCCGCCGCAAAGCAGCGGCGCGATGTACCAGTGCACCTCATCCACGAGCTGCTCGCGGAAGGCCTGGCCGAGAATGATGCCGCCGCCCTCGATGAGCACGGTGACGATGCCGCGCTCGCCGAGCTGCCGCATCACCTCGCGGAGGTCCACGCCGTGCATGATGAGCGTGCGGTCCTTGTAGGCATCGGTGAGCAGATGGCAGTCCGCGGGAATGTCGCCGCTGCGGGTAAGGATGACACGCCAGGGCTGGTCTTTGCCCGTGGCGGCGCAGCCATCACGCAGGGTGAGGCGTGGGTTGTCCTTCCGCACGGTCTCGGCACCCACGATGATGGCATCGGCACGGAGGCGCAGGCGGCGGCCATGGATGCGGGCGGCACTGCTCGTGAGCCATTGGCTCTCGCCCTCAGGCCGGGTGATGCGGCCATCGAGGCTCTGTCCGGCCTTGGCGATGACGTAAGGCATGCCGCAGGTAATCCATTTCGAAAAGGCGCGGATCAGCTCGCCGCATTCATCGGCCAGCGTCCCGGACTTCACGCTCACACCGGCGAGCATTAGGATGTCGCGAGCCTTTTGATGATGCGAGGGATTGGGGTCATTCGCCCCGATGACGACGCGTTTGATGCCTGCGGCGATGATCGCATCCGTGCAAGGCGGTGTGCGGCCATGCGTGCAGCAGGGCTCGAGCGTGACGTAAATGGTCGAGCCGGGCAGGAGCTTGGGAAAATTCGCCTTCGCGTCCTTGATGGCCTCCACCTCGGCATGCGGGCCGCCGGCCCGGGCATGATAGCCCTGACCGATCACACGATCCTGGGCGACGATGATTGCCCCCACGGGCGGGTTGGGGCTGGTGAGGCCCATGCCGCGTTTCGCTTGGTCGATTGCCTGATGCATCCAGCGGGCGTCTGGATCGAATTTGTCTGAGAGTGCCATTCGGGAGGCGCGCTTTTTACTCAGATTGAGCAGAAAGCGCCAGCTAGATGATTGGCTAATTGTCAGCAAACTTGCCCTAAGCGCTGCCCGGGGCGAGGTTTGAGCCCGGCGATGAAACTTTCCGAAAAAGCCTCCCTCTACCGCGAACTGGCCAAATTGACCGGCGTGGCGTTTCATCTCGACCGGACGCTCGACCTGCTCCTCGGGCAAAATCCTTCGCATGCTCGCAAAACGTGGCTGCAAGGCCTTCAAGAGGGTTTGAAGTCCGGACAAAGCGTGGCGGAGGCCGTCGAAACGCACAACAAGGCCTTCTCCGGCGAGCTGGAGTGGACGCTGATCTCCGCAGGCGAACGCAGCGGGAGGCTCGCAGATGGCTTCGGGCACTTGGCGCGGTATTTTGAGGCCTGGGACCTCGGGCTGAAGCAGATGCGATCGGCGATGATCTATCCGCTCGTGCTCGCACACCTCGGTTTGCTGATGCCAGAAGTGCCCGCCTTGGTCACGGCGGAGATGAATGGAACCGAAAGCCCGCTGCGGCGGGTCATTCTCACGCTTTTGATCTTCTGGCTGGTGATCGGACTCGCCATCATAGGCTGGCGCTGGCTGTCACGGAAAGGCATCGCCTCCGCGGAGGTGGAACGCTGGCTGTGGCGCATCCCGCTGATCGGCAGCGTGCGCCAGCACTGGGCACTGGCTCGTTTTGCGCAGGTGTTTCATGCCTGCCTCCTCGCCGGCATGCGCATGACGGAATGCATGCTGCTGGCCGGTGATGCCTCGCACAGCGGCGTGCTGCGACAGGCCGCGGGCGATGCCGCGCGGAAGATCGCGCAGGGTGAGATGATCGGAGGCTCCATGGCCGATGTGCATGGCTTTCCGATTGTGTTCGTGCACAGCGTCATGACCGCCGAAGAAGCCGGCACGCTCGACCGTGAGATGAATTCGTGGGCCGCCGCCGAGATGATCGAAGCCCAAGAGTCCCTCCAACGCGTCTCGAACTGGCTGCCCAAGATCTTCTACGCCGGGGTGGTGATGTATGTGGCCTACCGCATCGTCAGCATGGTGGCCGGTTATTACAGCGAGATCGGCCGACAGATCGAGGCGCTGTGAGCACACCTCGCCGCTCACTGCGGCACGACGGACTCGGGAATCCAGAAAATCCAACGCCGGGGTTCCTCGCCGTTTTCGGAGAAGGTGAGTTCGAGCATCGGCGGGCGAGGATAGATCGAGGTGCCGAGGCTTTGCGGAGGCTGTTGTTGCGGTGTGGCAGGAGAGTTGGCAGCACCAAGGGGCTGCGTGGGATTGGTTACGTTGAGGTTGAGCGAGAGGTTTTGGCCCGTGGGCGGCAATCCGGCGGGCGTGATGGTCTGGCCGCTTTTGATGATGTCCGCCGCCACGGCCTTCTCGTTCCATTGATCGACCCACTTCTGCATCTGCGGATCATACACCCGCCAGTGCATCGAATGAATGCCACGCAGCAACGGCACCTCCACGGGACGTGCGGTGTTGTTTCGCTGCGTCGGGGCAAAATTCAGCGGCACCTCCTCAAACGACACACCGACCTCCAACGAGCCATCTTTGGCCGCAACCGACCCAATCGTGACGATGCCAGGCGTGGCCGCATCGAACGGCGACAGCGCGAAGGCGATCTCCATCATCTGCTGCTGGCTGCCGAAGCCCTTTTGCGGGCGAATGGAGATGACCGCGTCCGGCGGAAGACGGTTGAAAGCATTCTCGCACAGCTCCACGAACTTCTGGATGCGCAGCTCGCGATCCGATTCGGCCTTCACGTTGTCCGCGAGTTGCAGCGAGCTTTGCAAAATGCCAAAAACGGCTCCGACGAGCAGTGCCAGGATCAGCAGCACGATGGACATCTCCAGCAACGTGAAGCCTCGCCGCGAACGCGGAAGGCTGTGCGAGGCTGGAAGGGCTAAATGCAACACGCCGAGGCTAGCAGACCTCGGCGTGGCAAACAAGACCGGCTCGATTTTCGGAGAAAATCGGCCACGGGAGCATCAGATGATCTCCCAGCCCTTGCGGTAGTCGCGGCGCACCATCTTGTCCGCGGCGGCGTTGTTGGGGATCTTGAGCGCTGGAGCATCCCAAGTGAGGTTTTCATTCGGGAAAGCACTCGCGAGGCAGCCAAGCAGCACCGCCTCGGTGAGCGGGCCGGCGTAGTCGAAGTTCGCGGTGGGCTTTTTATCGCCCTTCAGGCAGCAGTCGATGAAGTCGAACCAGTGATTCCGCGGCTCGAGCTTCGGATACTTGTAGCCGGTGAACTTGTCCCGCGGGTAAAGCATCGGCGTGGAGCCGTGCGGATGCAGGAGCACGCCATCGGTGCCGAGGTAAATGGTGCCCTGGCCGGGGAATTTGGCCAGATCACCTGCCAGCGCCATCACTTCGGCCGGCGGACGAGCATCGCCATCGGTCCAAGCGACCTTGATGCTATCGCCAGCCGTGAACTTCGTGCCCTTGAAGGTGTATTCGACGACGGCGTTGATGGCCCAGTTGTCCTTGTTCGGAGCGGGACCGCGTGAAACGACACCCGTGGGCGCGGCGAGGTCGAGCGAGCGGAACCAGCCGCTGAACATGTGGCAGCCCATGTCGCCCAGCGTGCCGGTGCCGAAGTCGCGGCGCTTGCGCCAGTTGCCCGGATGGTCGTAGCCTTTGATGAAGCTGCGCTCGGGAGCGACGCCAAGCCATTTGTCCCAATCGAGCCCCTCGGGGATCGGATCGCTCTTTTGCGGACGCACTTCCATGTCGCCCCATTTTTTGTTCGAGAAGGTGTGCGCTTCCTTCACTTTCCCGATCACACCGAGCTGGATGAGCTCCACGGCGAGACGCTCGGAGAAGTCAGAGGAGACCTGGATGCCCATCTGCGTCATCACGCCCTTGTCACGGGCACGCTCGACCATCTGGCGGCATTCCCACAGGTTGTGCGCGAGCGGCTTCTGACCGTAAACATGCTTGCCCTTCGCGATGGAGGCGATGCCGATGCTGCCGTGCATGTGGTCCGGCGTGGAGACATTCACGCTGTCGATGTTCGCGGACTCCTTTTCGAGCAGTTCACGCCAGTCCTGATACACTTTGATGTTCGGCCACTTCTCCTGCGCCTTTTTGAATTTGCTCGTGTCCACATCACAAACAGCCACGAGCTCCCACATGGGATGATTGGACATGCTCGTCATGTCCGCCCAGCTCATGCCGCTGGCACCAAAGGCCGCGTGGCGCAGCTTGCCATTCGGTGAGGCGGCCCGCATCCCGGTGGTGACCCAAGGAGCGGCGAAGAGCGTGGCGGCGGACTGGCGGATGAAATGGCGGCGTGATTGCATGGAGGATGGTGTTGGAGCGGAAAATACGTTGCGCAGACCGCTGCTTATCCGTTTTCTCCGGCATGAGTGAAATCTCCGACCGACTCGACGCCATCCACGAACGCATGAACGCCGCCTGCGCACGCGCTGGCCGTGCTGCGTCCTCCGCGGAGCTGATGGCCGTTTCAAAGACTTTTCCAACCGAGGCCATCCGCGAGGCTTTTGAGGCGGGGCAGCTTCTTTTCGGCGAAAACAAGGGGCAGGAGGTGCTGGCGAAGGCCCCCGAGCTGCCCTCGAAACTGCGCTGGCATCTCATCGGCCATCTTCAATCCAACAAGGTGCGCAAGATCCTGCCGCTCGTGGATGTGGTGCACAGTGTCGATTCGCTCGACCTCGCCCGCGACATTCAGCGCATCGGCGGTGAGCTGGGCCTTTTTCCCAAAGTGTATCTCGAAGTGAATCTGGCCGCGGAATGCACCAAGCATGGCTTCAAGCCCGCGGAGCTGCGCGAGGGTGGACTCGAGGCTCTTTACCAGCTCGACCGCCTGCACATCCAGGGCCTGATGTGCATTCCGCCCTTTGACCCGATGCCGGAGAAGACGCGGCCGTATTTCATCGAGCTGCGAAACCTCCGCGATGAACTCGAAAAGCTCGGCGGAGCTCCCCTGCCCCGCCTTTCGATGGGCATGAGCCACGATTTTGAGGTCGCCATCGAGGAGGGAGCCACCATCGTCCGCGTGGGCAGCGCCATCTTTGGCACCCGCACCTATCAAAAGGCATGAGCGAGCCCGCTGACATCCAGCGGGCCGACAAATGGCTGCACCATGTGCGTGTCTTCAAAACACGATCACTGGCCACGCAGGCCTGCGCAAAGGGCAATGTGACCATCGGCGGGCAGGTCGTGAAGGCCTCGCGTGATCTGCGGCCCGACGATGTCATCGAAGTCGTGCGTGGTGAGCTGCGTCTGCGGCTCAAAGTGCTCGGTGCGCCGACTCAACGCCTCGGACCGCCTCGCGTGGCGGAGTTCTGCGAGAATCTCACGCCTGCCGAATGGTTTTACAAAGCCTCGGAGGCACGTCGTGAGAAAAAACTGATCACACCACCCGAGCACGAGCAGATCGCCAAACCAAATAAGAAGCAGCTTCGCGAGTTACGAGACTTCTGGCAGTCGCAGCAAGAGTAATCGGGGCATCCTTTACCCGTCTGAAGTGGCCAAGAATGGCCCCGATACAGATGACCTCAGAACCGAAGGATGTACTCGCCTTCTTTTTGGCGATTGAGCCGGTCGCGGGACATCAGCTCGAGGTAGGCATCATCCTTTTCGAGCCAGTCTTTGCGGCGGAGGAGCTTGTCGCGCTCCTGGGCGAGGCTGTCACGCTGGTGCTTGAGCTGCTCCAGCTTGTCCCGCATGGCCGTCTGGGCATCGAGCGGCTGACTCTTCATGAAGCTCCACTCGGCGGCGCCGAGCACCTGGACGCGCTTGTGCGCGAAAAACTTGAACCAACCCGTGAGCGCGAGGGCGGGGCGGTTGATGGTCGTCTCCTCAATCAGGCGGCTGAGGCCGCGCTCGCCGACGGCGAGCGTGAGCTGGAGCTTCTCGCGGTGCGTCTCGAGGAAGTGCGCGACGGTGATGCCGTGGAGGGGCTTGGTCATGGGGGGAACTGCGCGGAGGAAAAGCGGGGCGGGGCGCGTTGGCGAACAGTTCCGGCGGCGACCGGGAGGCCTCAGAGCTTGAAGCTGTCGCCGAGGTAGAATTTGCGCGCCTGCTCGTCGTGGATGAGAAAATCACCCGTGCCCTCCGTGAGCACGCGGCCCTGGTGGATGAGGTTTCCCTCAGCCTCCTGACCGGCTCGGAGATCGACTTCGCCGATGAACTGGCGGCGGCGGAGTTCCGCATCAAGAACCCCAACGCCAAGACCAGCTGCGGCTGCGGGACAAGCTTTTCGCTCTGACCCCTCTGGCCGTGCCAGCCTGGCGCGCTAGCTCTGCGCGGAACAGGGAGGGCGATCATGCGGGTGTTGATGCTGGGGTCTGCGCCGATGGCAGCGGAG
>CALMTT010000184.1 GCA_937872615.1 uncultured Verrucomicrobiaceae bacterium | reverse complement strand
CAAGGCGTGCGAGGACCAAGGGATCTCCACGCTTGTGCCGAAACCAGACACTTCCGGCAATCGTGCAGTTGGCCTATTTGGCCGCCAGGATTTTGTCTATAACACGGACAAGGACGAGTATCGTTGCCCTGCAGGGCAACATGCCATCAAGCGATGCTAAAGGACCTTGCGCGGGCGAAGGAGTTGGGGCTTGTCGACAATAGGAAGTTTGAAGACCTTTCACAAAAGCTGAATGATCTCTTGGCTGCGGATATGGAGAACGCGTTGACGGCTTTCCGTCTGCATACGCGGGCTGGGCGGCGGATTGCCTGGCGGGATGACGGCTGACTTGATCTGCCCCCGCCGCCGGTGGAGCTATTTCAACCACCTTTGGCTTCTCGCGCGCCGGCACCATCGACGCCTTCTCCGGCACGCCTGATCCGGCTGCAAGAGGTGCCCGCGAACTCGAATCGCATGCTGACGGCCCGCCAGTGACGAAAACGTTCCTCTCCATCAGTTGGGAGGAGGGATGGATGGGTCACAACATGCAGTGGCAGCACGCCATGCATGAAAACCAAGCTTCGCATCAAGACGCTCATCATGTCCGACATCCACCTGGGCATGGCGGATTCCAAGGCGGTCCAGGCCGCGCACTTCCTGAGGCACTGCGTGTGCGATCAAATCATCCTGAATGGCGATATCATCGACGCGTGGGCTTTGAAGACCTCCGGCCGCTGGCGGCATGAGCACACGCACTTTGTCCGCACGCTGCTGAAGAAGATGGAGAAGGAGGGCTGCGAGGTGATCTACGTGCGTGGCAACCACGATGACATCCTCGACCGCTTTCTGCCCTTCAAGCTCGCGGGGCTGAGCATCGTGAACGAGCACCTGCACGAGTCTCCCGCCGGTCGCTACCTTGTGGTGCATGGCGATGGCTTTGATCATGTGACCACCAACCACGTGTGGATCGCGAAAGTCGGTTCTGTGGGCTACGATGTGCTGCTGCGCCTCAATCGGCTTTACAACCAATGGCGACGCTGGCGAGGCAAGGAAGGCTTTTCTCTCAGCCGGTTGGTCAAATCGAAGGTGAAACAGGCGGTGGGCTTTGTGGGACGCTACGAGGAGCAACTGCAAAACCTGGCCCGCTGGAAAAACTGCCGCGGCATCATCTGCGGGCACATCCACACACCGGCCGACAAGCTCATCGACGACATCCACTACCTCAATTCAGGCGACTGGGTCGAAAGCATGACGGCCATCATCGAGCACCACGACCATCGCTTCGAGGTCCTCAGCTACCACGACTTCTGTCTCCGCACCGGCCGCCAGCCCAAAGGCATCGAGCCCAGCCATCCGCTGGAGGAAATGAAGCCCATCTTTCTACGCGAACCGGAACTGCTCGCCGCGTAAGGCGAGCCTTTCGAGGCTTCTTCAAGCCGTCACGGGTATGAAAGCAGCGCCTGTGTCGTCGAGGATTTCGGCGTTGGAGAGGTTCGCTCCGGAGAAGTCGGCCTGTTTCAATGTGCTGCGATAGAGGCGGGCGCCGCTGAGGTTGGCTTGATGGAAACAAGCGCCGTTGAGCGTGGCGCGACGGAGGTCCACGCCTTCAAAGTTGGCACCTCGGAGCATGGCGGAGGCGAGGTTGGTGCCGTTGAGGCGGGCACCGCGGAAGTCGGCAGCGCTGGCATCGGCATCGCTGAGGTCGGCACCGTTGAGCAGGGCACTGCTGAAGTTCGCGCCTTGCAGCTTCGCATCGGCGAGACAGCTCTGGCTGAGATCGGAGGTGCTGAAGTTCGCGCCGGTGAGGTCAGCGTTCACTAGGTTCACGCGGCGGAGACTCAGGTCGGAGAGGTCCGCGTCGCGCAGCTCGGCGCTTTGGATGTTCGAGTCGAAGACGAAAGCATTCCAGACGTGGGTGCCTTCTTTGAGGATCTCGGCGTGGGTCGTGGTGTCCATGCCGAAAATGTCCTCGCGGGCCTTTTCGCGTAAAGCGTGCCTCTGTAAGGCTTTTGAGCGGCTTTGTCAGAGCTGTGTCATGCGCCTGCCAACGCGGACCCGCGGGCGAGGAGGTCGAGGAAGCGCTCCTCAAACGGCTCCTCGCTGCCCACCTGCATGAAGTCGATGCGGCGCGTGGCGCACTCGCGGGCGAGGTGGTCGCAAAAGGCATCAAAGGTCTCGGTGTAGCGTTGGGCGTCGCGTTTCGTTAGCCAGAAGCGACGGCGCTCGCCGCTCTCGACCTCGGTGAGTTCGAATTCGCCTTCCAAAGAGGGTTCGCGTTCCTCGGGATGCACGATTTGCAGCAGGTGATTCTCGCCGGGCCATGCCGCCACGCGGGCGACGGCTTCTCCAGCGCTGCCGATTTCATGGCCGAAGAAATCCGAGATGATGAAGATAATGCCAAAGCGTTGCCGTGAAGGGCGGAACTCCTCAAAGCAGCGATGCATGTCGGTGACGCCCTCGAATTTCATCTTCATCACGGCCTGGATGACCTTCTCGATATTGCCCTGGCCGCGCATGGGCGGCAGGTCCTGGCGCACGCTGTCGCTCATGGAGTAGAGGCTGACACGCTGCTGGGCACTGAGAGCGAGGTAGGCGAGCGCCACGGCGAATCGCAGGGCCTGGCGGCGCTTTTCAGGATGCGGCTTCGCCATCGAGGCACTGTCGTCGATGAGGATGTGCAGGTTCAGCTCCTGCGTTTCCTCATAAAGACGCACGAAGAGCTTTTCGAGCCGCGCATACAGCCGCCAGTCGATGGCTCGATAATCCTCCCGCGGGGTGTAGTGGCGGTAGTCTTTGAACTCCCGCGTGAAGCCGGTGGCTGGCGAGGACTGCGCCCCGCGGCGCAGGAGCTGGCGGCGCTTGCGCAGGCGCAGCGCCAGCACGCGCAGCCTGTCGAGAAAGGCGGCGTCGAAGAGTTCCTCGTGAGCGTGGTGGGACTCGGAAGGCATGCGCGAGGTGCGTTTAGCCTTCACGCGATCAAAAAGCAATGTCCGCGGCATGCCGATTGTCTGCCTGCGAATGCCGCGTATGGGCGGCGGCCATGAAATCCCTCACGCTGACCGCTCCCGGACGCCTCGAATGGTCCACGCTGCCCGAAGCCGATGCCCCGCGGGCCGGTGAGGCTCTCGTGGCGATTCGCGCCATCGGCATCTGCGGCACGGATTTCAGCGGCTATCAGGGCAAAATGCCCTTCATCGAGTATCCGCGCATTTTGGGCCATGAGCTCGGTGTCGAGGTTTTGGCCGTGGGCGAGGGCGTGACGCATCTCAGGGCAGGGGATCGCTGCTCGGTGGAGCCCTATTTGAATTGCGGCCACTGCCACGCCTGCCTCCGCGGTGCGACAAATTGCTGCGAGACGCTCTCGGTGCTCGGCGTGCACTGCGATGGCGGCATGCGAGAGCAGATGATCCTGCCGGCGGCGAAGCTGCATCCCTGCAATGCCTTGTCTTTTGAGCAACTCGCCCTCGTCGAGACGCTCGGCATCGGCTGCCACGCGGTGAATCGTGCGGCGGTGTCGAAAGAGGACGAGGTGCTCATCATCGGCGCAGGGCCGATCGGCCTGACGGTGCTCGAATTTGCCCGTGCGGTCGGCGCACGCATCACCGTGCTGGAGATGAGCGAGAAGCGGCGGGCCTTTGTGACCGAAAACTATGCCGGAGTCGAGGTGGTGCCCTCGCTGGCTGATGAACCGCGTTTTCAGATCGTCTTCGATGCCACGGGCAATCCGCAGTCGATGAGCCGCGCGATGCGTTTTGCGCGATTCACGGGAAGAGTGGTCTATGTCGGCATCACGAAGGAGCCGGTGACGATTGATGATCCGTTGTTTCATCGACGCGAACTCACGCTGCTGGCCAGTCGCAATGCCCAGAGCCCCGATTTTCCGCGCATCCTTGCCATGATTCAGAGCGGGCAGATCGACACGCGGCCGTGGATTTCACATCGGTGCGATTTTGGGGCGCTGCCGGAGCAGATGGACGTGTGGCTCAAGCCTTCGAGCGGTGTGATCAAGGCGGTGGTGGGCCTCACTTGAAATGCCAACCGCTTCGTGTCACTGGGCGTGATGCCTGAAACTGCCGCCATGTCTTCTTTGTCTCATTCTTTGCCGCCGACCATTGTCGTGATGGGCGTGTCGGGCAGTGGCAAATCGGTGATTGGTCGTCTGCTGGCGGAGAGGCTCGGCGGTGTCTTTGATGATGGCGATGATTATCATCCGCCATCGAACAAGGCGAAGATGTCCACCGGCACGCCACTGACGGATGAGGATCGCTGGCCATGGTATGCCACGCTGCGGCAGCGCATCGTGGACATGCGCGGGAAGACACCGGTGCATGTGCTGGGCTGCTCGGCCTTGAAGCCGGTTTATCGCGACCGCTTGCGGGATGGAGATGGCGACGAAGAGATCGCCTTTGTGCTGCTGGATGGCTCTCGCGAGCTGATCACCGCCCGCATGGCGGCACGAAAAGGGCACTTCATGCCGCTGAGTCTTCTGGAAAGCCAGTTGGCCACCTTGCAGGCGACGCCGGACCTCGTGAGAATCTCCATTGATGCCACGCCAGACGAGATCGTGACGAATATCATCGAGCACTTCACCCGTTCAGAGTGACGGCGGCATCGGAGGCAGGATGAAGGCGCGGTTCATTCCCATTCGTCCGTAAGAGCCGCCCGGACCGCCTACCATCGCATCACGCCGGTTGCGGTAGATGGGATAGATGCGCGAGTAGGTGGTGGCCAGCTTTTGGCGCAGCATTGCGTCTTGAGCGTGGCGATGCTGGCGGCGGAGGTAGTTCATGGCCAGCAGTGTGTTCAGCTGGGGCTGGCCCGGGGTGAGACGAGTGCGGCCGTGATGCACGATGACGGGAGTGTTGCCCGTGCGCGGCCCGAGGAGTGAGGAGGCGAGGCTTTCGGGACCAAAGTCATCATACGAAAGGAGGACCTGAGGACCCGCCATAGCTTTCACGAAGGCATCACGCGTGCAACCCGTCATCACGAGAACAGGCAGAAGAAGCAACAAGAGTCGTGTCATAGGTCAGGTGACGAGTGGTGAATCGCCGCTGAGCAGCGAGTGCAGTTTGCGAGCCGATTGGAGGACGATCTCAGCCGCCTGCCGGGTCTCAGCGGCGGTGTTCATGCGGCTGAAGGAGAAGCGCAGCGTGCTGGATGCATGCTTGGCATCATAGCCCATCGCTTCGAGCACGTGGGACGGATGCAAGGTGGCCGTGTGGCAGGCCGATCCGGCGGAGCAGGCCACACCGGCCTGATCGAGCAGGATGAGCATGCCCGTTGCGTCGATGCCGGGAAAACAGATGCTCGAAGTCGTGGGCAGTCGCGGGGCCTGCTGGCCGTGAATCACCGCCTCGGGCCACTCGCGCATGAGTTGAGTTTCGAAGGTATCGCGAAGCTCGCTGGAGCAGGTCGTCTTCGCCAATTCGGCTGCTTTGCCGAGCCCGACGATACCGGGGACGTTCTCCGTGCCGCTGCGTCGGCCGCCTTCCTGACCGCCACCGATCAGCAAAGGCTCAAAGCGCACTCGCTGGCTCACGAACAAGGCCCCGATGCCTTTCGGCGCATGAAATTTGTGTCCGCTGAGGCTGAGAAAATCGACTTTCGCATTGAGCGGAGCCTTGCCGATCATCTGCACCGCATCGGCGTGCACCAAGGCACCCTGTTCATGCGCCATTTCGGCGATCTCGCGCATCGGCTGAATGATGCCGGTTTCGTTGTTCGCCCACAAAATGGAGACGAGGGCCGCGGGAGAGGCTTGCAAGGCCTCGCGCAATTCCGCGAGGTCGATGAGGCCGTTTTGATCCACGCCGAGCATTCGGACCTCACCGCCGCTGTGCTGCCATCGCGTGGCGCATTCGAGGCCTGCGGCGTGTTCGGTCTTCGTGGTGATGAGAAGCTTCTTTTCAGGCCACAAATGCCGCACGGAGGCATGCACGGCATTGATCGACTCCGTGGCACCGCTGGTGAAAACGACCTCGCGAGTCTCCGCGCCGATCAAGGCCGCCACCTGCTCTCGCGCCGACTCCACGGCCTTCCGAGCTTTCCGCCCCGCGGCATAGCTGGAGGAGGCATTCGCCCAGTTCTCCCGCCAAAACGGCATCATCGCGTCCAGCACCGCTGGATCGACAGGCGTCGTGGCATTGGCGTCGAGGTAGATCATTGGTCTCAGCGTGGCCGAAGAGCGCGGATTTGCAATCTTCCACCACACCCGCTAGTCTCCGCGCCCCTATGCTCGACATCCGACTGCTGCGCGACAATCCCGACTCTGTGAAACAACGCCTCGCCAACCGTGGCGGCGATCATGCGTCCCTCGTCGATCAGGTACTCGAGATCGACACGCAGCGTCGCAGCGCCGAGACCGAGCGCCAGAAGCTCCAGGGCGATCGCAACCGCATCAGCAAAGAGATCGGCATGGCCAAAAAGAACGGCCAGGACACCAGCGCCATCGAGGCGGAGGTCCGCAAGATCAACGAACGCATCGATGAGATCGGTCGCGAGGCCGATGTGAGCGACACAAAGCAGCGTGACCTGCTTCTCAGCATTCCGAACCTGCCTCACGAGGCCTGCCCCGTGGGGCATAGCGCCGAGGAGAACCCCGAGGTGCGAGTTTGGGGCTCGAAGCCGGAGTTTGCGTTTGAGCCGAAGGACCACACGCATGTCGCCGGAGCCCTCGGAATGATCGATTTCGAGGCTGGCGTCAAAATCACCGGCAGCGCGTTTGTTGTTTATAAAGGAGCCGGTGCTCGTCTCGAGCGTGCGCTGATCAATTTCCTGCTCGACCTGCACACCACGCAGCATGGTTATCAAGAGGTGAGCCCGCCGCTGCTGGTCAAACCGGATTGCCTCGTCGGCACCGGCCAGCTTCCGAAGTTCGGCGACCAAGTCTATCACAGCCCCGAGGACGATCTTTACCTCATCCCCACCGCTGAAGTGCCGGTGACGAATCTGCATCGCGAGGAAATCGTGCCGCATGACAAGCTGCCGATCAACTACGCGGCCTACACGCCTTGCTTCCGTCGCGAGGCAGGCAGCGCGGGCCTTGGCACGCGTGGCCTGATTCGCATGCATCAGTTCGACAAGGTCGAGCTGGTGAAGATCACCACGCCGGAGACCAGCATGGCGGAGCTCGAAACGCTCACCGGCCATGCTGAAAAGGTGCTGCAGCTCCTCGGTTTGCACTACCGCGTCATCGAGCTGTGCACCGGCGATATCGGCTTCGGCTCGGCGAAGACCTACGACATCGAGGTCTGGGCACCCGGACAGGGCACTTACCTTGAAGTGTCGAGCTGCTCGAACTTTGGCGACTACCAGGCCCGCCGCATGAACCTGCGTTTCAAGGACGAGGCCGGCAAAAACCGCGTGCCGCACACGCTGAACGGCTCCGGCACGGCTCTGGCCCGCCTTTTCGTGGCCCTTGTCGAAACCTACCAGCAGGCCGACGGCAGCAT
>CALMTT010000183.1 GCA_937872615.1 uncultured Verrucomicrobiaceae bacterium | reverse complement strand
AGGCGACCACGACTGGGGCTTCGATGCCGAGGTCGACCTGGCGGCCTCCGACGAGGAAGGCGCGGCGGAGGAGTGAGCCTCAGTCGTTGTAGAAAACGAGGCTCATGATAGCCCAGCCGCCTTCCGGGGTCTTGATGAGCGTGAAGCAATCCGTGCCGGTGACGATGCGGGAGCCTTGGGTGAGCTTCCAGCGCACGGAGGCCTGCGCGGTGCGGTCGTCCATGAGGATTTTCATATCGGTGGGCACCTCGGTCATGGGCTCGCGGGCCGTGGCGTGGCCCATTTTTTGCCCGTGGAGGAAATCGGTGAGCCCCTGGGTCTGCGGCACGCCGCTTTGCACGAAGGAAATGCGGGCTTGGGGATGGAAGCAGGCTCCGTAGCCGTCCATGTCCTTCGCCGACCAGGTGGAGAAGTAGCGTTCGAGGAAGCTGCGGACGGTGGGTTCGGCAGGGTGGGCGGCGGGAGTTGGCGAGCAGGAGCTGAGGAATGACAAAACCAGAATGACGAATGACGAGAGAATGCCGAAGGCCGAATGGCGAAGCGTAGGCGTTCTCATGCAACTTCGAATTCGGTCATTAGAAACGCTCTTCCTCCACGCCGAGGAGGGCGAGGATGCGATTCAGGTCCTCGGCGCCGTAGTAGTCGATCTCGATGCGGCCTTTTTTGTCACCGTGATGGATGGCGACATTGGTGGAGAGGTGGGAGACGAGCTTTTGCTCCACGGCGGCAATGGCGCGGTCGAATTCGCCTTCGGCCGGTTTCGGTGCCTTCGGAGGCGGCGGATGGAGGATGGCGTTCACCGCCTTTTCCGTGGCGCGTACGGTGTAGCTCTTCTGGACGATCTCCTTGGCGAGCTGGAGCTGTTCGTCGGTCTGTTTGAGACCGAGAATGACCTTTGCATGGCCGGTGGTGATGGCTCCGGAGGAGAGCATGTCCTGCACCGGCGTCGGCAGGTCGAGCAGGCGGATGGCGTTGGCCACCGTGGCGCGGTTTTTTCCCACACGCTGCGCGATGTCCTCCTGCTTCATGCTGAAGTCCTTCGAGAGTCGGGCATAGGCCTGGGCCTCTTCGATGGGGTTGAGGCCCTCGCGCTGGAGGTTCTCAATGAGGGCCATCTCGAGCACGTCCTTGTCACTGGCCTCGCGGCTGATGACGGGGACCTCTTTGAGGCCGAGCTCGCGGGAGGCGCGGAAGCGGCGCTCACCGGCGATGAGCTCGAGCTTGCCCGCCACGCGGCGGACGATGAGCGGCTGGATGATGCCGTGCTCGCGGATGGAGTCCATCAGCTCGGCCAGCTGCTCTTTGACGAATTCTTTGCGCGGCTGCAGCGGGCTGGGGACGATCAATTCGAGCGCCACACGCTGCACGACATCCCCCGGGGCGGGCTGTGAAAGCACGGGCGGACGCGCCACCCCGCCCACGGTGGGTGCCGAGATGAGTGCTCCGAGTCCTTTTCCAAGCGCAGGTTTTGCCATAGGGGCGCGAGACTAGAAAGCAGGGAGCTTGGTGCAAGGCGCTATTGCGTCCGGATGTGCCCGCTGCCTTGCGCCCTGTGAAATCCCGCTGTAGCTGCCCGGATGAAAAGCATGACTGGATTCGGACGGGGCGAGGCACGGCGTGATGGCGTGTCGTGGGCCGTGGAGTGTGCCTCGGTGAACCGCAAGCAGCTCGAGGTGGCCGTGAGCCTGCCGCGTGAGCTCGGAGAACTGGAGGCGAATGTGCGCAATCTGGTGGCGACGGGTGTTTCACGCGGTCGCGTGAATGTCACGGTGCGGTCGGAGTCGCTCGCGGATATCTCATCGAACGCGGTGAATGTCGATCACGGGCTGGCGCAGCAGTATTATCATGCGCTGCATGCGCTGGCGGTGAAGCTGGAGATCCCCGCGGAGGTCTCGCTGCATGATTTGATGCGGCTGCCGGGCGTAGTGGGCCTTCAGCAGGCGGAAACCTCGGCCGAGCAGGCCTGGCCGCTCATCGAGGAGGCCGTGGCCGCTGCCTTGAAGCAGATGAACCTCATGCGCGAGACCGAGGGCACGCACCTCCGCGAGGACATGGAGGAGCGCATGAGCCGCATCGAGGCTCTTTTGACCTCGATTCGCGAAAAAGCCGTCACGGTGCCGGACGCGCAGCGAAAGCTCCTGCGGCAGCGTTTGGAGGACGCGGGCCTGCCTTTGCCGCTCGATGACGAGCGTCTCGTGAAGGAGATCGCCCTCTTCGCAGACCGCACGGACATCTCGGAGGAGCTTTCGAGGGCGGCGAGCCATGTGAAGCAGTTTCGCGCTTATCTGGCCTCAGGCGAGCCGGTGGGCCGCAGCCTCGATTTCCTGATGCAGGAGTTTTTCCGCGAGTTCAACACGATGGGCTCGAAGTGCAACAACGCCGAGATCGCCCACCACGTGGTCACGGCGAAGACGGAGCTCGAAAAGATCCGCGAGCAGGCGCAAAACGTGGAGTGACAGGCCGCGGCGGCCTTTTCACCGGGATTTCACGGGACATTTTTGATGCCGTTCGATAGCCTCGGCGGATGAAACGGTTCTTCGCCTTTGTCTGGAATGTGATCTTCACCGCCGGCGTCTTCCTGCCGCTGCACTCGCTGGTCATGGAGCTGCTCACGCATGCCTGCGCCGGCCAGATCTTTGATCCCATACCAAGCTGGCGACATGCGCTGCTCGTGCTGCTGATGCCGGTGGGCCTGGCCCTGGTGGCGGTGGCCAAAAAGCGCGAAGATGAGCGGTGGAAGCGCATCGGCACGGTGGCGCATGGCCTGGTGCTCGGTTCGGCATTGCTCTACGTGGCGGCGATGGGGCCGATGAATCTCGTGGGTGTGATCATGACACCCTTTTCCGTGCTGGCGATTGGCGAGCCGATCATCCCGCTGCTGGTGCTGGCCATGACGGGGCCGATCGCGGCTCTCGTGGTGTGGCTCGGCTCGATCCGGCGAGTGTGGCGATGGAATGAGCGGCGCTGGTGGATCGGTGGTTTGCTGGCCGGTGGCCTGCTGGTGGTGATCGCGGAACTGCCGATGGTGCTGGTGCACGAGCGATTGCTGGCGGCGGAGACGCACCTGCGTGATTCCGAGCGAGAGCAGGAGGCGTTTGAAGCTTTGCGAACACCGGGGCAGGAGGCGTTTCTGCATCGTCTATGTTATTCAGGAGGCTCGCCGGGCAAGTTTGGACCTCTCGGGCATTTCTTTGATAGTCGAAACGGATTCGGCGGCATGCTGCTGCGAAACACGGGCCTCACGACGAGCGGTTTCGGCGAGGAGACGCTGCGCACGATCTATTTTCGGGTGACTGGCACGCCATTCAGTGACATCCCGCCGGCACGTCCGGCCTCGGGATCGAGTCGTGGACTTGCCTGGAGAGAGGATACGTCACGCGATGGATTCGCGTGGGATGAGCAACGCGGCGGTGACGAGGTGGGCGCACGTCTCAAAGGCCTGTCATTGGCGAGCTCGCGGATGGACTGGCATGTCGATGCGCCCTCGGCTCTGGCTCACGGCGAATGGACGCTGGAGTTTCGCAACACGCACGCGAACGCGCAGGAGGCACGCTGCCAGATGCTGCTGCCGCCGGGCGGTTGCGTGAGCCGGCTCACGCTGTGGATTGATGGCGAGCCACGCGAGGCGGCCTTTGGTGCGAAGTCCGCGGTGAAGGCGGCTTACAAGCAAGTCGTGACAGTGGAGCGGCGTGATCCGGTGATGGTGAACATGGTGGGGCCGGACCGCGTGATGACGCAGTGCTTTCCCGTGCCGCCGAACGGCCTCATGAAGATCCGCCTCGGCATCACCGCGCCTGTGGAAAGCGGTCTGCGCATGCCGCTGATCATTGATCGCAATTTCGTCATCGCCGAAGGCCTCAAGCACGCCGTGTGGGTGCAGTCGAAAGCGCCGCTGGCGGACAATTCCGAGGCCACGGACGCGGTGAAGGGCAAGGACGGCCTGTGGAGCTGGCAGGAGGAGGTGCGGCATGCGCAGATCGCGGATCTGGCCTTCGAATCGAAGGAAAAGCCTGCGCCGAAGGTTTGGGCGGAAGATGCCTTGGCGGGCTCGGAGTCGAAGTTTGTCGTGCAGGAGCTCAGCGAGGCCGCGGAGGCCAAAAAGCAGCTCATCGTCGTCATCGATGCCTCGGCGAAACTGGCACCGCATGCCGCGATGATCCGTGCAGCGCTGCAAAAACTGCCAGCGGAGGTTTTGACGAAGATCGTGGTCAGCACCGATGCGGGATGGGACGAGGTGAAAGCGGATGCATTGAGACCGCAGACCTTCCGCGGCGGTCGCGATGCCGTTCCAGCACTGAAGGCGGCTTTGAAGCACGCCCGGCAATCATCCGGCCAAGCCGCCGTCGTGTGGCTCCACGGCCCCCAACCGGTGGACATGACAGGGAAGGAGGTCATCGCGCAGTTGCTCGAGCGCGATGCCGCGCCGCCGGTCATTCACGCCATCGGACTCGCGCAGGGGCGAAACAAGCTGCTCGAAGACCTTTACGATACCACCGCGCTGCAAAGCGGCGGCCGTTGGGATGGCAGCGCGGCAGGGCTGGCAGCGGAGTTGCAGCGTGTGCATGGCGGCAAGTCGCTGAAACGCGTCTTTAGTCATGTTTCCGCCGCGCCTTCCGATGCGCTGCAGGTTTGGGATCAGCTCTCTCGTCATGCGGTCTTCACCGAAGTGATGGCCGCTTTCCAAGGCCGCGATCAAGTGCCCGAGGCTCAAGCTCAAAAGGCCGCGCAGCATCAGCTCGTCACGCCTTACTCGGGTGCCGTCGTGCTGGAAACGCAGGCGCAATACGATCGCGCCGGCCTGAAGCCCGTCGATGGCAGCACCACGCCGCAGATTCCCTCCGGAGTCCCAGAACCATCTCGCACGCTGCTCGTGCTGCTGGGCCTCGCCGGGCTGCTGGCGAGAAGGAGGCGGTGATTGCCTCGCGTGACGATTTGAATTAAAACAGGACATGCGTTTGCACCTTCGCCCATCACCACGCCGCTCCGGCTTCACCTTGCTGGAGACGGTGATCGCGCTGGCGATTTTCAGTCTGGCGGTGGTGGCATTGGCAGAGGCGATTCAAAGGTCCGGCGAGACCTCAAACATCATCCGGCAGGACATCCGCATTCATGATCGCATGGCTGCGCTGACGGCGGAGACGACGCGTTTGATCGCGCTCACGGCCGTCGGGGCTCGTCCGCAGCAGCCGGACCCGGTGCAGGAAGATGGCGTGATGTATCAAGTGCGCGTGCAGGAGATCAAAAACCTCGTGAACAAGGACAAAGTGCCGGTTGATGGCCTTTGGCAGGTCATCACGAAGGCGGATTGGAAAGAAGGCACCGCGGATCAGCATCTCGAAGAAGAGACCTGGGTGTATCCGCCGCTGCTGCCGAGACTTCAGTAGCGCGATGCTTCGATGACCTCGAGCCACTCGCTCATGTGTTTGTCCCAAGTGAGCGGCAGCACGCTTTCTCGTGCGTTTTGCGAAAGGCGGGCACGCTCGCTCTCACCGAGGTCGATGCCTTCTTGAATGCGTGCGGCGAGCTCGACCGGTTGCTGCGGGTGGTAGAGCATGAGGCCGTTTTCGCCGTTCTGGATGTGATCGACGGCACCATCCATCACCGAGACGATGCCGGGCAGGCCGCAGGCCATGCTTTGCAGCACCGTCGGCGAGAACGCGTCATATTGCGTGGGATGGATGAACCAGTCCGCGGCTTGATACAGCTCGATGAGCTGGCTCGTGACGGGCACATGCCGCACCTTGTCCGCAATGCCGAAACCGCGAATGAGGCCTTGCGCGACGGGGCCGAGGCTCTTCCCCACGATCCAAAGCGTGGCGTCGAGCTTTTGCATGGCTTCAAGCAAGGGGTCGAGACCTCGCCGACGATGACTGAGTGACACAAACAGCAGCACCGGCTTGGCAGGATCGGTTTGCAGCTTCCGACACAGGAGCTCGCGAAGGTTGGCGCGATCATCGGCGGGTTTGAAGACCTGCGATTCAACTGGTGGTGACAGGATGTGAAAGCGGGAGGCCGGCGTTTGGTAGATGCCTTGAAGCTGCGCGGCGACGCGTGCGGAGCTGGTGACGAGCGAAGGCGTGCCCGATGTGGTGTGAAGCTTTTTCTCGAGATGCAGCTCGTAGAGGTGTTTCACGCTGAAACGCTGCCAAAGAGGCAAAAGCCGTCCGTAAAGCCGGTGACAGCCTGTGCCGTTGCGATGGATGCTTTGCACGCAGGTGCGGCCAAAGCCGATGCTCACGTCCGCACCGGCCTCGCGGGCTGCCCGAGGCGCGAGGCGGTTGAAGTGCCACATCCGTATCGTGGCACTGCCGCGGACTCGCGGGAGCATTTTCCATTCGCAGGGCAGCGTGGAGCCGATCTCAGGCGTGGTAAGCGTGGTGACGCAGGTAAGCTGATGCCCGGCCGTGGCAAGGCGCTTGGCGAATTCGATGAGAAACACCTCCACTCCGGTGCCGCGGATGATTTGATGGTGGAGGAGGGCGATCTTCATGCGCCAGTGCTGCTTGAACGTGCCTCAATCTCGCTTTCATAAAGCCGCGCATAGCGATCAAAGGCAAAAAAAGCCGTCGCCACCGCAATCCACAAACCCGGAAAGCCATCGAGAAAGCCGCGACGCAGGAAGTAAGCCCGTGTGAAGCGCCACAGCGGCCGGAAGACGGTATGCAACAGGGACCAGCGCTTCTGTTTCGCCTGCTGCGTGCTCAAAAAGACGCCGGAGTAATCGACATGCTTCACGAGGTAGTGGCGGATGTTTTGGAAGGAGTAATGCAGCAAGTCGCCAGCGAGTGAGGTCGTGCTCCCTTTCACCACGAGCCGCTCATGCACCTGTCCACCGCCATCCGCTTCCCAGCGGCTGCCTTCACGGAGGAAGAGCCTCGTTTTGCGATCGGGATACCAATCACCGTGGTAGATCCATCGCCCGAGAAACCACGTGCGCCGTGCCATCGAGGCTCCGGCATGCTTCTCGGCCTCACCACGCTCGAAAAACGCCCGAATGGAGGCCGCCAGCTCGGTGGAGACCTCTTCATCGCAGTCGAGATTCAAGATCCACGGCTGCGTGCAAAGCTCCAAACAATGGTTCTTTTGCGCTGTGTAGCCCAGCCAGTCCTGGTGGATGAATCGAGCCCCGAACTCCGCGGCGATCTCTGCCGTGCGATCTTTGGAGCCCGAGTCCAAAATCACGATTTCCGATGCCAGCCCGGCCACGCTGGCGAGACAACGGCGCAGGTTTTTCTCCTCGTTGAGCGAGATGATGGAGATGGAGAGCGGCAGGCCCGGCATGCGGCCCGATACTGCCGCCCTGAACGCCCCTGCCAAGCATGAAAGAGCTACTTTGTGACAAAATCTACGGGTCCACGAAAAATAAACACGTCAGGTGATTGACACTCAATGGGCTGGAAGCCTATATTTTCAGCCTCATGCTCAGGCAAATTATCGGACAATCAGAAGCGCATAAGGACGACAAACGCGTCGAGGCTCCCGCGCCGGCTCCCGTGGCCGAGCGTGCTCCCATCCTCTCCGCCGCACCCGCTCCCTCTGCACCACCCCAACGCGTTCACTCCGCACCCATCATGACATCCAGCAAAAACGTCCTCTCCAACGACGTCGAGATCAAAGGCTCGATCAAGTTCTCCCACGACCTCATCATCGACGGCAAAATCGAGGGCGAAGTGCTCTCCGACGGCAGCCTGACGGTGGGTGAAAACGCCCTCATCAAGGGCGAGGTCAAGACCCGCAGCGTCATCATCTTCGGCAAGGTCGAGGGCAACATCACCGTCACCGAGCGCTGCGAACTGAAGAGCAATGCCATCCTCGTGGGTGACATCGCCGCGGGCACGCTCTCCATCGAAGAAGGCGCCACCTTCATGGGCCAGTCCCAGGTCGGCAAGAAAGCGGACTCCAAGCCCGCTGGCGGCCTCAACCTCGGCCCGCGTCTTGCTAAATTCGCGTGCGCGCGTATCCACCGCCATCGGCGTGTTCATCAGTCCCGGAAGAATGACGTTGGCGCGAATGCCATATTGCGCGTTCTGATAGGCGATCTGCTCCGTGAAAGACACCATCGCCGCCTTGGTGGCTTTATAGGCGACATAAGGGTAGGTCGTGATGACA
>CALMTT010000182.1 GCA_937872615.1 uncultured Verrucomicrobiaceae bacterium | reverse complement strand
GACGCTGCGGTTCGATGGGGCCGATCATAACGAGGCGGCCTGGCGGGCACGGCTTTGGGCGGTTCAGCACCCGCGATCGGGTCATGAAAGTCCGCCGGATTCAACCAGACAAGCTGGCCATTGGACATGGGGCGATGCGCCTCCTGCCATCCCCATACGACGAGCATCACCAGCACAGCGTGCACCGCGAGCACCAGCAGCGCCGCGGGGGCGAGCGGTTCGAGGGTGGAGGCGCGTTTGGGATTCATGAAGGCGGGGATCAGGGCTCGTCGGCATGCGTGACGACCGCTGTCTTGCGGATGCCGGCGGCGGAGAGCATGTCCATGACATCGACAAGCTGCTGTACGCTCAAATCACGATGCATGCGCACCTCGACACCAGCGCCGGGTCGCTGTGCCACGAGTTGTTTGAGGGCGGAAGGCAGCGCGGCACGGGCCAGCATGGCACCATCGAGGGTCACGGACTGGTCTTTGTGCACAAACAAGCGCACGGAGGACTTGGGAACCTCCTCGCCGAGCACCACGGAGGGCTGCGGCGGCTGGAGTGTCTTGTCGCGCTTCAACAGCGGCGCGGCCAGCATGAAGACAAACAGCAGCACCAGCACCAGATCGACCAGCGGTGTGATGCTGATCTCGGTGATGAGCCGGAGCTGGCGTTGGTTTGAGACGCGTTTCATGCCGGAAAGAGATCAACGGAAGGCCGGAGCAGGCATTGAGCCGCTGGCGGCACCGCCGAAGGAGGGCATGCTCGGCGCGGCGAAGGTGCTGATGCTCGGAAGCGGCTCGGTATTGAAGCGATGATCGACGAAGGCCTTGTCCAAAGCACCACTGAGCTCCGCGGCGAAGTTGTCGAGGCGCACGATCATGCCGCGGATGCGGTTCACGAGGTAGTTGTAACCGATGAGGCTGGGCACGGCCACGAGCAACGCAGCAATGGTGGTGAGCAGCGCCGAGGACACGCCGGGCGCGAGCGAGGCCAGCCCCTGATCACCCGTGGCATGCATGAGGCCGCTGAAGGCATCCATGATGCCCCAGATGGTGCCGAGCAGCCCGAGGAAGGGTGCCGTGGTGAGCACGGTGGCGACGGTGCCCATGCGATCCTCCAATCGCAACGCAGCCTGCGCCACACAACGCTCCATGACCGTCTGCACGGCGCCCATTTGTGAGGGCGTGATGCGGCCTGCGCCTTGCAAACGGGTCGAAAAGCTATCGCCAGGCTCTTCATCGCCCGTCAAATAATACGCCATCTCACGAGCGGCCTCGTGGTAGATCAAATCGAAGGGCGAACGCTCCTGATGCTCGTTCTTTTGAAACAAGGCCAGCGGGTGGCTGCTCTCGCGAAAGGCACGCAGGAAGCTCAAGTTGGCCTTCTGCGCCCGCGAGACGAGCACATGCTTGCCGAGCATCACCGACCAACTGAACACCGAGAGCAGCGCGAGGATTCCGCAGATGACCCAGCCGGTGAGCGTGGTGTGTTCGAGTCCTAATTGGAGACCCGGGGAAAGAAATTCATTCGGAGGCATGCGAGCAAGGTTAACCCGGGTAGTTAAACGAGGTTAAATGACGGGCGTCAACCATCCCCGCGGGAAATTTGTGCCACAGCAGGCCGGACATGCCCGTTTTACCTTCAATGAACCCGCCAGCCGCCATGCCCTCCTCTATGGACCTCCTTGAGTCTTTTGGCATCGCGCTGGGGCTGGGGCTGCTGGTGGGGCTGCAGCGTGAGTGGGTGCAAAAACGCATCGCCGGCATCCGCACCTTTGCGCTGGTCAGCTTGTTTGGTGCGCTCGCGGGCTTGCTGGGCCTTTCACATGGCGGCTGGGTGCTTGGCGCGGCTTTTGTGGCGCTCGGCGCTTTGGTCGTTGTGGCCCACATCACCGAATGGAGGTCTCCAGAGCCGGATTCGGGCCTCACGACGGAGGTGGCCATGCTGGTCATGTTTGCCACCGGGGCACTCACGGTGCTCGATCACCGGCTGGAGGCCGTGGTCATTGCAGGCAGTGTCATGGTGCTGCTGCAAAGCAAGAAGACGCTGCACGGCATGGTGCGCCGGATCGGCGAGGATGACCTTCGGGAGATCGCGCGGCTGGTGCTCGCGGCGCTGGTGATCCTGCCGGCGCTGCCGAATCGCGAAATGGGCTATCTCGGCGTGCTGAATCCCTTTTCCATCTGGCTCATGGTGGTGCTCATCGTCGGCATCAGCCTCGCTGCCTATCTCGCGGGCAAATTTCTCGGCGCAGGCCGTGGTGCGGCGCTGTCGGGATTCTTGGGCGGACTCGTTTCCAGCACGGCCACGACGGCCAGTCTTGCCCGCCGCAGCCGTGATCGGGGAGCGTGCGGTATTTGTCTGGCCGCGATCGCCCTCATCGCCTCCGCGGTGGTGTTTGTGCGGGTCATCGTGGAGGTCGTCATTGCGGCACCGGGACACATGGAACTGCTTCTCCCTCCTCTGCTGGCCATGATGGCGTGGTTTGGGCTGGTGGCGGCCGTGTCACACCGGCTCTCCGAAAAGCAGAGCCAGCATCACACGGATGAGCCGCCTCCGTCCGAGTTGAAAAGCGCGGTGCTTTTCGGCCTGCTGTATGCCGTGGTGCTCGTTGTCGTCGCCGCGGCGAGGCAGCATTGGGGAAATTCCGGCCTTTATGCCGCGGCAGCGCTCTCCGGCCTCACGGACATGGATGCCATCACGCTCTCGACCGCGCGGTTGGTGAGTACCGGCAATCTCGAAGCAGCCACCGGCTGGCGCATGATCCTGCTCGGTGGCATGGCCAACATGGCCTTCAAAATGGCGCTGGCCATGCTGCTCGGTGCGCGTGCGTTTGTGAAGCCGGTCCTCACGGGTTTCAGCGTGGCGCTCGTGGGAGGCGTGCTGATCCTCGCGTTGTGGCCGTGAGGTCTTTGGAGGCATCCTTTTCAGTTTGGAAGGATGGTGCGCGGTGCAGGGTTCGAACCTGCGACCCTTGCCGTGTGAAGGCAATGCTCTACCACTGAGCTAACCGCGCGGAGTCGTGGGGCGCAGTCTTTAGGCGGACTTGCGGCGGAGGGCAAACGGAAATTCAGGCCCGTCGAAGGCGAAATTGCCGCAGGTAGCGCAGCGGCGTCATGCCCATGTGACGGTGAAAATGCTGCGTGAAGGCGCTTTGATCGCAAAAGCCCAGTTCGCGGCCCACTTCGCCGATTTGAGCGCCCTCTTTTTGCAGCGCCTCGCAGGCCGCCTGGATGCGCAGCTTCATGATGAAGGCCTGCGGGCTGGCGCCGAAGGTCTCGACGAATTTCCGGTGTAGCTGTCGCGGGGAAAGATGCACGATTTCGGCCAGCTCGGTGATCGACACGCCGGTGCGGAAGTGCTCGCGGATGTAGGCGAGGGCACGGTCGATTTGCAGGTAAGGCTGGAGGACCTGTTTTTTGCCCTCAAAGCTCTGCACCGTGCCCATCAGGCCGATGACGCGGCCTTTGTCATCGAAGAGCGGGAGCTTGTTCGTCACAAACCAATCGGGAATGCCCTGATCGGTGAAAAAGAGCTCCACGATGTTCAGCTTCGGCTTTCCGCTGGCGAAGACCTCCTCGTCATCGCGACGGAAATTCTCGGCGAGACGGTCCGGGAAGAGATCGAAGTCGTTTTTGCCCACGATGTCGTTTTCATCGTGAAAGCCAAAACGGTCCATGAAGCGACGCGAGGCGCACATGAAGCGGAAATCGCGATCCTTCGCAAAGAACGCGAGATCCGGCAGATGATCGAACATCTGATAAAACGGAGAAGCCGCGCTGACACGGCGGATGAACCGCTCGCGCAGCGCGGCAGGGGAATCAGAGCGTGACGTTGTGCGGTTGGCCACGGCGCTGATTTAGCACGGCTGCATCAAAAGCGCAGCCGGAATCCCGCGTAGGCACCCGTGTCGAAGGCGGGAAACCCGGCCACGGCCTGGTAATCATCGCCAAAGAGATTCTCCACGCGGGCAAAAACATCGAGCTGCTGGCTGACCTGCCAGTTCGCACTCAGACGGGCGAGCAGGTAGTCCTCCGCATCGATGCGGGCAAAGGTGGCCGCATCGAAGTCCTCGCGGTCGATGATATACGAGCCGGAGAGCGTGAAGGTGAGCCGCTCCTGCGGGCGCAGCGTCATGCTGGTGGTGATCATGTGCCGCGGCTGGCGCACGAGACGGCGGCCGGTGGTGAGATTGTCCGACTCCAAATACGTGTAGCTGGCATTGAAGCCGAATTCTTTGCACGGCTGCCAGGCGGCGGAGAACTCCATGCCCTCGCGACGTGCCTGACCAACCGGTTGCAGGAAGGCGGGAGCACCGACGAACTCGAAGGTGTTGCGCAAATCGCTGTGAAACCACGTCAGCGCGAAGTTCATGTTCGCCGAGGCGATCGGCTGCTCGATGCCGACCTCGAATCCGCGGCTGCGTTCAGGCTTCAAATCGATCAACTGGCCGCCAAACGGAGCCCAGATGGCACCTTCACGATCCTGCGGCGTGGGCGGCGCGAAAGCCGTGCCGTAGTTCGCATGCAGGATGGTCTGCGTCCAAGGCATGCGCCAGCTCGTGCCAGCACGCCAGGTGGTGGCATCGGCAAAGTCCGAGTAGCTGTCGTGCCGCAGACCCGTGACCACATTCCAGCCGGGCAGGATCTCCGCCTGCGATTGCAGGAAGACAGCCCAGTTCGTCTCATGCTGATCGATGTCGTAACTCTGCCCACCGGGATTGAAGAAGGTCGGCGAGGCATCGTTGTAGCGATTGAAGCTTTGGTCTTGCAGCCACGCACCAGCGGTGAGCGTCCATTTGTCCGTCACACGCACCACGCTCTGATACTCGAAGAAGTGGTTTCGCGAGGTGATGCGGTTGTCGAAGGGACCGAAGGGGCTTGTGTTCCCCGTGGCCACCTGGCGGAAGTTGCCCATTTGATAGGTCAGCGTCTGCGTCCAGCGCTTCGTGGTCTCCCACGTGAGGCGTGGCGAGAGGCTCCAGAACTCGCTGAGCGTGTTGTCATCCGGATCATCGGCGAAGACGCTGCCCGGATTCCCCACCTCAGCCTGATAGTAACGCCAGTCGAGATCGAGACGCAGCGAGTCCGCGAGTTGCAGGCCCAGCGTGCCGGAGGTGTTGGTTTGCTGGAGCTGGCTGTTGATCCGCTGGCCCTGGATGTCCGTGCGCAGGCCATCGACCGACCAGTCGAGGATGCCGATGGAGCCACGCGAGGCGATGCCTTCGCGGAAGGTGCCGTAGCTGCCGGTCTCGAAGAAGATCGAGTGCTCCGGCTTCGCGAGGCCTTTGCCGCTGCGGGTGATGATGTTAATCACACCGCCGATGGTTTTGCCGCCGTAAAGGCTCGCCGAGGGGCCGCGGAGCACTTCGATGCGCTCCACGTTGTCGAGTCCCATCGTCTCGGGATTGAAGGAGCCGGCCAGGTTCATCGGAATGGGCCTGCCATTGATCAGGAAGGCCGTCTGCTGCGTGGTCGATCCTCGCAAGAAGACGCCAGCGAGCGTGCCGGGCGATCCATTATCGACAATCGCCAGGCCGGGCACCTGACTCAGCGCCTCGGGCAGGCGGCGGTATTGCTTGTCGTCGATTTCCTGCCGGTCGATGACCGTGACGCTGCTGGCAGTGCGCCAGCGTTCCGTTTCGGTTTTGGTGGCAGTGACGACGCGTTCCGTCAGTTCGACGGCTTTTTGAGGCTCGGCGGCCTGAAGGCTGCCGAGAGTGAAAAAGAGCGCAAAGGCTCTTCCTCGCAGTTTTTGGAGGTACATGTGTTTTTGGGGTTCATTGGTTCGATGAAAGCTTCGCAGAGAGATGTTCGGACTCCGGGTTTCCGACGGCATTTGCCGTCTTCCTCGCCTCCGCCTTCACCGAGGATTGCTCCCGATTGGCTTTGCTCCGTGGTTTCCCACGAATGGAGGTCTGTGACCCGATACCGCAGCGCCACTGTGGCCGGTTCTCACGGCCTTCCCTGCATCTGCGAAGATAAAGAAAACGCGGGGAATTGATCCTCGCGCCATGCTCAGGCCATAAACTGGCCGTCAGCAACGGTCAACGACCGCTTGCGATGCAAGGCTCAGAGCTTCGCGGCGTTCTTTCCGCCCCTATGAAGATCCTCACCCTCGCCACCACCCTCCTTGCCGCGGTCGCCCTCAGCGCCGCGGACGCGCCCAAGTCGGTCTATGATGTTCCCTTGAAGGACATCGACGGCAAAGAAACCTCCCTCAAAACCTACCAGGGCAAGGTCATGCTCATCGTCAACGTGGCCTCAAGGTGCGGCAACACGCCGCAATACACCCAGCTCGAGCAGTTGAACAAAGAGTTCTCCAAGCACGGCCTCGCCGTCCTCGGCTTCCCCTGCAATGACTTCGGCAAGCAGGAGCCCGGCACGAACGAGGAGATCAAAGAATTCTGCTCCACGAAATACAAGGTCAGCTTCCCGATGTTCGACAAGGTCGTGTGCAAAGGCCCGGAGAAGAGCCCGATCTATCAGGTGCTCAGCGGTCCTGAATCACCCTTCCCGGGCGATGTGAAATGGAACTTCGGCAAGTTCCTCGTCGGCAAGGACGGCAAGATCCTCAAGCGCTTCGAGCCCAAGGTGAAGCCCGATGCTCCAGAAGTCATCGAGGCCATCAAAGAGGCCCTCGCTGCGAAGTAAGCCATCAACGCTCAGTTTAAACAAAAGGGCCGGATCACCTCCGGCCCTTTTTTGTTGT